>DAIOGM010000189.1:0-10906 GCA_036745215.1 Gemmataceae bacterium
CAGGATTGCCCGCCCGGCCTGGTCAACTACTGGGGCTATGCGCCGGTCTCGTTCTTCGCCCCCCACGCGGGCTACAGCTCACGTCGCGACCCGCTGGGCCCCGTGGACGAGTTCCGCCACCTCGTCAAGGCCCTGCACCGCGCGGGCATCCACGCCTAACAACCTTGCGGCTTCGCCCGGATGCGGCGTGATGATCCAGTCTGCCGGCAGCTTGCCGGGGTTCGCCGCCAGCAGATCCTTAGCGTGCCGCCTTCCAAATCGTAAATGCCCAAGTACGTTTTGCCGTCCACTGTTTGGTCGATGCGCTTGGGTTTCTGCGTGGGGTCAAGCTCGAATTGGGCCGGTAGGTCGCCAAACTCGTTCGACCGCGGTAAGAAATAGCGAAACCACATCTGATCGTCCTTGAAAATTACCAATTTCACGAGCGGTGCGTCGGGTGCGGGCTTACCGTCTTGTTCAAGGCTCATTACGTCCCAACCACCTTGCATCATCAGGAAGTCGTTCATGAGTGCACCATGCCGCCGAACGACCAAGTTCAGTTGCCGGGGCCGCTGGTGAGACGTTGAACCCTGGAAAACCGGAATGCGGCCCCGGTCAAATGCAACTGATGGTTCGCCGGCGTCCCATTCGGTTGCGCGTGGGCCAGTTCTAATTGCCGGCCGCGTTCCTCGAACACCGACAACTCTCGCCTTGTGATTCGGCACTCATCGGCCACGGCCCACTCTCCGCCCATCCGAAACGATGCGTACCACGAATAGCCCTCGGCACCCGACAGGTAGAGCATTAGGCTGCCCACTTTGTTGGTCGCGGTGTTGCCGCTGTACCAAATGAAAGCGGCAGATTTCGAAAACCGGTCGATCGGCTGCGCGAGCCACGGGCGACCTGGCTGCCGAATGTGGAGCGGCTTTTGCAGCTCAATGCTCTCCCAGACCGAAGTCTCCGCCTTCCAGAGAAAGTGCTTCTCCGAAAAGACGCGGTTGGGCGTGAACGTAGGAACCCGGAGTTCCTCGTCTTTTCTGCTCCACCAGCCGAGCCACTTGTGATCGAACCAGTTATCGACATGCACAAGGAAGACTTCGGGCATTCGAAGTTCCGCAATGGCACCATTCATAATGCGCTGCGCTAACGTCAGGAATGCCAGGTCGTCATGCTCGGCCGGAACAAGCTCGATCACCGCATCACCTCGACAGGTAGTCACGAGAACCTTGCCGGCGAACGACCCAGCTCAGCAGCGGCGGGGGCTGCTGGAGCAATGAACCTCGCAACGCCTACATGCCCCCGCCGTCTGCTGTAGCTTCTGGTTCGGCGGCCGCGTCCCTGATCGCATCCGTCAACAGACGGATCTGTCGCTGGTACTGCTCTCGCAGAGATGTTACGTGATGACCCCATTCCTCAAGGCCCGCACCGAGGATCTCCAATGCGAGCGTCCAACCCGGGGTCCCGATCATGAAGCGACCAGCCGCATCAACCTCAACGAAATCGCGGTCCGAACTCACCTCGTAGTTGTAGGACGGCCACTTGAAGCGGATGAAGGACTGAATCGGCCCCGAGGTGGTATACCAGGTGTCCTTATCCGTCTCGCTTCGCTCCCAACCAATTACGCCAGCAGCCGTAGCATCTCGCATCAGGCGGAGAATCTGGAGTTGAAGCTCATCCAGCGTCATCACCACCTCCGCCGCCGAACTGGTGATTAGACCTGCCGGCGCCGGCAGGCTATGGAAGCGCCGGCCGACTATCTCGCCGGGCCGGCACGCCATTTCGGATTGCCGGCACGATATCACCCGGTAGGCACCCTATCAACGAAATATTCCACCCCTGCCGAGTCGAACTGTCAAGGATATTCCTTGCAATTGATTTTGAACATATGTACACTTATTCGGTAATGTCACCTTTTTCCAGCTGGAGCTTACCCATGGCACAAGACGCTCGCACGCCGACCGCACCTGCCAACAATGGAAATGGGCCGAAGTTGCTGGATCAGTTCCGCGAAGCGGCACGATCTTACGGGCACACCGAAACATGGGCCGCCGAGGCAACGGACTGGTGTCGCCGGTTTGTGCTTTTTCATGGCACGCGTCACCCCAACGACATGGGGTTGGCAGAAATCGGGCAATTCCTGGAGCAACTTGCAAAAACCGACAAGGACGCCCTGCGTGCGCTGTCGGCGGCGCGCGGGGCGCTCGAATTCCTGTATCAGCAGGTGCTGCATCGGCACTTGGGGGAGTTGCCGTATCCGCGACCGCCTCGGCTCCTCGATCAGGTGAAGCAGGTGATGCGCGTCAAGCATTACGCCGTGCGGACGGAGGAATGCTATGTGCAGTGGATCCGGCGGTTCATCTTTTTCAACGGGACGCGGCATCCGCGCGACATGGGGGCGGCGGAGCTGGAACTTTTCCTCACGGATCTGGCGGTGCGGGGCCAGGTGAGCGTCAGTACGCAGAATCAGGCGCTCAACGAGATCGTGTTCTTGTACCGTGATGTGCTGAACATGGAACTAGGCAGGTTGGAGGCCGTGCGTTCGCGGCGGCCGAAACGACTGCCAACCGTGCTGGCGCCGGAAGAAGTCGCGCAGGTATTGGCGCTCGTGGAGGGGGCCGATGGGGTGTTCGCATTGATGGCGCAGCTGCTGTACGGATGCGGATTGCGCCTGATGGAGTGTTGCCGATTGCGCGTCAAGGACATCGACTTTTTGCGCGGCCAGATCATGGTCCGGCAAGGCAAAGGCGCCAAGGATCGTGTGGTGATGTTGCCCAAGTCGGTGCGCGGCGCCTTGCAAACGCAGATGGACAAGCGAAGCGCGCTGCACGAGCGAGACCTGGCGCGCGGAGTGGCGCGGGTGGAGTTGCCGGACGCCCTGGAAAGGAAATACCCAAAGGCGGCGCAGGAGCTGGGCTGGCAGTATGTGTTTGCCTCGCGGCAATTGTCACGGTGTCCGCGGACGGGGAGAATGGGACGACATCACGTGTTTGCGGGGTCGGTGCAGCGAGCCGTCGGCGAGGCCGGTGAGCGCGGGGGGTTGAACAAACGCATCCATTGCCACACGTTTCGCCATTCGTTCGCGACCCATCTGGTCGAGCGCGGCATCGATTTGCGGACCATCCAGGTTCTTCTGGGGCACGAGAGACGGCGTTCCTAATTGGCCATTGAGCATTGACCAATGTCCATTTGCCATTTGCGAAGAATTGGCCGAGGTTCAAATGGCAAATGGATAATGATCAATGGGCAATGGCCAATCGCGTTAGGCAAAAATAATTGCCCATTGAGCATTGACCAATGTCCATTTGCCATTTGCAAAGGAGAAAGATATGAGCCCGGAAGAACTTTCGACGCGGCTTCTGGATTTTGCGGTCCGAGCGGGCAAGGTTGTGGATGCTTTGCCGGAAACACGGCTCGGACGACATATCGCCGCTCAACTCGTTCGTTGTGCTACTTCGCCGCCGCCAAATTACGAGGAAGCGTGCGCGGCGGAAAGTCGCAACGATTTCATTCACAAGCTTGCCATTGTGTTGAAAGAGCTGCGCGAGACGCGATGCTGGCTACACATGATCGTCAAAGGAGAATTATTGACCGAAGATCGGCTGGCGCCGCTCCTGGATGAAGCGGAGCAATTGCGCAAGATCATCGGGCAGTCGATTAACACGGCGAAAGACAATCGGGGTCGTGGGAACAAATAACAACGAGCCGACTCCATCCAATGAAAAATGGATTATGATCAATGGGCAATGGCCAATCGCGTTCGACCGACAACAGAATTGGCCATTGAACATTGACCAATGTCCATTTTCCATTTGGGAAGAATGGGCCGAGTTTCAAATGGCAAATGGATAATGATCAATGGGCAATGGCCAATCGCGTTATCATTGCGCCAAATTCAGCCGCTCGCCGCCCAGCATTTGTTGCAAGCTCTGCAATGCGTCCGGCTTTTCCTCCTTCGCATTCGACTTGCGGCGCGGCTTGGCGTCCGAAAACGGCAGCGAATAGCGGTACGGATCGATGCGCGTGCCGGCGCCCGCCCGTTGCACCAGGCCGCGGTCGTGCGACACGTCCAGCCAATGCCACAACGTCGATAGTTTGGGTTGCCCAGCATTTTTCGGCCAAAGCTGCAAAATCTCCACACGCGACAATGGCATCGGGCTCATTTCCAGCACCGCTTGCAAGGCGTGCCAGGTTTCCAGGAAATCGTCGTCGAAGGTTTGATCCACCAGCGTGTAGCCGGCGGCGTCGGCGTTGCGTTCGAACAGGAGCGAGCGCGGCGTGGCGTCGAAGCGCGAGAAGCCGAGCAGGCGGCGGCGCGGGTCGGCGGGCTGCCCGGATCGGGCCGGGTACATCTCCATCATGATGTCCACGAACGAATGAAACGCGCCGCAGCCGCGCGCCGTCGAGCCGAGCTTCGCCGTCGCCTTGCGCGGATGATGCGCCAGCACGACTGCGATGCCGTCGTTGGTCAGGCGGCGCAGCATGCGCATGGCTTCTTGCACGAGCGACTGATTGTTCTCGCAGCCGGCGGGCAAAAATTGCGACACCGGATCGATGATCACCAGGTCGGAGTCCATGTCGGCGCAATAGGACTGCACACGGGTCAGCAGGTTTTTCCAGTCGTCCATGGTCGGACTGTGCTGGAACGGGCGGCACAGGAAGCAGTCATTTAGATCGAAGCCGAGCCGGGCGTGGCGTTCTTGCCAGAGCGGAGCGGCTTCCTCGGAGATGATGACGTTGAAGCCGGAATCGACTTTTTGGCCCAGCAATACGCCGCCGTCTTTGCGCTGGGCGAGCAAGTGCGAAAGCAGCGTCGTCTTGCCGGATTTCCACACGGCCGTGAAGACGGTGATTTGGCCGGCGGCGATGTAGCCATCCCAGAGCCAATCGGGCTCCATCTCCGGGGCCAGCTCGTGAAGTTTCAACATTTGCAACTCTTGCATGGTGCACCTCTCGGGTTGGGACATTGGCTGTTGAAGTTCGTCTCGAAAAAACGGTCATTCGTTCAAAAAAAGAGGGGGTTCGTTTCAAAATCTTGGCCATGGATTTCGTTTTCGAGGCCATTCTTCTCGAGATTGGGCCGGTGCTTTTCATTTTGAGGCCTATTCTTCTCGAAAAATTGGCCGTTCGTCTCGTTTTTTGGCCCATTCTTCTCGCGAAAAAGGGGGTTCATTCAAGGCAAAAACTGCATGCATTCATCGAAAGTGGTCATTCTTCTCTCGCCGAAGGGGGGGGTGGCGAGACGATGAGACGATCGAATGCAGCACGAATGGAAGGTAACATTCGCGAGCGCGGTTTGATATGTCGGTTGTGGACGTCAGGCGATCATCTGCAAGAAGCGGCGATAAGGCTCCGCCCAGCGTTCGTGCTCGCGGGGCTCGTACGTCCGCACCTCAAAGGAGCGGCGCACGACGGCCCGGCCATCCGCGAGCGAACCCAGCAGGCCAAGCCCAATCGCTTGCACAAGGACGTTGCCGATCGCGGTCGCCTCGACGGGGCCGGCGACGACGGGACGATTGCACGCGTCCGCGGCGAGCTGGCAGAGGAGCGTGTTTTGACAACCGCCGCCGACGATGTGAATCGTGTCGAGGCGATGGCCGACGAGTTCTTCGAGGCGTTCGAGCACCCAGCGATAACGCAGCGCGAGGCTTTCGAGGCACGTACGGACGACGTCGCCGGGCTCGGTCGGCACGGGTTGATTGGTCTTCTTGCAATAATCGCCGATCGCGCCGGGCATGTTCGCCGGCAAGATGAATGACGCGTCATCGGGATTGACGATGCTCGCGAACGGCGTGGACGTCTCCGCCATCTTCATGAGGGCGGCGTAATCGTAGGTGACGCCCGCGCGTTCCCAGGCGCGGCGGCATTCCTGCACGAGCCAGAGGCCCATGATGTTCTTGAGCAGGCGAATCGTGCCGCCGACGCCGCCTTCGTTGGTGAAGTTGACGCGCAACGTGTTCGCGTCGGTCTTCGGCGATTTCGTTTCGACGCCCATGAGCGACCAGGTGCCGGAGCTGATGTACGCCCACGACTGGCCGGTCGCTGGCACGGCGGCAACGGCGGCGGCGGTGTCGTGCGTCGCCGGCGCGATCACAGGGATCGACGCCACGCCGGCGCTCGCCGCGACGCTCGGCCGCAACGGCCCGAGCACGGTGCCGGGCTGCACCAGGGAGCCGAGGATTCTCTCCGGGATGCCGAAGGCGCGGATCAGGTCGCGCGCCCAGGTGCGCGTGCCAGGGTCGATAATCTGGCTCGTCGATGCGTCGGTGTATTCGTTGCACTTGATGCCGGTCATCCAGTAATGGAAGAGATCGGGAATCATCAGCATCGTGTCGGCGGCATCCAGGAGCGGCGAACGGTCGCGCATCAACGCCAGCAGTTGAAACAGCGAGTTGAAGCGCATGAACTGGATGCCGGTCTGGCGATAGATCTCGGTCTTCGGGACTTTCGCGAACGCGGCGTCCATGATGGTTTCGGTGTGCGGATCGCGATAATGGCGCGGATTGCCCAGGAGTGCGCTGTCCTTGCCGAGGAACGCGAAATCGACGCCCCAGGTATCGACGCCGACGGACGCAAGCGGGCCATGCTCGGTCTCCGCTTTGCGCAGACCGGCGAGCATTTCGCGCCAGAGGCCGAGGACGTCCCAGTGCAGCGTGTCGAGCGTCGCGACGCCGCCGTTGGGGAAGCGATGGACGACTTCGAGCGCCAGGCGTTCGCCGTCGAACGAGCCGATGAGTCCGCGGCCCGATTCGGCGCCGAGGTCGAAGGCGAGGATTTTCGTGGTCATGTCAAAACTCATGCTCACGCAAAGACGCAAAGTCGCAAAGAGATGAATCCTTTGCGGCTTTGCGCCTTTGCGTGAGCTTACTTCTTGACGTCAACGATCTTGGGAATCGACTTGACGACGTCGGCGATGGCCGCGTCGTTGAGTTCGCCGGCGCGGAACGCGAAGTTGGCGACGACCTTTTGCTTGACCGAGAGGATGACGGTCACGTCGGCTTCCTTCGCGAGCAGATACGCGGGCGGCCCGACGGTGTCCTCGAAGACGGCGCACGGCATGTTGCTGATGGCGTGTTGCTGCGCCCACTTGACGACGAGCGGGTCCATCTTGGTTTGATCGTCGCCGAGAATGGTGACCCAGCCGCGCAAGTTGGACGTCTTGTGCTCCTTGACCGCGCCCTCGATTTGCTTGACGAGCTTGCCGAGCGGCTCATGGAGTGTGCGTGCGAAGACAATGACGACCGGCTTGTCCGCGGATTCGCAGATGTAGCAATGCTGTGTGCCGCGTTCCTTGCCGACCGAGACGAGGGCGGCGTACGGCCCCGGCCGCTGATTGGGCTGCGGGCCGGATTTGCACGGGTCGGCGGCGACGAGATTGAACGAGACAAAGAGAGCGAGGAAAGCGCAAGCGCGTGTCATGACGAACTCCGAATGCGGATTTGCAAGCGTTATTTCTCGATGGACGTACTCGCCGACACGGCCGTGCCGAGCGAGCGCATGTATTCCAGTTCGCTTTGAATCAACCCCGGATCGGCCTTGCGCCAGCAGCGCTGCGCCAGCTCGGCGAAGCGATTCAGTTCCTCGGTGCGGCCCATGCGTTCGCAAACGACCATCATGCCCAGAGCGCCGCGGACCGAGCCGGCGTCATGCGCGAGCGATTCGAGGAACGCTTCCTCCGCGGCAGCGAGGCGATTGGCTTTGAGCGCGCCGATGCCCCACGACTCCATGAAGTACGCGCCATGGCCCCAGGCATGCCGGTAGTAGTCATCCTTGGTTTTCTGGACGATCTTCGCGAGAAGTTTGCCGCCCGCGTCGCCTTCGCCCGCCATGCATTGCAAATGTCCTTGCGTGAGCCAGAGACGCAACTCAAGGTCCTTGTTGCGATTGGTTAAGTACGCTTCGCGCAGCACTTCGACCTCGGCGCGGGCGCGATCGACTTCGCCCTTATTGATATAAACCAGCGCGCGCTGAAAACTGGCGGTCAGCTTGTCCTTGCCATTAGCGTTGGCATGCTTGAGCGCTTCATCCCAGTCGCGCTCGTCGAGAGCTAGCTGAAACCAATGTTTTCGCTGTGACGTGAACTTGTGGAACTCGCATTTCTTGCGAATCTCATGGGCTTCCTTGAATCGGCCATCGTGGATCAACGATTGCATCAACGTTTCCAGATGATGCGAAAACTGCTGATCCTCGCCCGGCTGCACGCCCATCAATTTGTGGTACGCCTCCTCGAGTTCGATGGCTTTCGCAGAGCGGTCGGTCGTTTTTTCCCATTTGCCGATGCGCATGGCCAGATGAGCTTGCATGTGCAGCGCGTGCGGAATGCCGGGGGACGATTGCACGTAACCTTCCGCGTGCGGCCAACCGAGCGCGGGTCGGCTGATGTTCTCGTAATGATGGACCAACTCGTGATGCGCCCCGGGATGCTGCGGGTTGATGCGAAGCAGCGCCTTGTAAAACGGCACCGCGGAGTTCGGTCCCTCGGCGACCTGAGCGCGGCAGAACCAGCCTTCCTCGTCGTCGTCGTAAAGCGTGAGCAGTTCGTCGAGTGTCTTGACCGCTTCCTTTTTGCGGTCTTCTTGTTTGATGGTGTCGATCAGGCCCTTTTCTTGCAGCCGGGCCTTGATCAAACGCATTTCGCGTTCGTTACAATGGGACAGGAGTTCTTGCGCCTTTTTCAATGGCGGCTGGTACGCGGCCTTGTACCAGCGTTCGCACGCCTTACTCAGTCCCCACCATGCGAGCGCGCAGTTTGGATCATGCTTGACGGCCGTCTCGAAAGAGCGGGCCGCTTCCATGTAAACGTACGAGTAATAAAACCCCAGGCCTTGATCGAAGAACGCCTGGCATTCCGGCGACGACGTGCTGACGCGATACTTCACCACGCAAAGGTTCGGCATCAACTTCGCGGGCATCAACTTGGTGTGCGGCAGTCGGCCGTCGTCTTTCTTCTCGTCCGCCTTGGTTTCTTGTTTTTTTTCATCCGGCTTCTTGTCTTTCGCGCCATCCTGGGCGACGGCGGTGCAGGCGAAGCCCAACAAGAGAGACGCGAAAAGAAAACGTGACGTCCGGTTCATTTGACGAGTTCCAAAAGTGCGGCGGGAATCATCCACCTTCATTTTGCTGCCTGAAGGCCAAGATGCAAACAGATTTCCAACAAATGCGGCTACTTCTTGATTGCCGTCGCGCGCGACAAATCTTGGATGGCATCCGCGGGCGGTGCGTCGCTTGCTTCAGCGGGACGAGGTGGGGCTGCGGCCGAGATGAGACGAATCGCGATCCAGCCGATCAACG
The DNA here is from genome assembly GCA_036745215.1 of Gemmataceae bacterium. Lineage (GTDB taxonomy): Bacteria > Planctomycetota > Planctomycetia > Gemmatales > Gemmataceae > SIAQ01. Next base: position 9,268 of record DAIOGM010000189.1, read on the forward strand.
TCGCGCCGGTGATGGCGCCGATCACGTCGGAAACGTAATGGAGCGCCAGATAAAACTGGCTGAGACAAACCCAAACCGTCAGACTCGCGGCGAGCACAATGAATACTCCGCGCGACCATCGCGCCGACAGGTTCTCCCATAAGGCGTTTCCCAACAGGATCATACATAGCAAGAACAAAAACACGCTTGCGCTCGGAAAGGTGCCAGATTTCGCCTCATCGCCAATCCATTGGACCGCATCCTGTGGCCTGGATCGCGGCACCGCGAAACGCAGCAACTCAATGATGAGAATGGCCGAAACCAGGCTCAAAGTGGCAACTAATGCTGATTGTTTACGATTTAGAAATAAATGAATGCCCAGGATGCCAATGATGAGAACACATACTCCAATATAACTACTTATGTAATAAGCAGTTACCATGACAGACACGACATTCGGCATCGCCTTGGCCTGGAACGTGAAATGGGCATACGCCCCTTGATCGAGAGCTTCTATAGCGTCCATCGGCGAAAAGTCTCCAAATCACGCAATTTGACCGAAACAATTGACACCGAGCCGTGTTACAGATTATACTGGGTTTGATGGAATTGTTGGATTTCTCCCTGCTGGTTGTCATTTCTTTAACGGAGAGATCCCACATTCGGCTCGTTCCCAAGCCAAGGCATCTTTGAGGAACGCATGTCCACTAACTCTCAAGGAAAGAGCGATGTTGGTTTTCGGCCCGTTTCCGAACAGGAAGCGGTTGTCATCCCGGAACGTGCGCCTGCAACGGATGAATCTCCAACCGTTATTTCCAAAGCGCCCCCCATCGTGCCCGAGCATGGAAGCAGTCAAGAAAAAGTCGTTGACCTCGGGCGCAAGCAAGCCAACCCGGAGGCTCTCTTTGCGGGCTTGCGTGGCCGACGGCTCGCCCATTACGAACTGATCGAACCGATCGGCGTCGGCGGCATGGCGGCTGTGATTCGCGCCCGCGATGCCCAGCTGGATCGCTTTGTGGCGTTGAAAATCCTGCCGCCGGAAATGGCCCTCGAGCCGGACAATATTCAACGTTTCCATCAAGAAGCCAAGGCCGCGGCCAAGTTGGATCATGAAAATATCGCGCGCGTCTTTTATTGCGGTGAAGATCAGGGACTTCATTTCATTGCGTTCGAATTCGTGGAAGGCAAAACCCTGCGCACGATGATGGAGGAGCGCGGCCGCATTCCGGTCGCGGAAGCCGTGCGTTACATTTTGCAAGTCGCAGCCGGACTGGAGCACGCCACAACGCGCGGCGTCGTGCATCGCGATGTCAAGCCGTCCAATATCATCATCACGCCGACGGGCCGCGCCAAGCTCGTGGACATGGGCCTGGCGCGCAACCTGGAGCGCCGAGGCGATCGCGATCTGACGCAGTCGGGCGTGACACTCGGCACGTTCGATTACATCTCGCCGGAACAAGCCCTGGAGCCGCGCGACGCCGATGCGCGCAGCGACGTCTATTCGCTCGGCTGCACGTTTTATCATTTGCTGACGGGCCAGCCGCCGGTGCCGGAAGGAACGCCTGCGAAAAAGTTGCAGCATCATCAAACCAAATCGCCCGTCGATCCGCGCGCCATCGAAGCGGATTACCGGCAAACCATTTACCACATTGGTCGCCAG
>DAIOGM010000189.1:10916-13182 GCA_036745215.1 Gemmataceae bacterium
CCTCGGCACGATGATGGCGAAGAGCCCCAAAGACCGCTATCAACGGCCGATCCACCTGGTACATCATCTGATGCAAGTGGCGCAAAAGGTCGGGGCGGCCAACGACGTTCCCGAGGGCGTGCTGCTTGTCGATGCGCCGTTGCCGAGCCAGCCGCACAGTCGGCCGCTCCTTTACATCGGTCTCGCACTGGCCGCGCTTTTCGTATTGACGTTCCTGGCTTCATTGACTTCCGATCCGGCACGCATCTCGACGAAGGGAACCGGAAACGCCACTGCCGACGCCAAGGCGCCGCCGAAAAAGGACGGCGATCAAGGCCCACAGCGCCACCCCGGCCCGCCTACTTCTGACCGCACGGCAATTGTCGGCGATGCCAAGGAATTGAAAGAAGCGTTTGACGACCGCGCCATCACCGACGTCAAGCTCTCGGTTGAAAAACCGATCACCCTGGAAAACACCGGTCTGGTGTTTCACGGCGGCCGCGATCAACGGCTCAAGTTGGATCCGATAGAACTGGAAGAGTTTGTCGGCGTCCGATTCCAGTACAAGAGCACCGGCGCCGCCGCCGGCATCTTGCTCGACGGCGGCAAAGAAGTGGAATTCACGCGCGTCCATTTCCACATCGACTCCGCGATCACTCCGCCCGAAAAAGCCGTCGCCGCCATCGTCATTCGCAGCGGCGTCGAGACGGTGACGTTCCGGCAATGCATGTTCACGCAGTCCGTGCCGAAGTTCCCTGCCGGTTCGAAAAAAGTCCGCCTCGCTTCCGTGGTCATTGACACCGCGGGAACCGCCGAGGACGTCAAGCCTCCGGTCGTGAATCTGCTGGAATGTTATTTCGACGGCGGACCGACGGGCGGCCAGGTCGCGGTCGCCATCAACGGCCCGGCGATCGTCAACGTGACCAATTGCGCCTTCAAGCCGCACAGCGCGTGGTTCCATCTGCGCAAGGGTTGTTCGCGCGAGAAGACAGTTCTCACCGTCCAACAAAGCGCTGGCTTCGTCGTGTTTGGGCCGGCATTTCGATTCGACGAAAAATCATCGGCCCAGCTCACCGTCAATAACAGCGTCTTTTCGCGTCCCAATGAGCGGGTCGAACAAGGCTCTGAACCCGATTTGATGTTTCTCGCCGACGCGGCGCCGATCCAGTACTTTGGCGATCACAATATCTACCACAACCTTAACGCGTTCGTCGGCAACAATATCTATGGCGAGCAATTTCAAAAATACCTCGCGCTCGGCAAGGGCCGAGATCAGAATGCGAAGTACCTCGATCAGCCGGACGCGATTTCGCGCAGCCCCTGGCAGGAGACCGATCCACTCACCCAATCGGGCGAGGCCGCGTTCCAACTCAAGTCGGAATATCATAACGCGTTCGGACTGAAAAAGACCTGGGTCGGCAATGGGATGTCCGCGCCGCCGGCAGCCCTGGCCAAGGGAGGCAGCCCCACGCCCAAGCTCCGCAAGGTCGTGGACGCCGACGACGATGGCCGCACCCCTGGCATCTACACCAAGCTCAACGCCGCCCTCGCCGCCGCCGTTCACGGCGACGTCATCTACATCCGCCACGGCGAAAATAGCCGCGACGTTGTGGTCTCGGAGGTGAAGCTCGCGGAAGGCATTACCGTCACGCTCAAGCCGGACACCGACTATCAGCCGCGCCTCATTCTCAACAAAAAGTTCCGCGATAAGGAAACGTACGTCTTCAAGATCCAGGACGGCAAGCTCGAAATCGAAGGCATGGAGATCGTTCTCGATCCCAATCAACGAGACGTCACGCAATCGATCGTGCAGATGGGCCCGGAAGCGCTGTGCGTATTCAAGAATTGCGTCTTCACGCTGCGGGCGGAAAAAGAGGAGCAATGGCTCAGCGTCGTCAGCTCGGTGGATCTCAACAGCATGATGAAATCGGAGGCCCCGCTGCCGCCCGCCACCGCCAAGGTTGAATTCCAGGAGTGCCTCATCCGCGGCAAGGGCGACCTCGTCGCTCTCAACGGCTGCCGTCTCTTGCACGTCGAAATGAAAAACTCGCTCGTCGCTCTCGACGGCTCGCTCCTTGACATCGAAGCCGGCAACAAGGCGATGCCGATGATGCAGGGCGTGCGCTGGCGGATGGAACGTTCATCCATCTTCACCACGGAGTCGGTGTTCGCCCTGCGCACCAAGCTTGGCAAGGTGCTGACCAAAACCCAGGCCGACGTCGAAGGCTGCCTCCTGGCGTCGCTTCGGCCCGATCAGGTCGTGGTCGAACGCGATCGCGAGCTCGAT
>DAIOGM010000190.1:0-11659 GCA_036745215.1 Gemmataceae bacterium
CACGGACTTACAGTGCTGCCCCTTGGACCGTGGAACACCATTCCAATGGTGTCAACCCCGGGGCACGACACGATTGGAATCGTATTCCACGGTCTTACTGCGCGGCCGCCGGTGGATTGACGGTCAACGTCTGCAATTCCATGATCGACTGCGCCTCGCCGCCGACGAGGAACATGCGTTGCCCGACGCCGCGCACCAATTGACCCGCCTCGCCTTGCCACTCGGTCGCCCGGCCGAGGCGAATTGGATCATCCGCCGCCGCCGACGAGCCCGCGTAAAGGACCGGCAGAAACACTTCGCCATCCGGCCCGCCATCGACGCTCATGTGCGCCATGCGCCAAAGCAGATCGCGCGGCCGGGCCGGCGCCCGGAACTCGACGGACTCGACGCGTTCGAGCGGAATCCAGAAGTATTTGCCGGTGCTCGTCAACACTTCGAGAAACGACGCCGTCCGGTCATCGAGATCGCGCAGCTCGTCAAACGGCTGCCCATTGCAAACTCCCTGCGCTTTCGGCACTTCCGCCTCGCCATCGGCGAGCAGCTTCGCCGCCTCGGCGACCTTGTTTTCGCGGACCAGCATGGACGCTTCCATGTGGCGGCGCAGCGTGGGCGTGATTTCCTGATTGATGAATTCCGGCAAACGACCGTCGGAATAGAATTGTTGCCGCGCCTGTTCCGCGCGGATGAGCTGGCGAAACAGCGAGACCCCGACCATGACCTGCGGGTCCTGATGGCCGAGTGCGTCCAGTTGTTTGTCGGCGCGTTCGAGGTCGCCGGCGAAGCACAGAAGTTCCGCGAGGAAGCCGCGCTTGCCGGTGTCGGTCGGCGCTTTCTTGACGTCTTCGAGTGCCGCCGCGATGGCGTCGTTGAGCTTGCCCGCGTCAAACAATTCGCGCGCGTTCATGATAATTGTCCTTTCACGAGATCTTTACCCCGAAGGGGTTGCATCTCAAAGCCCAGGGTCGCGCAGCGCACCCTGGGTCGGAATTATCCATTGTCTGAATTACCCCGAAGGGGTTGCATCAAGTGGACTCGGTTGACGATGATGCAACCCCTTCGGGGTAGTTCGCTCCAATCGCTCACTGACCCAGGGTGCGCTGCGCGACCCTGGGCTTTGGGATGCAACCCCTTCGGGGTAAATGCACTGCGTTTCACGTTCTCTTTCGTTATTGCTTCATCGGCGCCAGCGTGCTCTCCAGCTTCAACACCGACGTCATCTGATCCAGTTGATGGTGCGGCCGCAGAAACATCCGGCACGCGAACGTACCCGGCTTGTCCGCCAGCTCCTCGACCTCGACGCGCGCCTCGCGCAGCGGATGTTTGGCGCCGGCCTTGTCGTTCGCGGTGGTGTAGTTGACGATCCAGTGCCGCAAGTAATGCTGAAAGTCGCTGGCACGCGTGAACGAGCCGATGCGGTCGCGGGCGATCACCTTCAGGTAATGAGCGAAACGCGACGCGCACAATATATACTGCAGCATCGTCGAGAGCCGGGCGTTGAGCGTGGCCGACGATTGATCGTACTGGTTCGGCTCCTGCACGGATTGGTTGCCGTAGAAGGCCGCCAGCTCGGTGTCCTGGCAATGGCAGAGCGGGATGAAGCCGAGGTTGCCGAGTTCTTTTTCCTGGGCGTCGGTGACGATGGCGTCGGTGGAGGATTTGGGCGCGACGCCGCGTTTGTCGGTCGAAAAGGAATGGATGGCCAGGCCATCGACGATGCCGCCGCTGAGTTCGCCGCGCCGGGCGCCGCGGATGTCCGCGAGCCAGCCGGTGTCAACGAAGGCGCGGATCATCACCGCGCCGAACGCATACGACGCGTTGCTCCAGAGATATTTGCTGCGATCGGGGCCGGTCACGTCCTCGTGAAAACGAAAGCCGTCCACGCGCGTGCTGTCATCGGCGTACGGCAACCGGCCCAGGACGTGCGGCATCGTCAGGCCGACGAACCGCGAATCTTCTTTTTTACGAAAGGCCTTCCATTTCAAGTATTCGAGATTCTCGAAGGTGCGTGACAAGTCGAGCGGTCGTTCCAGGTCCGCGAAGCTTTCGAGTTCCAGGATCGACGGATGCGCGGCCGCGATGAACGGCGCGAACGCCGCCGCCGCGACGCCGGAGATGGCGTCGAGCGTTTCGATATCGTTGTAAGGATGCGCGGCGCTCATGCGATGGCGGATTTCGTAATCGCCCAGAAGCACGCTGAACGGCTCGCCGCCGGGGGTGCCGAACGCGTCGCTGTAGACCTTGCGGAAGAGGTCGCTCTGGTCGAATTCGAGCGAGCGCACCGTCAAGTCGCGCGTCAAATCGCGCCACGAGGCATTGAGGACGCGAATCTTGACGTTCGCGCCGTCGGGCGTTTGATCGACGAGGAAGCGCAAGCCGCGCCAGGACGCTTCAAGCTTTTGGAAAGCGGGATGGTGCAGGATTTCGTTGACCTGGTCGTTCAAGAGCGCGTCGAGCCGAGCGATGTCGCGATTGAGCCGCATCGCGATGTCTTGCTTCAAAAGCGCGGGCGGCAAGTTGGGCAGCGGGCCGAGCCATTCGCGTAATGCCTTGCCGACGGAGTCTTCGCGGAGGAAGCGATCGAGCGACGAGGACGATTGAGCGGCGGCGGGGGCGGATTCGAGGATGGTTTCCAGGAGGCTCTTCGCGGCCGGAGACGCCGGCGACGCGGGAGCGTCCGTCGTTAAGACGTGGACGCCAGGAACAGAACTCGTAACGGGTGCGTTCATCCGGCAGTCGATCCTCGTTATTGCCAACGGAGTACGTCGAGGTGTTTCGAGCACCGAAGGTGCGAAAATGTTAAAGCCCAGGGCAACGCCCTGGGATGGCGTCAATCAAAACCTCAAAACCCCGAAGGGGCGCAACGCGAACGCTCGGTAGCGCCCCTTCGGGGCTTCAATTGCTGGTCGTCAATCACCCAGGGCGTTGCCCTGGGCTTTAACATTGCGCACCTTCGGTGCTGCCGATTCTCGTTATTTCAACGCCGGGATGCGAGCGACCATGCGCAGCGACGTGGTCAGCTCTTCCAACTGCAGCCACGGTTGCAGGAACGCGACCGCTTTGTACGAGCCTGGCTTTTCGGGAATCTCTTCCACCTTGATCTGAGCCGCCCGCAGTGGGAACTTCGCCTTCATCTCCTGCGTCGCGCCCGCGTTGGAGTTGACGTAGTTCTTGATCCACTTGTTGAGCGCGTCCTCGCAATCCTGCGGCTGCATGAATCGGCCAATCCAGTCGCGCGCCATCACCTTGAGGTAATGGGCGATGCGCGACGTCGCCATCATGTACGGCAAACGCGCCGAGATGGCGGCGTTGGCGGTGGCGTCGGCGCCGTCGGGGCCCTGGTATTTCTTCGGCTTCTGCGTCGATTGCGAGCCGAAGAACACCGAGTAGTCCGTGTTCTTGTAATGGCAGAGCGGCAGGAAGCCGCACTTCGACAGCTCGGCCTCGCGGCGATCCGTGATGCCGATCTCGGTCGGGCACTTGAGATCGAGGTCGCCGTCGTCCGAGCGGAAGATGAACGCCGGCAGCCCTTCGACCTTGCCGCCGCCTTCCGCGCCGCGAATGGCGGTGCACCATTGATATTGCGAGAACGCGTTGGTCATTCGCGCGCCGAGCACGTACGCGGCGTTCATCCACGCGAAGTGCTCGTGCGGAACCGGTTTCGGCTTGCCCTTGGCGTCGAGCGGAACTTCCTCGAAGTTGAATTCCTCGACGGGCTTCGTTCCGGAGCCGTACGGCAACCGCGACAAGACGCGCGGCATCGCCAGGGTCACGAAACGCGAGTCCTCCGAGTCGCGATACGAACGCCACTTGGTGTATTCGACCGTGTCGAAAATCTTTTCCAAATCGCGCGGCTTCGTCAGTTCTTCCCAGTTGCCGAAGCCGAACAGTGACGGCGCCGCCGCGGAGACGAACGGGCAGAACGCCGCGGCGGCGACGTTGGACATCTTGCTGAGCAGCTCGACGTCCTCGGGATGGTTGGTGAATTCGTAGTCGCCGATCAGGGCGCCGTACGGCTGGCCGCCGGGGGAGCCGAACTCGCTCTCATAGAGCTTCTTGAAGATCTGGCTCTGATCGAACTCGGTGGCGCGATCGACGTCCTTGAACAGGTCGCGCTTGGACGCGTTCAACACCTTGATCTTGAGCATGGTGTTGGTTTCGCTGTTCTGGACGAGGTAATGCAGGCCCCGCCAGGCCCCTTCCAGCTTCTGGAGATCGGGATGATGCAAGATCTCCGCGAGCTGCTTGGACAGCGCCGCGTCAATGGCATTGATGCCGTCATTGATGCTCTTGGCGACGTTGCGGTCCCAGGTGATCGTGCCCTTGGTCGCCTCGGCGATCAGGTTGCTGATGAGGTCCTTGGCGATCGGGCGCTCGGTCATCTTGGTGGCGCCGACGATCTGATCCAGAAGGCTCTCTTCAGCTTGCGTGGTCGCAGCCCCGGCGGGGGCGGCGGCTTGTTGTTCTGCACTCATGATTGGCCTCCTTGTTCGGTCTTTTCAGCGGGGGCGCCGCCCAGTTCAGAGGAAAGTTTCTTGATCTGTTCGTTATTCTTCAGCACTTGCTCGAGCAGGTTTTCCAGATCGTCGGAGCGATCCACCTTGGTCAAAAGATCGCGCAACTTGTCGCGAGCTTCCAGCAGCTTTCGCAGCGGCTCGACCTGGCGGGCGATCTCGGCCGGCTCGAAATCTTCGATGGCGTTGAACTTGAGCTGGACCGCCATTTCGGTGCCGTCGCCCTTCAAGGTGTTCTGCACCTTGATGTTGACGCCCGGGGTCATCTTTTCCATGACCTCGTTGAAGTTGTCGCGATCGATGGAAATGAACTTGCGATTCGCGAGCGACTTCAGCGGCTGCGTCGGATTGCCCGAGAAATCGCCGAGGACGCCGACGACGAACGGCAATTCCTTTTCAACTGTCGCGTCCCCCGTGTGGACCTCGTACTTGATATGGACGCGCGGCTTGCGCACCCGTTCGAGCTTGTCGTGAATGCCGGCCACAAAACACCTTCCTTTCCCTTGTTAAAATTCACGTATTTCGATGACTCATCAACCGTCGGCAGCGCAGGCGGAAATGCACGATCACTTCTTGGGCGCTTCTTTTTTATCGTCTCCGGGGCGAATGCCGACCTGTTTGAAGACGCTTTTGCGCGGCGCATCGTCCGCGATCAACTCGGTCCAAAGTTCGGGCAGCGGCATTCGTCCCCAGCGCACGACCTGATCGAGGGCGTAAGAAATCGGCGAATGCGGTTCGGTGCGGCGGAAGAAATCAGCCACCTTCAGAAGACTATCCAGCGCCTGCTCGCGCGACTGCACCGCGCTTGGCGCCGCGCCCGGTTGACCGGCGGCCGGCGCGCCGTCTTTTTTCGCCTCATCGGGCTTCGGCACCGCGACCCGCAGTTTTTCCTTCGCGGTCTCCTTGACGATGTCGAGGCATTCCGTCATGCGGGTGCGGATGCTGCTCGTCGGCGGGCCCTTGCCGTCGCAACGCTGATCGAGCGCGGCCGCGAGCTTGCCCAGCTCCGTGATGGCCGCGTTGAGGTCGTCTACCAGTTTTAGATAGAAAGCCGGCTCGCTTTCCGCCACTGCCTTTTGAAACTTGTCCAGCGTGACGGCGCCGTTGTCAATCTTCTGCTGTTGAAGCTTCGGATCCGTGATCTTCTTGAGGAAATTTCCCTCATTGTATTGCGCGAGGGCAAACTGGCCGATGCTCGTCATATCCGTGATCGGCACGCGCGCGATCGGCGCCAGCAGCGTGCCGTCGGATTCATGACCGTTGAGCCCGATCAGCGGCGCGAGGCGCGTCGAGCGAAACTCCTCGTTGAGCGCCTGCAATTCCTCCATCTCTTCACGCGTCGGCGTCGGCTTGGCCTTGAGTTCCTGCTCGCGCGTCACCTCGACAGGGTCCGGCAGCGGATAAAGCGTTTCCCAGTGTTTTTCGACCAGCTCCCGCGCAAGGCGAAAGCCGTCGCGAAGCCCCGCGAAACCATCGAGGCGAACGAGCGCCTCGATGAGATACGTGACGACGTTCAGGTCCTTCGCCTGCTCCGTCAGAATCTTGACGGCTAGCTGCCGAACGATCGCCCAGTCCGGCGGATGGTCCGCGCCGGGGCGCTCGAATTCGCACGCCTTGCGGCGATCGTCCTTGATCTTGAAATACGGCGAGTTCGGCGACGGATCGAGGCGCGGATCGGTGCCCGTCGGTTTGTCCGCCGAAATGGGTGCGAGCAGCTTGGCAAAATCAAGAACGTCCGGCGAAGGCATAAGGGTTCCTGCGACATCGCAAATCAACGCCCGCTGGGGATATGATCTTCCAGTATACCGGCGTTCTGGTGGAGTTTAATGGCCCCATTTTCAAAAGTAAAGCACCAACTCGCCTTTCAACGCAATCGGCGCGTTAAACGCGCATTTTCGCGCCTAACCTAACCTTCCGGAATCAATCGAAACGCCTGATTGAGCCTTTCGGGATCGGCGCCGTACAGCGTCTTGTTGGTCTTGGCATAAGCGAGGAACTCCGCCCAGCTCTGCCATGCGCGGCCGACGTTGGCGTCGAGCACTAGGGCGCTGCCGTCTGCCTCGATGATGCCGTACACCACATGCGCGTTCATGAAGATCGCATAATCGCCCGGCACGCGGGCGTCCTTGAAATTCGCGAACGTCGTCGAGCGGCGCCGATCCGTGGCGCCTTCCAGGTACGAAAGCGCTGCGCCGATGGTGCCGACATTCGATTTGCCGTTGTCTTCGCGAACCGGGCCGCATTCGTCCTGAATGGACTTCGCGGTCCACAGACGCGCCCCGGCCTCGCGATTCTTGAGCAAGGCGGCCACATTCGCGACGCAAGTGTTGTAATGGCAATCGGCGACCTGCTTGACGCCCCAGCAGTCGAATAGGTGTTTTTGCATAGGTCCTCGCAGGTGCGGCGGCGACGGGTTCGTAAATGATTGGATCGGATCGGACGGCCTTCGCTGAAAAGCCATCCGGTCCGCCAATCGCTATTAAAATGCACCTGATAAGAAGGTGCGTTGTTGCTCACACCTTCTATATCTCCGAAACACCTGGAAACCGGACAAAAAAAATCGGCAATTCACCTCGTAGGGACAAGCGGCTCGCTTGTCCCTGGGTACGCAAGGGGACAAGCGAGCCGCTTGTCCCTACGGGAATTACTTGCCTTTCTTCGGCGGGGCCAGCTTGATCGTCGCATCGTTTTTGTCTTTATCCTTCAACTCCACCTTGAGCGTGCCCACGAGATTGCGAGCACTCAGGGTCGATGCCACGATGTAAACCCCTGGCGGTAAATCTTCGAAGATGAACGTCCCCTTGTCGTCCGTCTTGGTCGGCACCGCTTTTTCTTTGCCTTTTTCGTCCGTCAAGGTGACGGGCATTTTCTGCTGCGCCAGCTCACCATGAAGAACGGTGCCCTTGATCTTGTACAGCGCCTTGCCCGCGCCACCTGGGATCATGACGATCGTCTCGGAGATGGTCTCCTTGATGCCTGTACGCGTCGTGAGCTGTGCGGATATCGTGACCGGCTCGGTCTTGATTTGCGGCGGCAGAATGAACGACCATTCCGATCCCATCGGGTCCGTGGGCTCGACGGTCGAGAAAATGTCTTCCTCCTTGATCTCGGCCTTGGCGTCCTTGGCCAGCTTGCCCCGGAAAAAGACGACCTTCGCGATCGGCGCCTGCGTCGCCGTCCGTTCGCGAATCTTGACGCGCACCTCCAGCGGCACGTTCGCCGGCCATTCCTTCGGCAATTTCACGAACTGCGCGTCCTCCGGCTTCGATTCATCCTGGCTCACGCGGGCGAACAGGTTTTTCGAATCCTCGTCCCTTTCGTTGAGCGCCATCTTCGGCCGATCACCTTCGGGAAATGTCAGCTTGACTTTTTCATAGTCCTTGGTCTTGGCATCGAATTTCCAAACATTGACGCGAAAATCGATGTTGCCGGCGACTTCGCGCGTGTCGAAGTACACGCGCCAGTCGTTCACGTCGGTTTGGCAGACGAGATTCTTCGTGGCCGACACGCTGAGCCAGGCGCGTTGTTCGCGCAAGCCCGCCTTGTCGATCACGTCGCGAAAACGCAGCCGTTCGCCGGTGCGATCCATGTCGATCTTGATGCGATAGTCCTCATTGAGCGGGCCGTCCGCTTCCAGCACGACTTCGAACTTCTCGCTCGGCTTCGCATAACGCGGCGCCACGATGCGAACGCGAATTTCATCGCGCGTCCGGGCGTTGATGGCGCCCGACGCGGCCAGCTTGACCGGATAGACGTATGCGCGATCGTAGCCGTCCAACTTGAGATACGCTTCGCCTTCGCCGGTCAATTCGTCGAAATCGGCGCGGAGATCGCCCGGTTGTTGCGGGCTGGTGATGGTGTCCTTGAACACTTTCGTCTTGCCGACCTTCAGCTCCGGACTGAGCGACAGTTGAGCCAGGAACTTGTGCGGGCCGAAGAGGTCCTCTTGCTTCGGATAAGTAACGGCGACGCGAAGCCGTTTATTGAGCTGATCAAAATTGGCAGAGGCGCCGAGGTATTCGCGCGGCTCGCGAACGATCAACTCGAGCTTTCGTTTGACGACGGGGAAGTCCTTTGGCTGCTTCACTTCGATGTTCAGTTGAAACTTGAAGGGGGGGCCTTTCAACTCCACCTTGTCGGCCGAGTCTTTGTTCTTTTCATCTTTGTTCTTTTCATCGACGGGCCCTTTGACTTTGTCGAACAGGAGCACGCGCTCGCCGCTCGCCGTGCCGAGGGTCGGTTGGATTTCCTTGACTTTGCCTTCCGCGATGACGCGTTCCTCGTCCCCCACGACGTGGACCAATTTGACCGTGACCTCGCGCAGCGTGTCGGCGGTTTTGTTCTTCAGCTCGAAGCCCAGGTTGATCGGCGTGTTGGGCCGCATGCTGATTTTGGCCGGGGCGGGCTCTTCCTTGGCCTCGCTGATGTTGATCTCGGTTATTTGCGGCGTGTCTTTGTCTTGTGCCAAAGCGCCGCGCGGCCATGCGAACAGCGCCACAACGGTGATGACAAGCCAAATGGAAGATGGAGTATTTCGCATCGCATATCCTCGCAATCGTTGGTTTGAAAATCCTCGGCGAGCCGCGGGGTTTATCCCCGCGGAATAGCCTCATCCACGGGGATAAACCCCGTGGCTCGCAAAATCAATCGGGGCCGGAAACATGGAGCCGCAAGTTCTCCGCGGCGTCGAGATAAAAATCCCGGACCGGATGATCGAACTTGTTGGTCTCCAGGAATCGGCCTTCCGCTTGATAACCGGCGGCGAGCCATTGAAGATACGATCTTCGCTGGCCATTCTGCAACAACAAACTGATATCGCGATCGGCGCCGAGCTTGGCGTGCCAGTCCCAGACGGAAACCAGGCGATTGAGCGCATCGGCTTCGTGACTTGGCTTCGCGGCACGCCAGCGTTCGAGCAGCTCGTTGCCCCACGCCGCGTGCAGCGCCTTTTCCAGCACGTCCACGTCGCGCGGCGTCAACTGAGCCTGGTCGGCTGGCAACGCCGGCGGCCTGGCGGACGCGAGCCGCAAGAGCGCGATCGACATCTTGGCGCGGGTCAGCGCCGCATCGCGTTCGAGTGACTTGACCAACGTATCGGACGGTCGCAGCGTGGCTTCCTGATCGAGCTTGTCCGTCGCCTCGTGCAGCTTCACCGCCAGCCGGCGCTGCTTGTCGGCCAGCTCGGCGCGCTTGGACGACTTGATGAGCGCACTGGACAAGAGGCACAGCAATGCACGATGCGTTTTGCCGGTCGCGTCCTTCTCGGCGGCACGAATGCGCAGGTCCAGCATTTCGTCCAGTTCATCCAGGTGGTCCTTGAGCTTGCGTGAATGAACATTCAACTTGGCATCCGGACGCGCGCCGCTCGACGCTTCTCGCGCCGGCGGATTCGCGAAGAACGCTTGCAAGACGAGCGTCTCCGCGGCGGCTTCGTTCCACGTAGTCTGTGCGGGAAAGTCGTCTTCCGGCCAATCGCAAAGCAATTGCGCCAGCGCCGGCAGGTGCGCCAGCGAGCGATCCAGCTCAACGCGAGCTTTTCTCAATGACTCGAGCGTCTTCCTGGATTGCTCGTAACTTTCCTTCGCCGCCAGCAATTCCTTGACGCCAACCTCCCAGGTCGAGGGACGGCCGCGAAGCAATTTTTGCTCGCCGGTGCGGCGTTGCTGGTCGGCTTCCTCAACTTCCACCGCCACCCACGCAAGAAACTCCGGCTCCTGCTCCAGGGCTGCGAGCACCATTTGATGTGCATGCATCGCTTGCCAGATCGTCTTGATCTTGTCGCGCGGCCAGGTGTCCGGATCCTGTTCCTTGGCGAAGTCGGCCAGCCGCTTCACGTAGAGCACTTCCTCGAACGACGGCCGGGTTCGCAAAGTCGCCAGCACGCCATGCGCCATCGCAAAATGACCCGGCTCCAGTTGCCGGACGCGGCCGAGCGCGTCGATGAGCGCCGCGGCCTGGTGCGGAAAGTCGAGCTTCTTGTCTTCCTGAAGTTTTTTAAGCAGCTCGGCCTGCTGCTTCTTGACGTGATCGTCCGCGGATTTCTTGGGATCGGCCTCCGCGAGCAGCATTTGATACAGCGATTCGGCCAGCGCGGGATTGGCCCGCACGCTCGCCAATGAGAGAGACCGATACGACGGCCGCGGCACGTTCATGGCTTTCGTGAGCGCCAGGGCAAGGTCGCGTGAGTCGTCATCGGACGTTTTGGTCACATAGCCGCGTTGCCAACGCTTTTCGTCGCGCAAGAGGCCGGCGTCGAGCTTGAGCAGTTGCCGCGGGGCGCGTTGAAACGCGCCGGCGTCCCAGGCGTCGTCGCGGGCTTTCCACGCTTTCTTCAAGCTTTCGGGATACGCGTCGAGCTTCGGCGCGGCCTGAGAGGTCGGCGACTGTTCATTGATGTACGCGATCGTGAAGTCGGCGCCTTTGCCAAGGAGCCGCGGCTCCTGGCGAACGCCGAAGTTCTGCTGCGCCCAGCGATCGACGCGCGGCTTCGCGTAATCGAGCAACTCCGTCAGGCTGACGTTGCCCGACTTGTTCGTGTCGGCCATGTTCTGCAAGCCTTGATCGAGATAATACGCGAGCGCCGAACACTGGATCGCCTCCGATGCCCATGAATACTGACCCGCGGAACAGGGGCACAGGACGTGGAAGCCAGGCTCATCCTTGCGCAGGTTTTCTTCCAGCGTCTTGGCGACACGATCCGTCAGCACGCCCAGACGCGGCTCGGCAAGCGGATGAGCCAGATCCAGAATGAGCAGCTTCTGCGCCGCCGGACATGCCTGGATCGCCTCCAGCACTTCGCGCACGTCGAGCCAGGTCGCTTCATCATCTGGATCGGCGTCGCCCGGCAGGAGGTAAACGTTGTCGCCGCGAACGAGCGCCAGCGCCGACAGGTGCACGATCAACGGCTGCGATGCTTTGCCTTCAAGCGCTTTCAATTGCTCGCGCAGCAGCTTCTTGCTCTTGGTCACCGCTTGCTTTTTTGAATCCGATGGGAAATGCCGCAGCAGCAACTCGCTGTCCTGGGCCGCATAGGGCAGATTGGGATAGTGGCGCGAGTTGTATTCGCCGATGCTGATGGTCAAAAAGTACGGCGTTGGAGCGGGCCTGCGCAAAAGGAGAATCCACACCAGCGCAATCGACGCCAGGGC
>DAIOGM010000190.1:11669-12643 GCA_036745215.1 Gemmataceae bacterium
GAGAAAGCCGATCGGCCGACGCTGGGCCGGGCCCGCGTCCGAGCCCGTCGTCTCGGTGTCGCGCCCTTGCCAGGGTCGGCGTCCAGAGCCCGCATCGGAGACGTCCGCGTTTTCCGCCATGAGCGGTGTTTCCCGTTATTGTGGATTTGCAATGTAGTCCTCTCGCTCCGCGAGAGGAAGTCCGTCTCGCGGAGCGAGACGACTACTTTGGCCGTCGGCAGGTCAATCCGCCGGTCGGTAAAATATCTTAGGCCCGTCGTAGGGCTGAGTGGGCCGAAACTCGACGTTCGCGGCGGCGGCCTTGAACGCTTCGATGTCGATCAGCGCGAGATTCACTTCCTGCAGCGTCGTCGGCAATCCGTAGAAATACGCCGTGCCTCGGCCCGCTTTCAGATAGTGCCGATGTTCCGTGGCGTGGTCCGGATAATCTTTCAGCCCCGCCGCAATCGGCTTCTTGAGCGGAAAGCGCAAGCGCACCACCAGGCGATCCTGGGCGCGTTCCCATGAGATATTCTCGACCGGATCGGCTTCATTGTCCGCCTCGAATGGCACCTTGATCTTGCGGCGCGTCACGATGCTGTCGTTCAACAGCAAGCGATCGCGCACCTCGGGCCAGAACCACGCGGTAAGCCTCGGGGACTCGTTCTCCGGCCAGCGCATCTTCAATTGGAACGCGGGCGTCGGCAGCGACCACACGTTGTTCCATTCGAGGGTTTGTTCGGGGCGAATTCCCTTCACGGTATCGAGTTCGAGCCAGGTAAACCCCGGGTGCGTCTGGCGAATATCTTCCTCCAGCTTGGTCTTTTCCAGCGTGATGAGCTGCGTGATGATTTTGCCGGTCAGCGCTTCGTGATTTTCCAGAAGCGTCGCCAGCCAGCCGTCCGCCGACTTGCTTGGATAATTCCCCTCGACCTCCGGCTGCCGGCCAATCAAGCCGCGCTGGCTCGAGCATTTCGTTTATGCGCGGTCGCGCC
>DAIOGM010000190.1:12653-13158 GCA_036745215.1 Gemmataceae bacterium
CCTCTCGGCGTTTGAGGACCGCGAAGAGGTTATGCCCCGCCGGCATCTTCAATTCAACGCCCGTGCGAGGCGCATTGAGCACGTTGGCCTCGTAATCGCTTGCGTCGATGAACGGCTTCCAGTTGAGCGTGCCGTCGCTCAGGTAATTGACGGGCCGGCCATACTGGAATTCGCGGAGCACCTTCGTATCCTGCTTGACTTGCACATAGGGTCGAACGATCAGCTCTTCGATCGTTTTGCCGAGCTCCGCTCCCTTGGACTGCGGAAAGAAGCCGCTGCGGTCGGTGAAGTTTTTCACGTGATCGAATTGTTCCTTCGCCACGTCGAACTCGGTCTTCGTGCCGACAACGGGCTTTCCACCCTTGTCAAGGAAACCAATCACCATCACGTCGATGTCCTTCTTGAGCTTGTTGGTTTCTCTCAACAACGTTTTGACGCTCTCCGTATTCGCATTCATGTTGTTGCGATCGACCGAGATGTTGTCGTAGCCATCGGTCAAGACGAG
>DAIOGM010000191.1:0-3696 GCA_036745215.1 Gemmataceae bacterium
GCCCTTTGCATCCGAGCGTTGTCATGTCGAAAGCCTTCGCACTCACCGACGAATTGAGCAAGCAGATCGTCGCCGGAATCCGCGCCGGCGCCTACCCGTACATCGCCGCCGAAGCGTCCGGCGTGCCCAAGGACGTTTTCGACGCCTGGCTCGCACGCGGCAGCCGCGCCGGATCGCGGCACCCCTATCGAACCTTTGCGCGCGGCGTCTGCGAGGCCTACGCCCACGCTCGGCTCTTCGCCGAAATTGCGGAACTCAAGAAAAATCCACAGCATTGGCTCATCCACGGCCCCGGCCGCGAAAGCAAACAACGCCCCGGCTGGTCGGCCGCGGTCAAGCCCGCGGACGCGACGCCGGAAACGCGCAACGTCCTCGAAGATCCGGAGATCATGTGGCTCTTTCGAATTGTGCTGAACGTGTTGAGCTTATTTCCCGAGGCGCGCCAAAAAGTCGCCGACGCGTTGAGCGAGGCCGGCTTCAAACTCAACAAGGAGAAAACCGATGGTGCGAAAAGCGTACAAGATGATTCGGACGAATGACGGCGAAAAGCCTCGTCCCGCGAACCAGCGCGAGACCGTGAACATTCGCGCGGCGCTGGAAGAAATGGGCGTCGCGCGTTGCCCCTTATGTCGGGCGATGCTGATTGCGCGCATGGGCCGCCGCGGACCGGGGTTTTTTTGCAGGTGTTCGAAGAAGCGAGCGGCTTAGTGGTTCATTTCACAATTAACGGTAGGGTTGGCAAGCAACGAAACACTCGGCTGCTTTCTTTTCGGAGCACCAACGGTGCGCAAACAACATAGCCCAGGGCAGAGCGCAGCGCCGCCCTGGGTAATTGAAGTCAAGTCGCCCTAGCACTGAAAGTGCGTTACAACAGCGTTCGGCCACTTGTTTCGCTCTTTCAGAGCTTCATCATTTGGCGCCAACTAACCCAGGGCGGCGCTTCGCTCTGCCCTGGGCTAATTTGTTTGCGCACCTTCGGTGCTCAGGCGAGTGTTCGTTTTTTTTTGCAGCGAACCCAACGGTTATTTTCGAAAAGGACCACTTAGTTTGACAGCTGCGAGTCGTCGTTACCGCGGATTTTTCTGCCTCAGCTGAAATATTCGCTGAGGCAATAATTCGCAAGCGTGCCGCAGCCGATTTTGCCGTTAATTCACGCGAAAATCACCGTTCCATGCTTGCAATTCGCGACTGGGGGGGGGGGTACAGTGGGTCCAGGTCAATTTTGAATCACACCCCTTGACCAAGGAGCCCGCGATGCCTCTCCCCAGCTGGATTCGCCGATTCTTTTCAACCAAGCACCGCTCGATTTCGAAAACCAGGACATACTATCGGCCACGCGTCGAGGCCCTGGAACATCGCATCAACCCAGGTGGCAGCGGCGGCGGAACCGGAACGCATGCGCCGGTTACGATTGACGAGATCGTGCAAACATTGGAAGATACGCCTTATACGTTTCAACGCGGCGACTTCCATTTCAGCGATCCCAACGACAATCCGCCCGACAATTTCGCTGCCGTGAAAGTCGTCAGCTTGCCGGCGAACGGCGCGTTGAAGTTGAACAATGCAGATGTTGCCGTGGATCAGGATATCAGCGTGGAAGACATCGACGCGAACCTGTTCAAGTTTCTGCCGGCCGACAACGAAAACGGCAACGCGTATGCGACGTGGAATTTCGCCGTCAAGGACAACAGCAGTGTTGCGGACACGAGCGCGACGCATTCGATGACGGTGGACGTGACGGCGGTGAACGATGCGCCGAGCTTTGAGGCGAGTGATCCGCCTGCTGTAGACATCGGATCCGATCCAGTCTCGATTTCGGCTTGGGCCACGATCAATCCCGGCGGCGGCAGCGACGAGTCCGGACAAACGGCGACGTATATTGTCAGCAACATTTCGAATCCCGATCTATTCTTGGTGGCGCCATCGATCGATGCGAATGGCACGCTTTCGTACACCGTCAGTGACGAACTAAGCGGCACCTCGACGTTTGACCTGAAGGTCCAGGACAACGGCGGCACGGCCAACGGCGGCTGCGATACGAGTCCGGTGTTGACATTCACCATCCAAGGGAATCCGCTGAATTCGCGCTCAGTGACCAGTGGGAACAGCGCCGGGAATGGGACGTTGAGGCAAGCTATTCAATTTGGCAACGATCCCAATCGGGGCAGTACCCCGTTCCTGATCACATTCAGCGGAGTTGAGTTCGTCGATGTCAGAACTAGTGGGTTCACGCTTTCGAAGAATTTCACCATTGTCGGTCCGGAAGGCGGCGTCAACGTTTTTCAAGGGGGGCTATTTGGCGGATATTGCCTGTTCACGATCAACCCCAGCTCTAC
This sequence comes from Gemmataceae bacterium, assembly GCA_036745215.1. Taxonomy (GTDB): domain Bacteria; phylum Planctomycetota; class Planctomycetia; order Gemmatales; family Gemmataceae; genus SIAQ01. The sequence goes on from DAIOGM010000191.1 coordinate 2,337, forward strand.
TACGATTATCGGCAACGTGTCCATGACGGGCATAGCGAATGCTACAATAATGGGTAACGGCGGCGCCATTGCCAATGGGGCAATCTGACACTCTCCGACCTTGCCATCGCTGATTTTCGTGTCACCGGTAACGGCGGCGCAATTTGGAACGATCGGACTCTGGAAGTCTATAGGTGCGACATTCACGACAACCGTGCAGGTGGAATGGGCGGAGGCATTTGCAACAACAACGGTGGAGCAACCGCGCTCGTCACGAACGGCACTGAAATCCATGATAACACCGCCAATGCGGGAGGCGGCCTCGCGAATCTGAGTAACTCAACTCTTACGTTTAGTGGCTTTCAGATTATTAACAACCACGCAATCGGCGGTGGAGGGATTCTTTACTACGTCGGCACAGGGGGTGGAATATTGAATTTTGGCACGCTCAACGTAACGGACGTATGGATCTGGAATAATGATTCCCTTAACGAAGGAGGCGGCATTTATACCATGAACGGAAACGCCACCTTTACGGATGTTGAGATTGCCGGTAACATTTCGACTGGCTTGCAAGTCGGTGGTGGAGTTTATGTTCGCTCCGGCACAGCAACGTTCGTTTCCGGGAATCTTATAAATTCTAACCATGCTGTCGCCAATCCAAGTGGTAACGGCGCCCAGGTCCACGAAGAGGGCACGTTAATCAAGAACGAGAACCTCAATACTTGGTATGATTCGATATGCTGGGAATAATGAGTCATCGCTACATAACGCTGACGGCCATCGCCGGGCTACTTTTCGCAGTGCCTGTTCTGGTTTTCTCAGGACAAAACGCAGGCATGCGCGAGGTCGAAACCCTGATCAAGAACCTTGGCAGCAGCAGCTTCCAGGTGCGCCAGGAAGCGTTTGCCGCGCTGAAGGAACGTCCCGACGCCATGCCGGCTCTCGAGACGGCTCTGAAATCGCCAGACCGAGAGTTGGCGAAACGCGCCGAGGAGATCATTGATTTTCACAAATGCAAGCCCGTGCGCGACCTCGAATCGGCAGTCAATAACGGCCAAGTAGAACGTTTCGTGCAAATAATGCTAGACTGGCCCGACGGCAAATACGAAACCGAAGCCTGGACTTTCGTATCCGAGTTCGCCAACAAACTCCGCAAGGCACACGAAAAGGCTGGCGGCGCCAAATTGCAGCTCTCGACGGAAAGCATAAAACAGCATCTGAAAGAACGAGAGATTCCCCTTAGAATTCGCGAAAAACGCATCACCGGATTAGCAAATGGTGCTAAAGATGAGGAAACAAAAAGCCGAGGTGTCTATCTTTGCGCTGACGAGATCAGGTTTGATGCCAAGCCTGTCGAGAAACCGCCAGAAACATATCG
>DAIOGM010000191.1:3706-10523 GCA_036745215.1 Gemmataceae bacterium
TCGTTGGGCTCATGGTACATTTGCGGGCGCGATCATTGCGAGGCAGTCCGTGTTCGCCAGTTACTGCGCAAATGATCCAGTCATATTCTGCGCCGGCCGAGTCGAATTGTCTGGCGTTGCCTTCGGCGTACTGGTTGTGAGTGCGGGGGACGTCGTTCTCGACGCTGAAGGCTTGGTTCATTCATTGGTGATCGCCAAAGGCAACATCATCGTCAAGAATCATCGCATCGAGCGCACCCGGCTCATCGCGGGCAAGAAAGTGATCACCGATGATGCTGACGGTGATTTACCTTCGAGTTGCCTCATTTCCCAAAACGACCCCAACCCCCTCGGCTTCATCCGCTGGGCCGACGCGGCGAAGGACAAGGCCGCGCCGAAATCGAAATGATGCCTCATTGCCCGCCCGGCCCAATATCCAATATCTTCGCCTTCGGCAACGACAAATCCACCTTCACGCGCTCCACCGTTGACGCTTCGCCGATGTTGCCGGCGCGGTCGAACGCTTCCACGCGCACATAGAACTGGTACGGCAACGGGTCCGGCATGCGCCAGATGTAGCGGCCGCTGTTGGTGAGCTTGTCCACGATGGTCGTCCATTGGCCGGCTTTGTCCTCGGCGTACGAGAGGCGGATGGGATTGATGCCGAGGTTCTTGTCGGTCGCTTTCCAGTCGATGGTGAGCTTGCCCTTGTCGAAGCCGGCGCCGACTTTCACTTCTTGCAGTTGCACGGCGGGCCTGGTGAGATCGACCTCGATCCAGAACTGCGGCCGATCGCCGGGTTGCGGCGGGCGAATGCCGAGGCCGACGCCGCTCTTTGCCAGCAAGGTGATGCCGTAGATGCCTTCATCGTTGACTTCGAAGACGAGCTTCTTGGCGTCGCGGGCTTCGAGCGGGTTTTTCACGTCGATTGGATAATCTTGCAGCTTGTTCCAGGCCCGGCCTTGCTGGAGCGTGTACCAGAGTTCGACGGAGGAAACGCCGGACGGGCCGACGTCGCCGACATCGTAGCTCAGGGAAATTTGCTTGTTTTTGATGAAACTTCGCTCCACGTCCTTGAAGGCGTCGCCGCCGATCGGATTCTGAAACGGCGGCGGATTGACGCCGCCGGCGCCGGCGGGGTTGAGCGGGGTTTTGTCTTCGCCGACATTGCCGGCGCGGTCGCGGGCCAAGACGCGGACTTCAAGGTTGGCGAGGGCGAGCGGGTTCCAGTAAATCTGGCTCGCGCCCGGCGGGACTGCCAGCGGAATCCAGTTGATCGCGCCGGCGACGCGATATTCGACGCGCGTCGAATCGGGCAGGGCCGTGTCGAGATTGTCGTCGCGAATCGTCCAGGCGACGCCGACTTCACCGCCGCGCGGCGGCAATGGCTGCACCTGCACGAGCGGCGCGACGGTGTCCACGATCACGCGCAGGTTGGCGCGCAGGTCTTCGGGCGTCGGCGGCATGAGCTTGCCTTGCGCGTCCACAGTCTGGACCGCGAACCAGTAGACGCCGTCCTGCGTCGCCGCGAAGCGGAAGTGCTGGTCCTCCGGCGCCGCGGTTGCGGTGTACACCCAGCGCCGGCCCTGATCGTTGGAGACGAAGAGGCGAACTTCGCGGACGCCGCGTTGTTCGTTTTTGAACGGTATCTTGAACTGGCGATGTTGAAAGAAGATGACGCCCGCCCCCGGCTCCTGAGCGGCGACGCCGAGTCCGATGAGCCCGGCGCCAAGCACGCACAAGAGGAAAAGAAATCGACGCATGATGAGCATCCTGGGAGCGCAAGCGCATTTCGTCTGTTGTTGGATCGGCATCGGCCGGCGTGAAGGTGTGGGGAAAAAGGGCGGATGAGATGGCAGACGCGGGCGGAAATGCGGATTGTGCTGGGGATGACAATTATTAACCACAGAGGCACAGAGACACCGAGAAAACAAAGAAGGGTATCAGAACGCTGGAAATGGAAGATTATGGGTTCCCAAATCTGGGTGTTTTCTCTGTGTCTCTGTGCCTCTGTGGTTCAAGTCCCCTTGCCGCCGGCGCCAACCAGCTCCGGCGCCGCCGTCGTGGCCGCGGCGCTTGCCGCCGGGGCGCCAAACCAACTTAAGGCCCATTGCGCTTCTTCCGGGCGCAAGAACGCCATGTTCATGACGAGCATCATGAACGAGAACGTCTGCAAGCCCATGAACAGGCCGATGAAGCCGTGCAACAGGATCGCGGCGGCGAGAAAGACCCAGCGCAAGCGCGGCCGCCAGATGAGGAACGCGTAGCCGATTTCAAACGCGAGCGTGAACAGGCCGCCGCCCATCATGAAGCCGTCGAAGAGCCATTGATGTCGGCCCAGAAGGCGAATGAATTCCATATAGAGGCGGAAATGCATCGGCGCGAATTCGAAGTTGCCCAGCGTCAGCCAGAGAGCGCCGCCGTTCCACCAGGTTTGGCCTTGCAGCTTCGCTAGCCCGGCGATGAGGTAGATGATGCAAACGTGAATTTGCAAGAGACGCGTCGCGACGTTGGCGGACACGCTCGGCACGACTTCGGCCGAGGCCGCCGGCGCGACCGCGTCCAGGGCCGGCAGCTTCCAGAAACGGCGCCAGCCATTGACGACGCCCGGCTTGGCCCGCACCCACCAACGCCGGATGATTGCGTCCACCGAGAAGACGGCGCCGCACGGGCCGATCATCAAGTACAAGAGGGTGATCGTCATCATCGTATCGACGCCGAACAGGGCCGTCGGATTGCGATGGATGTAGCAGAGCGAGCCGAACCACGTCAGCGCCGTCGTGATGCGCGTGCAGAAGCCGATCATGAACAGGAACGCACATGCGACGATCAGCCAGTGCAATACCAGCATCGTTTCGGGTTCGAGGACGTGGAACCATATCGACCAGACCAGCATGCCCTTGTCGTATGTGACGCGCGGGTCGATGCCGTACTCCTTCATGTACTGATTGATCGCGAACGCCTCGTCCTGATCCTTGGGATAGGCGGGCGGCGGGCCTTTCCATCGCTTCAAATAGGCGGCGGCGTATTCTTCCTGTTCCAGCGTCGCCGGGATCGGGGCGCCGTTGACGCGCGGATCGATGCCGTTGTTTTCGATAAAGCGTTCGACGACCTGGGCCTCGGCCTCATCCTTCGGGAACGGCAGCGGCGGCGGACCGCCGTGATTCATGGTGTAGTTGCGCACATAGGCGCGCTCAGCGTCGTTCGTCGGCGTGGGCGACGGACGCCTTTCCAGCCACGTCCACGCGGTCCACGCAATTGGACGATCGCGGCGAATCTGGTCGCGCAGTTGCAAATCGTGCCAGCCGTGCTCGCCAACGAAGTCTTGCAAATTGAAGCCGTAGACCGCCAGCGTGTAGACCACGATCATGCCGCACACGACGCGGATCAAGCCGAGCACGGACGGGTCGGCCGGCGTGAACCAGAATTGTTCCCACGAACGCAGCCAGCTCGGCAACGACCAGGTTTCGGCAGTTGGTTTATTCATGGCGCTATTGATTCAATGGACGCCCAGGGGTGAGGTACTCCGAACCCCTGGGTTACGGTCCTGCAATCCCAGGGATTCGGAGTACCTCACCCCTGGGCGTCATTTCCAGTGCTTCAGTTCCACCAGCGACTCCGGATCGCCCGCGTGCACGCGGCACCAATCCTTGATTTGCGAATGCGGATTGTTGGCCTGCACCCGCAAAATCGGCAGTAGCCAAAACAAATACGGATCGCCGTCGTTCATGCGAGTGCCGTATTTGTTGAAGTTGCCCACGTAGAACGGCTGATACAGCGTCGGATCCGTCGGCGTCAGATCGCGCTGGAACCAGATGATCGGCGGGATCGAATGAATCACGCGGTAAATCTTGACGCTCTTGAACTTCAATTCCTCGCCTTGTTCATTCGTGTGCGTCGGATAACGCAGGGCAATGTGCCGCGCGAAGGACGACAGCAGCCGCCGCGGTCCGTCAGACGGAATGTTCACCTGCTGCGTCTTCAAGATTTCCGGATGCAGCGGAATGCGCGGATGCTTCGGCACTATCTTGCCGATGGGCACCGGCGCCGTCGGGTCCGATAAATTCAGCCGATTCAAGTACAACGGGTTCGGCTGCCATTCCCCCTTTTGTTCATTGAACACAAATTCCCCCGGCAACGGGTCCTTCTGAACGATTTGTTCCACCATGGACAAGTAACGCTGATACTCCAGCGCCACGGGATGATTGATGCGGCCATTGGAGTCCATATCGGGCACTTTGAGCCATTTGCCGAAGTCGGTTGCGCCGTCGTCGGTCGTGTAGATGATGCGAAACCAGAGAAAACTCGACGGGCCCGGATCGGGCGCATAGAAGTGATACGCGTTGTTCAAGTACATGAATTCGAGGTAAGGCCGAAAGACGCGCATCCAGGCCTGGTTGACGATCCACGAGGACGGCGGCGCCGCGAGCGCCGCGGACGAGATGCCGGCGAAATGCAACACGAACAACAGGCTCAACATCAAGCGGCGCAAGCCCGTTTGAATGACGATCAGGCCCGCTGCATAGGCGGACACGAAGGCGCCGACACGCAGGAACATTCGCAAGGAATCCCATTCGCCGAGATCGGAGGGATCGCGGACCAAAACGATCATGCCAAGAAAACAACAGCCGGCGAGGACCGCGAACGCCGCGGCGATTTCCTCATCAACCTCGACGAGCGGTTGGCCGTCCTTGCGTCGCAGGCAACGAAGGGAGGCGCTGGCTGCCACGGGAGTGACGGTTAGCCAGATCAAACAGGCGGGTGCGACTTGGAGAACGCTCTCTGATCGTTGGGCCAGCGCCAAGATGAGTAGGAACGTGACGCCCAATGCGGCCGCCGCGAAAGCAACGCCCAAGAAAAGTCGCACCGGAATCGCGGCTGCGGGCATCTGTTCGCGAATGAAGCTCGTTTGCCGATCGCGATGGCGCAACCAGACGCCGACGCTTGCGAGAAGCAATCCGAACGCGAGGACGATGACGCGTCCATCGGCGGCGATCGGGCGAAAGTACAACGTCCATGCCAGTGACCACCCGACGAGCGCCACTCCGGCGCCCAGCCATAACCAGGGATTGGCCAGCGGCCAGTCGCGTTTGAGTGCGTCGTCCGCGTTTATGCTTGCCATGGCACGCCTCGCCTTGCGATAATGACCAACTGCCACCCCTTTGAAAATGATACCCGACCGCGGCTCGCAATCGAACGCAAAAGCCGAGAATTCGCGCGGCCCCGTTTAGGCCAGAACGCGGCGCGGCGAAAAACTTGCACGGAAATCCATTTGGAGTGCGGCGGTTTGACGCCGCTTTCTTTTTTTCTTTCTTTCTTCGCCGTCGAGTTTCCAAAGAAAAAAAGAAAGAAGGCGGCGTCAAACCCTCCGCACTCCAAAGTTGGCCAGTACACGCCGCACGACCATTGCCATCGTCAAATCAAATTATCCATCTTGCCGATTTTCTCTGTTTTCATAATATCTTCCATGGAGAAGTACCGATTATGAGGGCAGGTGGCCGGCAAAAAATCTCCAGCCTTCCTAAACTGCTGTTGACCTTTTTTTTAACTATCTTTACTATTTCACTCATATGACTAACTCAGCATTCTTTGTCAGCGCGAAGATTGCATGTCCGCTCGCTCATGCCGGGGAACGGAACAGAGCAATTCGGCACATGTCACCATGACTCCAGGCTCTTGGCGTTCCAATAACTTGCGTGGGTTGGCTTCCCTTTGTTTGAGGAGGTTTTTGAATGTATTCTGCAGTGTTGATGCTGGCCTTGACGGCCGGTACTGATTCGGTCGAATTCGGTCGCAATCGTTGCAACGGTTGCTCCGCGACCGCGTGTTCGCATTCGGCGTGCTCGACCAGTTCGTGCAGCGCCCGTCATAGTTTGTTCGGCAATCGCGGCCACGGCTGCTCCAGCAGCAGCGTGTGCTCGCACGGCCGCGGCGGCCACGGCGGCTGCTCCAGCAGCTACGGTTGCTCCAGCAGCCACGGCTGCTCCAGCAGCTGCAGCCGCGGCGGTTTGTTCAGCGGCGGCGGCGGCCTGTTCCATCGTAATCGTTGCAGCAGCAGCTGCAGCAATGGCTATGCCTGCTCCTCGAGCGTGGTCTGCACCTCGGGTTGCACCACTGGCACCGGCACGCCGGCCAAAGAAATGATCAAGGACCCGAAGACCACCGAGAAGCCGAAGAAGACGTCCGCCCCGGCGACCATCGTCATCAACCTTCCGGCTGATGCTCGTTTGCTCGTCGATGGCAACACGACGACTTCGACGACTGATCGTCGCACGCTGGTCACCCCGGAACTCCTGTTCGGCTCGGATTACGTCTACAACATGACGGCCGAAGTCGTTCGCGAAGGCCGAACGATGACCGAATCGCAGACCGTGACCGTCCGTGGCGGCGAAACGTCCACGATCGCGTTCACGTTCCCGACCCAAGCCGCCTCGAGCCGTTAACGCGAGTTCGGTCCGAGCGGGTTCGCCTGGAGCACAGCTCGGACCGATTCGCGATGCGGCAAGGGATGGTTTCAAAGCAAGGGGAGAACCCACGGGTTCTCCCTTTTTTATTTCCATGTGTCGGCGAGCCGAGCCCCGTAAGGGGCCGGTTGAGTGTTTCAAGTTACTCAACCGGCCCCTTACGGGGCTCGGCTCGCTGATTTTCTTAGAACAGCATACGATTCCAAATGTTCACTATGTAATCGCTCCCAAATCGGGAATCTTCTCTACCACATCCTTGCTTGTATATCATGAGTTTTTTACAATACCACCTCAAGTGACTCGCCCGATCCCACATCCTATTGAGGTTGCAATCATGGCGCGAAAGTCAGGCAAATCGGGCAGCAGTTACAGTT
>DAIOGM010000191.1:10533-13147 GCA_036745215.1 Gemmataceae bacterium
AGTTATTTCAAACAGCTTTTCCTGGCTAATCCCCAATGGCTCAAGGAAAAAAGCAACGCCGTCATCCTGGCGCGGTATCGCGGCGACCACGGTTTGGCCGAGGGCGCGGAAGTCGAGAAGAAGGTCACGAATAATCTGGCCAACCTGAAAAGCGTCATGCGCAAGCAACTGCGCAAGCGCGGCCCCAAGAAGGGCAGCAAGCCCGGTCCCAAACCTTCCAACAAGCTTGAGGCGCTTGAGATCAGCATCGACAATTGCCTGACGACGGCGCGGAATCTGGATTCGCCGAAGCTCGAAGTCGTCATCAACCTGTTGCGGCGTGCCCGGAACACGGTCGTTTGGCAACTGGGCGAGCCATGATTTGCCAATGTACTCATCACGCTCCGCGTGATGGTGCTCGGCCAACTCGCAGACGGAATTAGCCTCTCGTGGGATGCGCTCGAACTCCATCACGCGGAGCGTGATGACTACATTGCATTTCCGTGCGACCAGCGTAAGATGGTGCGCAATTCTGCGTTCCGCGGCGGCTTTCTGAAAAGCGACGCGATGGGGCGCCTTGTGGGGTTACGTGGATGCCACGATTGCTGTCGTGCTCGCGCGGCCATCAATGGGAAGAGAGCGAAGAAGCCGCCACGCGCAGCGACACCTTGCCCTGCCCCGTGTGCGGCGTCGCCGTGTCCACCGTGAGCCCCGGCGCCGACCAGGCCGCGACCGTGCTGCAAATCGCCGCCCCGCCGCCGTTGCGATCCGTCCCCCTCGATCAGCAGCCGCCCGTCCTGCCCGACTTCGAAATCCTCGAAGAGCTGGGCCGCGGCGGCATGGGCATCGTCTATCGCGCCCGCCAGCTTCGCGACAACGAAATCGTCGCCATCAAGGTCATCCGCAAGGATCGCCTCCAGCATGAAGACACGGTGCGCCGCTTTCGCCGCGAGGCCCAGGCGGCGACCCGGCTCAGTCATCCCAACATCGTCAAGGTCTACGATTCCGATCACGCCGGCGACACGCATTACCTGGTGATGGAATACGTTGACGGCATCACGCTCGAACGTTACGTCGATGAAACGGGACCGTTGCCGATTTCCCAGGCATGCGACTTCATTCGCCAGGCGGCTCTGGGCTTGCACCACGCCTTCGAGCAAGCGCTGGTGCATCGCGACATCAAGCCGTCAAATTTGATGGTGACGCCCAATCCGCGGACGACGCCCAATTTCGATCGCTTTCAAGTGAAACTTCTCGACATGGGCGTTGCCCGCGTCTTGCAATTGACGGGGCAATCGATCGCCGAGTCGCTCAGCACGTTGACGCAGGGCGGCTCCGTCATCGGCACCGCGGATTACGTCGCGCCGGAGCAACTCGAAGATCCGCACGGCGCCGACATCCGCGCCGACGTTTACAGCCTGGGCTGCACGTTCTATTTTCTCTTGACCGGGCAGGTCCCCTTCCCCGGCGGCAGCTTGATTCAGAAACTCGACAAGCAGCGCTGGCACGACCCGGTGCCGGCGTCGATCTTGCGCGGCGAGATCGCGCCGGGGCTGACGCGCATCGTTGCGAAGATGATGGCGAAGAAGCCGGCCGACCGCTTTGTCACTCCCGGCGCGATCGCGGAGGCGCTGGCGACGCTGGCCAAGAACAACTTCGACGATCCGCCGGCGCCGCGCATCGAGTTCATCGAAAAACGCCGCCTCACCGGGCACGTGGATGCCGTCCTGTCCGTGCGCTTCGCCCCGGACGGCAAACATCTCGCGTCCGGCGGCAAGGACGGCATGCTCATCTACTGGGACGCGACCACCGGCCAGGTCGTGCGCCGCTTCGCCAAGCATCCGCAGGAGGTCCGCGCCGTCGCCTTCTCGCCGACGCAAGACGTGATCGCGTCCGCCAGCGGCTTCACGGTGCGCCTCTTCGACGTACGCGGCCAGGAGCTGCGCCGATTGAGCGGGCACTCGGCGTCAATCAAATGCATTGCGTTTTCGCGCGACGGCAAACGGCTCGCGTCCGGCAGCGATGACAAATCGATTCGCATCTGGGACGTGTCCGGCGGACGCGAAGTGTTGCGGCTTGGCAGACATACCGCCGGCATCAACGCGGTCGCCTTCGGCGCCGACACGACGACGCTCGTCTCAGCCAGCAAAGATCAGACGATTCGCGTGTGGGATTTGCGCAGCGGCCTGGAGACGCATTGTTTTGAAGGACACGCCGGCGCCGTGCTCGACATTGCCGTCTCCGCCGACGGCAAACGCATCGCCAGCGGCCATTTCGACACGCTGATTCGTTTATGGGATCTGGAAGGCGATCGCGAACTCGGCCAACTTTCCGGCCACAAGCAAATGGTGTCGGCGCTGGCGTTCACGCCGAAGGTCGGCCGTCTCGTCTCGGTGGCGCAGGATCACACGCTGCGTTTGTGGGACCTGGCAACGTTGACGGAATTGACATGCGCCACGCATCACGACGCCGGCATCAACGCGCTGTGCATTTCCAGCGATGGCACGCGCGTCGTCACGGCGGGCGCGGACAAAATGTTAGTGGTGTCGTCGATGCCACACTGAGCTTTCTCCCGTCGCCCCCAGAACTCCGGCAGTCTTCTCCCCTCTCCCCCGGTACTCCGGGGGAGAGGGGT
>DAIOGM010000192.1:0-13094 GCA_036745215.1 Gemmataceae bacterium
TTCTTCTTCGAGGTCGGGATTCCCCTCCCGATCTTCGATTCGAACGCCGGCAACGGCTGCTCAACGACGTGGACGACACGTTCCGCGGCTTCGAAGCGAATAGCCGGCTCGTCGATGGCTTGGATCAATTTGCGCAACAAGCGTATGCGATGATCAGCTCGCCGCGCGCTCGCCGTGCGTTCGACATCACACAAGAGCGGCCCGAAGTTGCGCGGCCGTTCGGCGAATCGCGCTTCGGTCTGAGCTGCTTGCTCGCCGTGCGTTTGATCGAAGCGGGCGTGCGCTTCACGACCGTGACGTTCGGCGGCTGGGATTCGCATGTCAACAACTTCAATGCCGCGCGCAATAACTTGCTGCCGCCGATGGATCAAGGCTTGTCGGCGCTCTTCAATACGTTGGCGGCGAAGGGATTGCTGGAATCGACAAGCGTCTTCGTCACCGGCGAGTTCGGCCGCACGCCGCGGATCAACGAACGCGCCGGCCGCGATCATTGGCCGCGCAACTTTTTCGTCTTGTTGGCCGGCGGCGGCATGCGCGTCGGCCAGGTGCTCGGCGCCAGCGACGATCGCGCGATGGGCCCGGCGGGCGAGCCGTTCACGCCGGACCAGGTTGCCGCCAGCTTCTATCACAGCCTCGGCATCGATTATCGTCGCGAATACCACACGCCGAGCGGCCGGCCGGTGATGATCGTTCGCGAAGGCGCCCACATCCCGGCTCTCTTCCAATAAAGAATCAGCCGCGGATGCACGCAGATAAACGCAGATAGGAAGAAGACGAAACATCTTCTTCCTATCTGCGTTTATCCGCGTGCATCTGCGGCATCAGTTCTCAATCAAGCGAACCTGCGCCGGTCGAAGTGTATCATAACAAGATACCCAAGTGCGCCCGTGCCATTCCGTTTGTCAAGGACCTCTATGAATCGGACGGATCCCGCGGAAACGGCCATCCAGGAAGAGATCATTCCGACGCCAATGCTGGAAGCGCCGACGGAACCGGCGCAAAGCAGCAGTCGTGAGCTTTTGGCATTGGCGACGCCGCTGATCGTCAGCCAAAGTTTCATGACGGTGCAGGTTTTCGTGGACACGGTGCTCTTGTCCTGGCACGATCCGCGCGAGATGGCGGCGACGCTCCCCGCGATCATGTGGTACTGGCTCTTGTTTGGGCTGCTGCAAGTGACGGCGGGCTACACGTCCACGTTCGTCGCGCAATACACCGGGGCCGGGCGACCGCATCGCGTCGGGCCGGCAGTCTGGCAGGGCATTCACTTCGCCATCATCACCGGCTTCTTGTTCCTGTTGATGGTTCCAGCCGCGCCGCACTTGATCGCGCTGGGCCAACATAGTGAGGCGTTGCAGACATTGGAAACGACCTACCTCCAATGCATGGCATTCGCCGCCATGCCGATGTTGATCATGTCCGCGATCAACGGCTTCTTCTCCGGACGCGGGCAAACGTGGATTGTCCTCGCGATCGAGGCGCTGGGCACCCTGGTGAACGTGGCGTTTGCACTCGTGCTCGTCTTTGGCCGACTTGGGTTTCCGGAGCTGGGCATCGAAGGCGCGGGCTGGGCAACCGTCATCGGCTCGTGGGCGTCGGCGTTATTCGCGATTGTTTTACTGCTGTTGCCGCGTTACCGCGCGGCGTTCGCAACCGGCTCGGGTTGGCGCCCGGAACGCGAGTTGTTCAAACGGCTCATGTGGTACGGCGGACCGGCGGGCATGCAGATGTTTCTCGACGTCCTGGTATTCCTCCTTTTCACGCAACTGGTCGGCCAGCTCGGCGAGGGAGCCATGGGAGCGACAACGCTGACGATCCGTCTCAACATGGTCGCATTCTTGCCGATGATGGGCCTCGGGCAGGCGGTGAGCATCCTCGTCGGCCAGCGTCTCGGCGCCGATCGTCCCGACCTCGCGGAACGCAGTGCCTACACCGGGCTGGCCTGGTCGTTCGGTTACATGGTGATTGTGGCCGTCATTTACCTGGCGTTTCCGCACGCGCTGGTGTCGATTTTCGAGAGTAATCGCTCGGCCCAGGAATTCGCGGAAGTCTCGGAGATTGTGCCGAAGCTATTGATATGCGTGGCGATCTATTCGCTGGCGGATGCGGTCAATCTAACCTTTTCCTTTGCGTTGCGAGGCGCCGGCGACACGCGCTTCGTGTCGCTTTTGACGTTTTGCCTGGCGTGGCCGATCATGGTGGTGCCGACGTTTTTGGTGGTTCACTTCAACGGCAGCGTGTACTGGGCGTGGATCTTCGCGACGGCCCACATCTTGGCAATGGCCGTGTGTTTCTATTTGCGATTTCGAAATGGTAAGTGGAAGAGCATGCGCGTGATCGAGACGGTCGCGCTAACCTAACGTGGGCTCACCGTGGTGCAGTATTGTAGGGTGGGCCGAGTCTTCGAGGCCCACCGGTTCCGCCATGAAGATAATTCGGTGGGCCTCGAAGACTCGGCCCACCCTACATTGGGACTGCACGGATGAAGTGCAGGCGAGACGCCCCGCACCACGGAAAACGCCTACTCGATATTGACGACTTCATTGCCGGCGCGCGTGCCGATGGCGGTTCGCACAACCGCGGACGTGCCGTCGGATAGAAAGCGCACGGAGCCGTCGAGAAAGACGAAATGGACGCCTTGCGGATGTCGGCTGCTGAACGCCATCAAATGCGTCGTGTCCGAGTTGGGGTTGGGAATGATGGCATTGAACAGGAAGAAGGTGGAGCCGCTGAAGAGATTGTGTCCGTTCTGGGCGTGCGGCGAACCGATGGCGAAGACGCCCCAGCCGCCGTGGCCGTTGTTGCCCGCGTCATGCACGTAGCGATAACGTTCGCCGACGGCGGCGGTGTTGCTGACGCCGTCGATGATCTGGGCGAACTTGTAAGTGACATTTTGGTTGAAGGGGCCGTCAAATCGCGAGTGCAGGAGTTCATAAAAACCGTAGGGCGTGAACGGGCCGCCGCCGGCGCCGCCGTCGTCGTTGTTGTTATTCGTGTTCAGCGTGCCGGAGATGACGACGACGTAGCTGGCCGCCGCACGGCTGCTGATCAGCACGCCGCGCGAGTTGTCGTCGTAGGCGATCGCGTCCGTCGTCGCGGGGCAGCGCATCACCGCCAGAGGTGTTCGCAGCGCGTTGATGTACGGAGGATTGAGCCACGCCGTGGATGTCGCCAGGTTCGGGGGACTGGAGCCGGAGCCCGGCGGCGGCGCAGGCGGCGGACCGAGCGGGATCGATGAATAGAGCGGGCCCTGCTCCAAATACGGTAGGATCAGATACGACCAATGCAGCGCGGCCGGGTTGTATGGATTGTTTTGCGCGTTGGTCACGGATCCCGCGCCGCCGGTGGTGGGGTCCTGGATCGATTTCTTGATGCAACTGGGGGGCAACGCCTTCAGCACGTCATGGTAAGCGTTGAGCGCGAGGCCGATTTGCTTGAGGTTGTTGCCGCATTGCGTGCGGGCGGCGGCGGCGCGCACCTTTTGCACGGCCGGCACCAACAAGGCGATCAAAATCGCGATGATGGCGATCACCACCAAAAGCTCGATCAGCGTGAAGGCGCGGGCGTTGGTTTTCTGCAGTCTCATGGGTCTACTCCGCTTGGAATCAAATGACATTTCGCTTTACTTGTCCGCCAGTTCAATGTTGTGCACGTTTTCACTTATCGCTACTTCCAGTTGAATTTCCTTCTTGCGCGCGCAGCGGGCGGGGTTCGTGTCGTCAAGCGAAATCGTGACGCGATGCTTGCCGACCTGAGCGCCGTCGAAATTCTTGTAGGTGCTGAGGATGTAGTTGCCGTCGTCATCCGTGAAGCCGGTGCTGCCCTTGCCCGGTTCGCGGTCCTTTTCCGAGCTGGGCACGGGGTCGAACGCCACATGTGCCTGCGCGACAGGCTTGCCGTTGCACGTGACGCGTCCTTTGACACGCGCCATTTGCGGGCCGCCGCAGCCGATGAGGCATATCAGCGCGAGGGCGAGTCCAATGTTTACGAAGAAAGGTCGCATGAAGAGGTCTCCAAATTCTGATCCACGTTTAGCGGTGGCATGGCGCCGCGCGAGCGCTAAACGTAAACAAGCCAGATGGTTCACAGCGGCGGCCGGCCTTGATTGAAGAAGCGGCCGATCTCCTCTTCCGTCACAGGCCGCGAAAAGATCATGAACTCGTCCATGCATCCAAACAGATTGCGAATCGGCGTATTGTTGCGATGCGTTGCAATGTTCCAATTGCCCAGCTCCGCGTCGCCGACTTGCAGATCGATGTCGAACTTGACCTCGGACTGCGCGATCGGCCGGCCGTCCATGAAATGCGTCACGGTCCCGTTCGGCTTGTCGTAGACGACGGCGAGATGGAGCCATTGGCCGAAGCGTTCCGGCGTCATTTTTTGGACGGCGTGATAGTGAGCGCCCCTGGGATTGCTTTGCACGCCGAGAATGATGGTGCCGGTTTCGCCGATCTGCCAGTGCAACGAGCCGATGGGCCAGCCGTCGGACATCATGAGCGAGTTGTTCTTGTTCGGCAGGGCATCGACGCGCACCCAGGTCATGAGCGTCAACGATTCGTACGTTCCATTCAAACGGAAACGGACACGATGACCGACTCCCTTGAACTCGAGGCCTTCCTTGCCGGGCCAGCGTCCCGACCCCCACGAGCAGCCGACGATGGCGCCGTCTCCCGCTTCGTCGCGTCCGATTGCCCAGTCCTTGAGCGTGCGGCTCATCGGCCCGCCGGATTGAAACGGAAAGTAAACGAGCAGGCTTTCATCCTTGCGCAGCGCTTCGCTGAATTTGAGCCAATCCTTTTGCCGACGTTGGATTTCCAGTTGTGATTCGTCGGCAACATCCTGCGCCGTCGAGAAGCCGGTCGGATTCACTTTGATCGAACGGTATTGACCCGGCGCGTGGAGCTGAACGCCCTCGCCGGTTTTGACCGCTTTGGCGAGTTCCTTCTTCGCGGCCGGATCGTACAGATCGACGCGGCCCTGGAAGACGTGGACTTCGGTTTTCTTGGCGCCGCCGACGCTCAGGCCAAACTCGGTGCCGCGATCCACGAGGTACATTTCCGGCGTACCGATCGAGAATCCCTGGGCTTGCAAAGGGACGCGCGCTCGCAGCTTGCCGTTGGCGCAATACGCTTCGGTGCGTGAGACGATCTTGAATTCCGCCGGCCCTTCGAGAATGACGATGGCGCCGCAATAAAACTCAATGTGAGCCAAGCCGGACTTCAGACGCAGATTGCCAGGAGGCAGTGGCGCGCCGGGCCGCGTCGGCATGCCGGTCTCTTCCCATTGCGCTCCGGGCGCCTGCACGAGGACGGCGACGCTGTTGTCTTCGGCCTCTTCCTCGACGATGGTCTTGTTATTAATGGGAACAACCACCCGCCGATCTCGCGGCAAGTTCACGGCAGTCAAGATCGCGGCCGCCAAGCCCACGAGTGCCGCCGCGCCCCACCAATAAGGATGCGATTTGGACGTCGTCGTCTGCACAGGCGTTGTTGACGCGGCTTCGCCGGCGGTCCCGTCCGTGCGTGCGCGCAACTTTTGCTGCGTGTCCGCGGGAAGGCGATCGAGATGTCCGACCAGATCGGCGACCATGCTCATGTACTGCACGTAATACGCTTCCGCTTCCGGATGATTCAACACCAGGCTTTCCAGTCGCTTCACCTGGTCCGGCGTGATGCGGTCTTCGACGAGAGCGTCGAGCAGCGATTTCAGTTCATTGAATTCGTCAAAGGGAACGTTCATGCGTGCCCCTCCTGTGCGAGCGATCGCGTCACACAATCGAACAGCGCCAGTCGAATCTTGGCCAGCGCTTTGTACACCGCGTCCACCGAGCGCTGTACCGCTTCCGCCGTGGAGACCGTCGTTGCGCCGTCGGCGAAGCGCGTTTCGAGCAATTCCCGATCCTGCGGCGGCAGCTTCTCGACGCAGCCCGCAAGCGCCGCGCGGCGCTCATCCAGCTGCAGCGTGCCCGCTTGTTCCGCCGCCGTCTCCGCGACGCGCTCCAGCATCGCCTGGCTGAATTGCACCCGGCTGCGCTGCGATTTCTTGCGAAAGTCAAGCACCTTGAAATACGCGATCCGGCAACCCCATGCCGCGAAGTTTTCCGGCGGATGATCGGCGTCGAACTTGTCCCACATCGTCATGCTGGCTTCCTGCAAAACGTCGGCGGCGTCCGTCCAGTTCGCCAGGAGCGTCATGATATAGGCGTAGATGCGGCGCTCGTTTTGCAGGAACAGGCGCAGAAACACTTTGTCTTTCGCCGATTTCGGAACCGGATCGCTGCCGGAACTATCAGAAACAACGGCCATGACGCGGAAACCTCCTTGGTCATGGGGAGAGCCGTTTAGCAGTCTAATAAGAAGTGGACGGTGGCCGTGATATTTGGAAGAAAAAAACCAAAAAATTGCCAGCCAGGCTCCGACGCTCGAAATAGCTAATCAATCTGGCGTGGCGCCGCCAAGTCGAGTAAATTAGCGATCGGATACTGCGCTAGGAGTTCGGGATGATTACGATACGCCTTCCAAAATCCGATTGGGGCAAGGCCTGGCGCGCGATGATCGAAATCGCGCCCGTTCGCCTGATCGCAGACGATCCCATTTACGAAGTCTCGCCCGCACATTTGGAGATGTTGACCGCGCGAGGGTTCCGCTACGAAGTGGTGAAGAAAAACTCCAATCGCACGGAGAAACGCCGCCATGGCAAAGCCAATTAGGAGCGTCGAAATCTATTTGCCCTTGGATTACAATAACGGCGAGCCGATTCCCGAGACGAAATTCGTTTCCCTCCAGCAAGAATTGCTCACACGATTCGGCGGCGTGACCTCGATCCAACGACAATTTCCGCTGACTGGTGTTTGGCAGTCTGGCGAAGAAATTTACTACGATCAGGTAGTTGTATTCAGCGTAATTGATTTTCATGATGATACCCATATCGAAAATTTGCGTTACCTTCAGAGACTCAAGACTCGGCTTCTACGAAAGTTTGACCAACTCGAGATTCTGATTACTGTCGCGGATTTGTTGGCGATTTGAACCAATTCGGGTTATCGTGCGCCATGCGAAGCCATCGGGACGGAATTACCGTCAAATGAGACGCTTAGCCGTTCCATCGACATCCACCAAACATGCCAGGAACCATGCCATGAAAAATCGATCCAGCCGAACCACGCGTCGCACGCTGCTAAAAGCCGGTGCCGCCATCGCGGTCACCAGCGCAATCGCGCCGACGGCGCTCTCCGCTCAGCCTGCCCGGCAGAGCATCTACGAATCGCTCGGCCTCAAGCACATCATCAACGCAACGGGGACCGTCACCAATCTCGGCGGCTCGATCATGCCGCCGGAGGTCGTCGCCGCGTGGAGTGAAGCGTCACGCCACTTTGTCAATCTGGCGCAATTGCAGGACCGCGTCGGCGAACGCATCGCGAAGGCCATCGGCGTCGAGGCGGCCCTCGTCACCACTGGGGCCGCCGGCGCGCTCTTGCTCGGCACGGCTGCCGTCGTCACGCGCGGTGATCGCAAACGCATCGTTCGTTTGCCGGACACGACCGGCATGCGCAACGAAGTCCTGCTGCAACGGCCGCACCATTCGTGCTATGACAATCAACTCACGAACGTCGGCGTTCGTCTCATCGACGTCGAGACTGCAGCGGATGTCAAACGTCACATCACGGATCGCACGGCACTGATGTACTTCATGAACAAGGACGACGCCGCGGGACGCATTCGCCGCGCCGAGTGGATCGCTCTTGCGCGCGAACATCGCATTCCGACGTTGCTCGACGCGGCGGCCGACGTGCCTCCGGTCGAGCGGCTGTCGGAATACGTGCGCATGGGCTTCGATCTCGTCGCTTTCAGCGGCGGCAAGGCGATGCGCGGACCGAACGACACGGGCCTGCTCTTGGGACGCAAGGAACTGATCGACGCCGCCAAGCTCAACACGAACCCAAATTGCCCGAGCATCGGCCGCGGCTTGAAGGTGTCGAAGGAGGACATGATCGCCGCGATGGTCGCGGTCGAACGTTTCGTGCGTCTCGATCACCGCGCGGAGGTTCGCGAATGGGAGCGGCGCATCGGCGTCATCGAAGCGGCCGTTAACGGCATTCCGACGGTGCAATGCGAACGCATCACGCCGACGTCGGCCAACTGCGTGCCGCACCTGATCATCACCTGGGACGAGAATCGCGTGGCCATCACGCGTGCCGCCTTCACGAGAGCATTGATGGATGGCGACGCGCCGATTCAGATTGGCCGCGTTCCCGGGACGGGCGAGCGCGGCATCTGCATCTCGGTGTTCACGCTGCAAGAGGGCGAGGAGCGCATGATTGCGCAGCGCGTGGAGGCGATTTTGCGGAAGGCGGCGGGGCGGTGACTGTGTGTATTCGTTTAGCCCCCGCGCGGCGCCATGCGGGCGCTAAACGAATTCGGAGAAAACATGGATAAACAAAAAATCGCCCTCGTCACCGGCGCCGGCTCCGGCATTGGCCGTGCCTGCTCACTTGCGCTGTTTCGCGAAGGCTACGCCGTCGTCCTCGCCGGCCGGCGGCGCGAGGCATTGGAACAAACCGTCGCCCAGGCGGGCGCGAACGCTGCGCAAATGCTGGTTGTGCCGACCGATTTGAGCGATCCGTCGTCCGTGCAAGCGCTGTTCGCGAAGACGAAGGACGCGTTCGGCCGGCTCGATCTGCTTTTCAATAATGCCGGCGCTGGCGCTCCGCCGATTCTCCTTGAAGATTTGACGCTCGAACAATGGCGCAAGGTCATCGACGTCAACCTCACCGGCGTTTTTCTGTGCACGCAAGCTGCGTTTCGGCTGATGAAAGAGCAGTCGCCGCGCGGCGGACGCATCATCAACAACGGCTCGATCTCCGCGTACGCGCCGCGTCCCAACTCGGCGCCGTACACCGCGAGCAAGCACGCCGTCACGGGACTGACGCGTTCGACGGCGCTGGATGGTCGTAAGTATGACATCGCGTGCGGGCAAATCGACATCGGCAACGCCGGGACCGAGATGACCGCGAAGATGAAGGACGGCGTTCCGCAAGCGAGCGGCGAGCGGGCCGTCGAGCCGACGTTTGACGTGGAAAATGTGGCGCGTGCCGTCGTTTACATGGCGAGCTTGCCGCTCGACGCGAATGTGTTGTTCATGACGGTGATGGCGACGAAGATGCCGTTTGTTGGCCGCGGTTGATCGTTTACGTTTAGCGCTCGCATGGCGTCACGCGAGCGCTAAACGTAAACCACTAACGAAAATCGCGCGAGCGCGACGCCAATCCCGCGAGCGCACTGGAAAGATCATCAATTTTCGTCGGGCACACGTGAATGACGCGCTCCGCTTTTTCGATCTTGCCTTCCACGTAAAGCGCGACCGCGTCCTTGGCGACCTTGCGAAAGCGTTCCCAGGTGCGCCGCCAGATGATCAGATTCATCAGCCCCGTCTCGTCTTCCAGCGACATGAACACGGTCCCGTTCGCAGTCTGCGGCCGCTGACGCACCAGCACCAGCCCGGCGATGCGCACATTCGTCTTGTCCGGCAATTCGTCGAGCATTTTTGCGGTGACGACATTCATGCGCTCCAGATCCGGGCGAATCAACTCGATCGGATGCGCTTTGAGTGACAGCCCCGTCGTTTGATAATCGGCGATCACGTTTTGGCCAATCGACAACTCCGGCAAAGATGGCGCTTGCACCTCGTCCTCGATATCGGCAAACAACGGCAGCTCTTCGCCGAGCGCGAGCACCTTCCACAGCGCCGCCCGCCGATCCAACCCGAGCGAGCCGAACGCATCCGCCGCCGCCAGTCGCGCGAGCAGCGCCTTGGAGACGCGGCCGCGCCGCCGCACGTCATGAACGGAGCGAAACGTCGCTTCGCGCCGCGCGTTGACGATGGCATTCGCGTTTGCTTCGGGGAAGCCGCGGATCAAGCGAAAACCTAAGCGGATCGCGGGTTTCGTTCGCTCTTCAGTGCATTGACAATTGACAATTGACAATTGACAATTGTCAATTGAAGAGCCGGGATTTTCTTTCAATTGGCAATTGACAATTGTCAATTGATAATTGTCAATTCTTTGGGCTTCCAAGGTGCAGTCCCATTCACTCAAATTCACATCAACCGGCAACACCGTGACGCCGTGCGCTCGCGCGTCGTGGATCAGTTGCGCGGCGCCGTAAAAGCCCATCGGCTGGCTGTTGATGATCGCCGCCGCGAACGCCGCCGGATAGTGGCACTTGAGCCAGGCCGACACATACGCCAAAAGCGCGAAGCTGGCGGCGTGCGATTCGGGAAAGCCGTACTCGCCGAAGCCCGCAATTTGTGAATAGATTTGTTCCGCGAACTCCGACGGAAAGCCGCGCGCGAGCAAGCCGTTGTGAAACTTCTCGCGGAACTTCTCGATCGTGCCGCGCCGCTTCCATGCTCCCATCGCGCGACGAAGCTGATCCGCCTCGCCCGGCGTGAACCCAGCCGCGACGATCGCGAGTCGCATCACCTGCTCCTGAAACAGCGGCACGCCGAGCGTTTTGGACAGCACCTCCTCGACGATCGGATTCGGATACGTCACTGCCTCCTTGCCCGAACGCCGACGCAGATACGGATGCACCATGCCGCCCTGAATCGGCCCGGGCCGCACGATCGCTACTTCAACAACGAGGTCGTAAAAGTTTCTCGGCTTCAAGCGAGGCAACATGCTCATCTGCGCCCGGCTCTCGATCTGAAAGACGCCGATCGTGTCCGCGGCGCAGATCATGTCGTAGACAACGGGATCCTCGGGCGGAATCGTGGCCAGGGTCAGTTTTTCGTTTAGCGCTCGCAGAGAAGCGCCGTTCGCCTGGCGCTTCTCTGCGAGCGCTAAACGGGGACTTGCCACCGGCCCAATCAAATCAAAACACTTGCGTATCGCCGTCAGCATTCCCAGGCTCAGGCAATCCACTTTCAAGATGCCGAGCGCATCGAGATCGTCCTTGTCCCATTCAATGACCGTGCGGTCCGGCATTGCGGCGTTCTCGATCGGCACCATCTCCGAAAGCGCCCGGCCCGTGATGACGAACCCGCCGACGTGCTGTGACAGATGCCGTGGAAACGTGAGCAGCTCGCCCGTCAATTCGATCAGATGCTTGACGCTGGTCGCGTCGGGCGCGAGGCCCGCTTCCTCGATGCGCTCGGCGATGACGGCCGGCTCCGCGTGCCAGTCGATCGCCTTCGCGAGTCGATCGATTGCGTCAAGGGACAGCCCCAGCGCCTTGCCGACGTCGCGCACCGCCGAACGCGGTTGATACGTGATCACCTCGGCGACGATGCCAGCGCGTTCTCGGCCATATTTCCGGTAGATGTACTGAAAGACCTCCTCGCGCCGCTCGTGTTCGAAATCGACGTCAATATCGGGCGCCTCGTTGCGTTCCTTGCTGATGAATCGCTCGAAAAGCAGATCGGTGCGATCGGGATCGACGGACGTGATGCCCAGACAATAACAGACCGCGGAGTTGGCGGCCGAGCCGCGCCCTTGGCAGAGGATGCCGCGCGAACGAGCGAAGACAACCAGGTCCCACACCGTGAGGAAGAAGGCCTCGTAACGCAGTTCCGCGATCAGCGACAGTTCTTTTTCGAGCAAGTCGCGGATTTTTTGCGGCACGCCGTCGGGATAGCGATCGCGAGCGCCGGCCCACGTTCGTTCGGCCAGATACGTCGTCGGTGTTTGGCCGTCGGGACATAGTTCCTCGGGATATTCGTAACGCAGCTCATCGAGCGAAAAGGCGCAGCGATCGGCGGCTTCGACGGTGCGGTGAATCGCATCGGGATAACGCGCGAACAGCTGAGCCATCTGCGCCGGCGATTTCAAATGCCGCTCGCCGTTCGAGAAACGCATAGCGCCGAGGTTCGCGACCGTCGTATGATTTCGCACCGCCGTCAAGACATCGTGCAGCGGGCGGCGCGACGTGGCGTGATAGAAAACCTGATTGGTTGCAAGCAAGGGCAGCCGCCATTGCCGCGCTTGCTGCGCGGCGCGGTCGAGGTCGTCGTTGTCGCACGGGCCGAGATGAACGGCGGCGGCGAGGTAAGTGCGATCGCCGAAAATGTCGCGATACGCATTTCTCCCCTCTCCCCTCCAGGGGAGAGGAGCCGAAATCTTCCTCCCCTCTCCCCTCGGGGGGAGAGGGGCGGGGGGTGAGGGGGCGGCGTCGGCAATGCATTGACAATTGACAATTGACAATTGACAATTGCCAATTGAAGAGTGGGTATTTTCTTTCAATTGGCAATTGTCAATTGTCAATTGATAATTGTCAATTCTCCCCGCCTCACCCCCGACCCCTCTCCCCCGGAGGGGAGAGGGGAGAATGGCCAGCAGATCATTCCCATGCGAGGCGACGTCCTCCACAGTCAATCGGCATTCGCCCTTGATGGCGGCGCGGCGTCCGCGCGTGATCAATTTCGACAAATTGCGATAGCCCGAAATGTTCATTGCGAGCAAGACAATCGGGTCGCCATCGATGGGCGTGATCTCGGCGCCGATCAAGAGCTTCAAGTTCGCTTCCTTCGCGGCTTGATGGGCGCGCACGACGCCGGCGAGCGAGTTGCGGTCGGTGATGGCGAGCGCGTAGAGGCCCAGCTCGGCGGCTCGACTCGCCAGCTCGGCGGAATGCGACGCGCCTTCGAGGAACGAGAAATTCGTTTTGCACCATAGTTCCGCGTATTTCATGGACAATCCAGGCCGCTTGTCGTTTAGCGCTCGCAGTGAACGCCGGACCGCGGGCGCTTCACTGCGAGCGCTAAACGGCAAGCGGCTAATCGAAACATCCATGCAAGAACCATCGCCCATCGTCCAGGCGATGAAAGATCCACCAGCGGGCGCCGTCCGTCGTTTCCACCAGATAATAATCGCGCTGCACGTCGTCGCCGCGCCACCAGCCGGTCTCGATGCGCTCCGGGCCGCGGCAGCGCGTGATGGTGTGATTCATGCCCGCACAATGAAATCGTTGCGGCATGCCATCGGGCACGAGTGCGACGACTTGCATGGCGAGCGGGCGGGCGAACAAGCGCAAGGGGCGATGGGCGATGACGGGGGCGTCCAGGTCCGGACGCTTCCCTGCGAGCGCTAAACGTAAACCAGT
>DAIOGM010000193.1:0-11318 GCA_036745215.1 Gemmataceae bacterium
GCGCGAAAGTAGGTCATCGCCGGCTTTTACCAAAACCCTCGCGGGGAAACTCGCGAGGGTTTTGTTATTTTGTACACCTCCAATCGGCATAGCCTGGATTTTCCAGAACGGGTAAACTACACTTGTGAGCCGACGCATTTCGAGCGGCGGCCCGGTGAAAACTCTCCCTTTTCCCCCTTGGATAACTCCACATGGAAGGCAACAACCACAAAAACGGCCCACGGCCGATTTACGATGATTCGCCCGTCTATCAAATGGCGCTGAAGCAACTGCAATCCGTCGCCGCCGTCATCAATCTCGATCCCAATATCCTCGAACGTTTGAGCAAACCCAAACGCGCCATGGTCGTGAGCGTGCCGATCCGGCTCGACTCCGGCAAGACGCACACGTTCACCGGCTTCCGCGTCCAGCACAGCTTGACGAGCGGCCCGTCGAAGGGCGGTTTGCGTTATCACCCGAGCGTCGATCTCGGCGAGGTCGCGGCGCTGGCGATGTGGATGTCGTGGAAATGCGCGATCATGAATCTGCCGTTCGGCGGCGCCAAGGGCGGCATCGCTTGCGATCCGGAAAAACTATCGATGATGGAAAAGGAGCACCTGACGCGCCGCTTCACGGAGGAAATCTATCCGATCATCGGGCCGCGCATGGACGTGCCGGCGCCGGACCTCGGCACCGACGAGCAAACGCTGGCGTGGATCATGGACACGTACAGCATGTCCGTCGGCTACGCGTGCCCCGAGATCGTCACGGGCAAGCCGGTCGAACTGGGCGGCTGCGTCGGCCGGCGCGAGGCGACGGGCCGCGGCGTCGTCTATTGCATCATGAAAGCGCTCGACGAAATCGGCATTTCGCCCGCCAATTCTACCGCGGTCGTGCAAGGCTTCGGCAACGTCGGCGCCATCACGTGTCAAGAACTGGGGCAGCGCGGCGTCAAGATCATCGGCGTCAGCGATCGCTATGGCGCCATCGCCAATCCGCAAGGAATCGACATTGCCGCGCTCAACAAGCATGTCGCGGGCGGCAAGCTGCTCAAAGAGTTTCCCGGCGCTCGTCAGATCGATCCCAACGAAATGCTGCTGATGCCGTGCACCATTCTCGTGCCGGCGGCGCTCGAACGGCAAATCACCGAGAAGAATGCAAGCAAACTGCAATGCCGCGTGCTGGCCGAGGCCGCCAATGGGCCGACGACGCCGGAGGCCGATGCGATCCTGGAGCAGAGCGATATCTTCGTCATCCCGGATGTGCTCTGCAACGCGGGGGGCGTCACGGTGTCGTACTTCGAGTGGGTGCAGGACATGCAGCAGTTTTTCTGGGACGAGGCGCAGGTCAATCAGAAACTCGAAGAGCTGATGCTGAAGGCGTTCCATCAGGTGAGAAGTCTCGCCAAGGAACGCCAGATTCCAATGCGCATGGCGGCGTTGAGTCTGGGCGTGCAAAAGGTGGCAAAGGAAAAGAAGCGACGCGGGCTTTATCCGTAACTCCGGAAAGTCTCCGGTCGCTTACGCTCCCGGCTCGCCGCCTTCGCCGCGCGTGAGTTCGAGCATGGCGGCGTGCGGTTTCATGGCGTCGATGACGAACTGGATGTGTTCAGTCAATTCGACGCCGAAATCGGCGGCGCCGCGCACGATATCGTCGCGATTGACGGTGCGAGCGAAGCCCTTGGATTTCATCTTCTTTTTGACGCTCGACGCGGTCATGTCGGTGATGCCGCCGGGCCGAACCAGAGCGGTGGCGGTGATGAAGCCGGCCAGTTCATCGCATGCATAGAGCGCCTTGTCAACATGATGGACGCGCGGGTAATCGGTCAAATAATCGGCGTGCGAAAGAATGGCGTAAATGACCTCGTCGCTGTAGCCGCGCTCGCGGAGGATAGCGGAGCCCTTGAGCGGATGATCGGGCGGGTCGGGCCAGCGTTCGTAGTCGAAGTCATGCAGGAGGCCGACGATGCCCCAGACCTCTTCGTCGGCCGCGTGCTTTTTGGCGTAAGCGCGCATGGCGATTTCGACGGCGAGCATGTGGCGGACGATCCTTGACGTATTCGTTCAACAGGGTGAAAGCGTCGGCACGATTCATTACATGATCCTCATCAAAACAAACAAAAAACATGGTAAAGCAGAGCTTATTTGACTTGTTTCGAGTCGATTTACATTCCATGTTAGATTATCCGATCGTGGTGCGCGCGGCGCGTCCGCTGATGTTTGTACATTTGTTCATAGTAGACTGTACGCCAGACCTTTGCCCATTGGTTTGTCGTTGTCGATACTCCTGAAAGCTGCATACAATACTTCGATCATTGGGTGCTTAATGGGACCACTTGGAAGTGGCTGTCTGGTGGATACCGGAGTTTTTCGCATGCCGCAGTTTGCGTTGCGCGTCGGCAGCAAGTCGGCACAAGGCGTGCGGCCCAATAACGAGGACAACTTCCTCGTCGATATGCGGCAACGGCTCTTCATCGTCGCGGACGGCATGGGCGGACAGGATCGCGGCGAAGTGGCCAGCAGCATGGCCGTCGAGATCATCCCGCGCGTCGTGCATGCCCGATTGGCGGTGGCGGAAACGGCGGAGACGGCACTTCTTAGCGCGATGCGCGAGGCGAACGAAGCGATCATCGATTCGGGACGCTCGCAGCCCGAAGGTCGGCGCATGGGCACGACCGCGGTGGTGGCGCTCTTTCACGACAATCAAGTTTTCATCACCAGTCTTGGCGATAGCCGGGCGTATCTCGTGCGCGGCGACGACGTGCATCAATTGACGATGGATCATTCCGTGGCGCAGGCGCTCGTCGGCACCGGCGCCCTGTCGCCGGAGGAAGCGCGATACAGTCCGTATCAGCATGTCTTGCACAAGTTTCTCGGCTGCACGGAATTGGGTGCGGCGACGGAGGTTCATCCGTTTGCGCCGCGAAATGGCGATCGCCTGCTCCTGGCGAGCGATGGCATGACGAATCACATTTCCAACGACGACCTGCGTTCCAGCCTCAAAGAGCATCCAGAGCCGCAAGCGATGATCGAGCATCTGGTGCAGACGGCACTCGGTCACGGGTCGCGCGACAACGTCACGGGAATTCTGGTGGCGTTTGACGAAATCACGTGACACAAATCCGAATATCGAAATCCGAAATTCGAAACAAATTCGAATTCCAAAATCCGAAACACAATGCTCGCATGCCGCGTGGCGCCCTGCCGCTTACTTCGTGCGCGGCTCCTTGTCATTTTGATTGAATGGTTTGGTTTGCCTTCTCTGGCAAGACCCAGCGTAGCCCTTGCAAGATGAGAAAGGCGCCGAACACGGGTACGATTCCCCACGCTAGCCAGTCGATCCAGAAGGACAGAATCAACACGACCACGGAAAGCCAGATGAGACTGCAGCCGACCAGCGTCATCGTGCCTTTGAAGGCGGCTTCTTCGGTGGTTTCCTGCAAATCGAGCGTGCTGGTTTTGCCGCGTTCCAGGCTGCGTCGGGCGGCGTCGTCGAGTTCCAGGGCGCGCAACTCATCTTGCCAGCCCAACTGCGGCGGCGATTTGGTCAAACATTCGTCGGCAGGTTGGCCGGGCTCGCGTTTTTTGACGGAGGCGTTCAGCACGGCTTGCTCGAAATGGGCGAGCAGCGCTTCCCAGGGATGATAATCTGGCCACGATTCTTCTTGTTGTCCGCCGGATGCATCGGCGAAAGTCAAACGCGCGGGGCCGGGCCAGCCGTGCGCGAATTCGAGATTGGCGCGGCCGGTCGTCGTCACGAGCGATAGTCGCCAGTGAGTTTCCGCCTGTTGCGGCAAATATGTCGCTTGAAGCAGCATGCCATTGATGAAACGGCCGGAGATCAAGAGCGGCTCGGCGGGCGATAGGTCGACGCGCGTCGATTGCAAAAGGATTTCACCGATCTCGCCGCCGATCGCGCGCAACACATCCCAACCCGGTAGGCCTGGTTTGTGATTGGCGAGGTCGGCTTCCAAGAGCACATCTTCCGTGGACCAGATTTCCATTTCCAGCATTCGCGGCGCCGGCCGTCCCTGGGCGAGTGCCGCGAGCCGATTCACGCCGGGGTGGAGCGCCATCGGCAGGAGCGGCAGGAGAAGCCGCCCCGTGTCGGCCTGGATCATCGCGGCTTCATAGGCGACGTCGGGCGAGATGTCCGCGGGATGCACGCACAGGACGTGACATTCCGATTGCATCGCGCGCACGAGCTGGCGTCGCCGCAGCGAGAGCCCGCTGGCCACGATCACGACGTCGATTTCCGGATCGGCGAGCACCTCTTCCAGATCGCCGAGCGTTTGCGGCGTCAGTCCATGGCGTTGAAGTTGCGCCAGCCCGTCCGCGGGACCGGAGTAAAGCGTCAATTGATGCTGGCCGGTCGCGAACAGGACGCGGGCGAAATCCAGGCCGTCGGGATGATCGCCAAGAAGTGCGAAACGCATGAAGAGACTCGCGACGTTGGAAACGTCAGCCTTTTTTGCGGATAACGCCGAGGCTCCACAAATCGGCGCCCGGCGGCTCCTGTTCAGGATCACCGCGAACGGTGCGCGGCAACGTCAAGCGATCGAGCTGCGTTGGCAGAACGCCGGCCGCGACCGGAGTGTCCACGGCGATCGTCTTGACCGCCGCGCCGACATCGAACAAGTACGGTTCAAACTCCGCCGTCTGGCCCCATGTTTTTTGCCAGTCGCGCATCGTTTGCTTGCCGGCCGTCGGCGCGCCGGTCAAGGCGAGGTAGGCGCTCAGGCGCGCGTCATAGACATTGTATCGACCTTGCCAGGCCCAGCGGCCGCTCGACACCCACGGCTCCGAACCGCGCAACAGGGCGCGCGGTTCGCCCGAATCGGCGAACGGGGCCAGAAACGCGTTGCTGGCGGCGTGCAAGAACACCGGGCCGGCCGCGTGAAACTCGGGCCCCGTTCGCAACGTGAGCGCGTGTTGTCGCACCGCGAAGGTGTTGTGATCGAGCACGTGGGTCGCGGGGCCGATTGAGCGATTGCCTTCCATCACAAAAGCGTCGCCGAGCGATACAAGCAGGTTATTTCGCGCTCGAAGCTGCACGTGGTCCTGCATGTGGACGATTACTTTGCCGGACATCAGGACATTATCGCGCAACACGAGCGATGCGTTGGGCGCCGCGGCATTCGAAATCGTGATCACGCCCTGGAACGTTTCGTTCGGCTTGAACAACGGACCTTGCAATTGGCAGCGCGTCAGCGTCAGGTCGCCATTTTGCACATGGGCGATCGCGGGCAGGAGCGTCAAGGCGTGGAGTCGGACGCGAATGCCGATCAATTCGAGGTTGCCGCCGATCATCTCAATCGCGGCGAGCGGCTGGCCGACGCCGACGGAGTTGACTTCGAGGACGAACGGGTCCTTGGCGTCCTTCGAGGGATCGCCGTAAAGAACCAGTTGCTGGACGCCCTTGATGCGAATCGGACTGGTCGAGCAAACACCGCGTCCGGTCAGGTGCAACACGATTCGCGGCGCCGGTTTTTTCTTTTGGAAGACGGCGTTCAAGTGAGCGCCGAGATCGACCTTGTTGAGATCGAGCCGTTCGCCGTGGTAGAAGCCGTCTTCGGACGTTTCAAGGCGCGGCGGCTCGAGATCGGCGAGGGGAATGCTGGGCGCGTTTCTTGGTTCATAAAGGCGCTCAGTCCAGCTTTCGGGCGCGGCGGGCAACCAGCCGGCGACGCAGCCGATCGTGCCCGGGCCCGTCAACGCGGTGAAGGCGACGGGCGACAGGCCCGGCAGAAACGCGTCAGCCGGCTGCTCTTCCAGGACCGGCGGCGGATTGGCGGGCCAGGTTTCAACTACCGCACGATCGCCGTCCGAATAAATCCACTGTCGATGCCAGGCGTCGAGATCGTGTCCGCCGATCGATTTTCCGCCGGACGCGAGCAACTGCTTCCAGCCGGCATAGACGCTGTTTTGGGCGCGCCAGCGCATCCGCGACGGGTCGGCGCCATCCGCAAGTTGAATCAGGTCGCCCACGCCCGAAGTGTCATCCCGGCTGACGATGGAATCGAGCATCCAGCCGCGCACCGTCGGTTGCCCGCCGTTGCCGGTCATCGCCTGCCAGCGCAGAAACACCTGCCCGCACACCAGCGTCGAACGAAGGCAGCGCAGATCGAACTCGTCATCCTCGCGTCCCTTGATGCGAAAGAGCGGCTGCACCTGGCCGGCGACGAGCGATTCCTCGATCATGGCTTCGGTTGCCGCGCCTTGATGGTCGAGAAGCGTGACGTCGGCGCCGCGCACAAAAGTGCGTTGCAGCCACGTTCGCGTTCGGCCCTGCGGATTCGCCGACTCGATGCGCCGCACCAGCGCGACGCCCGACGGCGCTTTGCCCGCGAGCGAGAAGGTGCAGCTTCGAACGCAAAAATCCGATTCCGGTAGATCGAAGACCACAACCGGCGCGGCTGCGGACACCTGTGCGACGAAATCCAGATTGTCCAGGATCAACTTGCCGCGCGCCAGGGACAGGAACGGCGGCAGTGCCTTCGCGGCCACGGTTTTCTTGGGCATCTCCCACACCAGCAATGGATGAAATCCCGGCGCGCCGCGGATCACGATCGAGCGTTGTGCCAGAGCCGGCATCGCGGCGACGAACAGCGGGCCATTGTCGTGAATCTCGATTACCGTGAACGTATCGGGCTTCGTCTCGGCAACGGCTTCTTCCAACGTACGAAACGACGCCGGGCCGGCCGCGGGCAGTCGGCTGACGCGCAACGTCGGCGCGCCCGGCGGCGCATCGGGAAAACTCGTGAACGCCCCGCCATATTCGCGCCGCAACGCCACGCGGTCCGACTTGTCCGGCGCCGTGTCCATGATCGGCGGCACCAGGGCGGGCACCGTCATCTTGTCCGCCGCGGTGTCCACGATCGGCGTTTCAATCTTCGTCTCCGGGACGTGCACGACCGGCGGCGTCTCGACTTTCTTCTCCTCCTTCTTGGGCGTCGGCCGTTGGTTGCTCGCCAACACCGCGATGAGGATCAAGACGAGCACCGCCACCGATCCGCCCGTCGCGTAAACCCAAACATTCGACGATTGCGCCGATTTCTTTCGCGATTTCTTGCCGGCCCCATTGTCTTCCTTGGCGGCCGACTCGGCCCAGTCATCGGCGTGCTCGGTCCTCGTTTTGCGCGACGTCTTGACCTGGCGTGGCTCGTCGCTCGGCTCGTCGTCCACCGGCGCGGCCGGCACGCCGTTCGACTTGCGCGGCTTTTCGCGTTCCGGCTTGGGCGGCGGCGGCGTCTTTTTCTTGGCGATCGGAATGACGCGATCCGGATTCTCCAGGTCCGTCAGCAACGCCGCCGGCGTCTGGTAGCGGTCCTCCGGCTTCTTTTCCAGCATCTTGTTGATGATCGACACCAGATACGCCGGCACGCTCTTGTTCAATTTCTTCAAGTCCGGCGGCGGGATCTGCATGTGCTGCACGATGCGCTCCGGCAACGTCCCCTTGGCGAACGGCGCGATCCCGGACAGCATGTGATACGCGGTGCAGCCGAGCGAATAGATATCGCTGCGAATGTCCGCCGATCGGCTGTCGCGCGCTTGCTCAGGCGACATGTAATCGACCGTGCCGACCGTCGTCTTGTCGCGCGTGAGGCGAAACTCGGCGTCGTTTTCATGATGGATCGCGAGGCCGAAGTCGGTCAACTTGACCAGGATGCGGTCGCCTACCATCATCAACAAAAAGTTCGAAGGTTTGATGTCGCGATGAACGATGCCGTTTTCGTGGGCGTGCACCAGCGCGCGGGCGGCCTGAATCAGGATTTGCCGGGTTTCCTTGGGATCGATCTTGCACTTGCGATTGATGTAAAACTGCAGATCGGTGCCTTCGATGAACTCCAGCGCGATGTAGTGGGTGCCGTTGATTTCGCCGACGTCGAAGATGGTGACGATGTTTTCGTGTCGCAGCATGGCTGCCGCCTTCGCCTCGCGGCGAAAGCGTTCGAGCGTGGTGGTTTGCTTGGCCATTTCGGGCGGCAGGATTTTCAAGGCGACGAGCCGGTCGAGATCGACGTCGCGCGCCTTGTAGACGACGCCCATGCCGCCGGTGGCGATGTGGCCGAGGATTTCGTACTTGCCGATTCGCTCGGTTCGTGGCGCCGGTTTGTCGGTGATTTCATCGGACATGTCAAACCAGCTTCAAGGTGCGTGACGCGATCCCATTCGCCTTGGAACGAGGAATTTCGAACGCCGTCTATCTTACCCGCTGCGTGCGCATGCCGTCAATGCACGCGCCGGGCTTCGTGTGGTTTCTACGAAGTCCCTCGCCACTGGGTGCGTGTGCCAATAAATATTGCGAGCGCGGGGCTTTTTGCTGGCGTTGGCGTCTTTCAATAGGTTTGATGTTAACGAGACGTTACTTTGGAGTGCGGCGATTTGACGCCGCTTTCTTTCCTTCTTTTTTTGTTTGCCATCGAGATTCCAAAGAAAGAAGGAAAGAAAGCGGCGTTAAAGCGCCGCACTCCAAAGTCTGTGCAAACGGACTCACAACGCGCGGAAAGGCGAATCATGAAAAAATCATTGGTCATCAGTTGCCTGTTCCTGATCGGCACGTTTTCGACTGGTTCCCATGCGCCGGCACAGGTGGGCGAGAAATCCGTCGAGTTCAAGAACGGCGTCGTCGTCAGCGTGTCCGCGCCGGGCTCCGAGGCGGGGCTCGCGATCCTGAAGCAAGGCGGCAATGCCGTCGATGCCGCCGTCGCCACCGCGTTTGCGCTGGCCGTGACGCATCCGGCCGCGGGCAACATTGGCGGCGGTGGGTTCATGGTCGTCCATCCGCCGCGCAAAGTCTCCGGTGAGGGATACGCCGATTCGACGAAGCCGACCGTCATCGATTATCGCGAAACGGCGCCCGCCGCCGCGACGCGAACCATGTTCAAGAAGGGCGATTCTCCCTACATGCACAAGGTCGTCGGCACGCCCGGCACCGTGCGCGGCATGGCGCTGGCGCATCAGAAGCTCGGCAAGCTGCCGTGGAAGACGCTCGTCTTGCCGGCCGTCGAACTCGCGGAGAAGGGCTACCTTCTCGACAAGCATCACGCTGATTCGCTCAACAAGCAAGTGATGGCCACCAAGAACAACGCGGAGTTTCAACGTGTCTTTGCGAAGCCGGACGGCGCCGCGTGGAAGCCAGGGGATCGTCATGTGCAAGCCGATCTCGCCAGGACGCTTCGGCTGATTGCGGAGGAAGGCCCCGACGCTTTCTATAAGGGAAAGATTGCCGAGCAGCTCGTCGCCGAGATGAAAGCGGGCGGCGGATTGATAACGATGGACGATCTCGCCAAGTTCCAGGCCGTGCAGCGCGTTCCGATTCATGGGACCTACCGCGACTACGACGTCTACGGCCCACCGCCGCCGTCCTCCGGCGGCACGTGCCTGGTCATGATGCTCAACATTCTTGAAAACTCCGATGTCAAAAAGCACGATCGCTTTTCGCCGCAAACATTGCATCTGATGACCGAATCGATGCGTCTCGCTTACGCCGACCGCGCTCGGTTCATTGGCGACCCCGCGTTCACAAAGATTCCGAGCCATCTGACGACCAAGGATTATGCCCGCGACCTCGCCAAAAAGATAGACCCTGCGAAAGCGGCCAAGAGCGAGGAAATCGCCAAAGACATTCCGCTCACCACGGAAGGCGACAGCACCACGCATTTCTCCATCATCGACAAGGACGGCATGGCCGTCTCGAATACGTACACGCTCGAGCACGGCTTCGGCTCACGCGTCGTCGTCAAAGGCGCGGGGTTCCTGCTCAACAACGAGATGATGGACTTCAACTGGCGCCCCGGCGTCACGACCAAGGCCGGCGCCATCGGCACCGAGCCGAACACGGTCGCCCCCGGCAAGAAGATGCTCAGCTCGCAGACGCCGACCATCCTCGCGAAGAACGGCAAGGTTTTTCTGGTGACCGGCAGCCCCGGCGGACGCACGATCATCAACACGATCCTGAACGTCGTGGTGAGCGTAGTAGATTACGAGATGCCGATCCAGCAAGCCGTCGATGGACCGCGCACGCATCATCAATGGTTTCCGGATGAGTTGAAATTCGAAGGGACCAAGCAGCACACGGACACGGTCAAGGCGTTGCAGGCGCTGGGTCATCGCGTTTCGTATGCGAAGCAAGGCGATTGCCATTCAATCTGGATCAACCCGAAAACGGGCGGCTACGTCGGCGCCGCGGACAAGCGATTGAGCGGCATGGCGTCGGGCTACTAATGCCGCTTGCGGCTTCGCGTTCGGAGAGTACATTCTGAAATCCCATTCGTCAATCGTGCGCGGCGCCCTCACCAAGCTCGAAGTCCTCGTGGCGATCGCGCTTTGCTTGGCCGCGCTCGGCTTCGGCGCGATGTTTCTGGCCCGCCATCGCGAGAACTCGCAACGCGTGGCGTGCATCAACAACTTGCGCGTCATCGGCCAGGCGATCCACGCGTATCACGAAGCCTCGGCCGGCGACGAAAAGAACCGCTTTCTTCCGCCTGCTCGCATCGCCGACGGCTACGCAACCTGGGCGGTGCTGATCGCGCCGCACATGATCAAAGAACATCCGCTTCATCAATGGGACAAGCAGCGTTCGTATTTCGCGCAGACCGATGAAGTTCGACAGGCTGCCTTGTACGCGTACTTTTGTCCGTCGCGCCGCCGGCCCATTGCGATCAGCGAAGCAGGCGATGTGGAAAACGACAAGCTTTTTCCCGGCGCCCTTGGCGACTACGGCATCATCGCCGGCGACGGTTCGATCATGCCCGATTGGCTCGGCGACAAGGCCAACGGCGCGATCGTCAGCGCCGTCAACATCAAACGCAAGGACGACCGCATCGTGTCGTGGGAAAGCGTCACCGGCCTGAATTCGCTGGTGCGCGGCACGCAATACACGCTTCTCGTCAGCGAACGCCATGTCCCATCGTACGGCTTCGGCGACGCTTCGCAAGGCGACGGCTCGCTCTACAACGGCGCCAATCCCGGGAGCTTCGCCCGCGTCGCCGGACCAGGCTTCCCGATTGCCGCGTCGATGGACAGCCCTTTCAACAAGAATTTCGGCAGCTATCACAACGGCATCTGCAATTTCCTGATGGCGGACACGAGCTTCCGTTCCATGACGCATGAAACGAGCGAAGCCGTGCTCGGTCAACTCGCTCGCAGGGGGGATGATTGATGAGGCCATACGTCTTGTTGCTTACGACGATTATCTTACTTCCATTGGCGAACTCCCCCGCGAACGCCAACGACAAGAAACGCCAGAACGTCGTCTTCCTATTGGCCGACGATCTTCGCTGGAATGTCCTCGGCTGCACCGGCGACAAGAACGCCAAAACGCCGCACCTCGACGCG
>DAIOGM010000193.1:11328-13086 GCA_036745215.1 Gemmataceae bacterium
CCTGTTCAAGAACGCGTTCGTGACCACGTCGATTTGCGCCGTCAGCCGGGCCAGCATCATGTCCGGCCAGTACGCGCGGCGACACAAGATCAACGATTTCGTCACGGACTTCACGCC
Source organism: Gemmataceae bacterium (assembly GCA_036745215.1). Taxonomy (GTDB): domain Bacteria; phylum Planctomycetota; class Planctomycetia; order Gemmatales; family Gemmataceae; genus SIAQ01. The sequence continues at coordinate 11,446 of DAIOGM010000193.1, forward strand.
CGACGCCTACGCCCGCACTTTTGCGATGCTCATGAAGTCTTCGGGTTATCGCGTCGGTTTCATCGGCAAATTCGGCGTCGGCACGAAAATGCCCGAGGCGTCGTTCGATTACTGGAAAGGCTTTCCAGGGCAGGGCGCTTATTTCGGCAAAGGCGAGACCGTCCATCTGACGTCGCGCATGGGCGATCAAGCAATCGAGTTTCTCAAGGGCTGCAAAAAGGAGCAACCGTTCTGCCTGTCGCTCAGCTTCAAATGTCCGCACGCAATGGACGCCGCCAAGCGCGAGTATCCGCCCGATCCGCGCGACGAGGAGCTTTTCAAGGACGTGACGTTTCCGATGCCGAAGACGCTCGACGCGAAGTTTTTTCTCGCCAAGCCCGATTTCGTGCAGAACTCCGAGAGCCGCAAACGCTGGGAGCGCCGCTTCAAGACGCCGGAGATGTTTCAGACGATCCTGCGCGATTATTATCGACTCGTGACAGGGATGGACCGCGAGGTTGGCCGAATCGTGGCGGAACTGGAACGACTGGGTGTCACCCATGACACGGTCATCGTCTTCACATCGGACAACGGCTACTTCTTCGGCGAGCACGGCCTGGCGGACAAATGGTATCTGTACGAGGAATCGATCCGCGTTCCCATGATCGTGTTCGATCCAGCGTTGCCGAAAGAGAAGCGCGATCGCACGGTTGATGCGATGGCATTGAATATCGACGTAGCGCCGACGCTGCTCGATTTTGCCGGCGTCGCGGCGCCGAAATCGATGCAAGGCGCCAGTTTGCGTCCCCTGGTGCGCGGTGAGGCGCCGAAATGGCGCGACGATTGGTTCTACGAGCATCACACGGCGATCAAGATCATTCCGCCGTCGGAAGGCGTGCGCAACGCGCGCTGGTCGTACGTGCGCTGGTTGAAGGACGCGAACAATCCCGTCGAGGAGTTGTACGACCTGCAAGCCGATCCGTTGCAAGAACGCAACCTGGCGGCGCTGATGGGAGCAACGTTGCGCCAAATGCGCGGGCGCTGGGAGCAATTGCGCAAGGAATTGGAGTAGTTGTGGAATTCGATTCCAATCGTGTTGTCGCGCCGGGTTCGACACGATTGGAATCGTATTCCACGGTCACCGTTCCTCCACCCGTATCACCAGCTTCAACCCCGACCAAACGTCATCCACCGCGCACACCTTCACGTCTACCAAAACCGTCGCCAGCGCCAGCTTGCGCACGACATCTTCCGTGATATCCGTCGGCACCTTGGACGCCTTCTTCGGCCACGACACCCAGATCGTGCCGTTCGATTTGATTTTCTTGAGGTAACGTTTGAGCTTCTTGTCCAACTCCTTGGCGTTATCCGTGAAGACATGGATCAAGTCGAGATCGCTTTCAAGCTTCTCGACAAATGTCACATCATCCGGCAACGGTTCGAGTAGCTCCAAATAATTCGACGGCGCGTTGTCAACGAAGACACGAAAGCCGGGCTTGATGCCAAGCTTTTTGGCGAGCGGCGTGCCGGAATAGCCTGCGGGCATGGGATTTTCCTTTGTTTACGTTTAGCGCTCGCATGGCGCCATGCGAGCGCTAAACGTGAACTCAATGAAGCCACTTCCCCGCTTTCATCACGGCCCGAACCTTCTCCAGGCGCTTC
>DAIOGM010000194.1:0-2179 GCA_036745215.1 Gemmataceae bacterium
GACGGGTCGGAGCCTGTCGCCAAGTAAAAAAGGATCGCGGGATTGCTCCCGGTCCAATGCGTGGAAGTTTCAGCCGACAAGCGTGTGCCGGCAACCACGATGCGGGATCAGGACGACCCGTCACCAGCCAGGAGGCCAACCCAACTACAACATCACACCAATTCTACGCCGGCGTTGATCTGCACGCCAGATCCATGTTCGTGCACATGCGCATCGCGACAAGCCGGACGCTGCGGACACCAGATTCGTGCCTTGTTATTCAATTCATGGCCGCCGGATATATTACCGCCACCTACACGATTCCTGCGTCCACCCTCAACACCCACGGTAGTTGCAATGATCCATAAGTTCTTGCGCAGTTTTGTCACGGGATATATTGGCCTTAGCCATGCTCTTGGGTCGGAGCAAAACATGCGGATTCACTTCGTTGCGGCCGTCTGCGTGATCGCGGCGGGTTTCTTTTTTGCGCTTGCCGCCGGGGAGTGGATTGCGGTAACGTTTTGCATGGGGTTGGTCATCTCCGCGGAATGCATGAACACCGCGATGGAACGGCTTGCCGATCGCGTGTCGCTCGAAAAGCATCCGCTCATCAAGCAAGCCAAGGACTGCAGCTCCGCGGGCGTACTTGTGCTGGCAATGACCTCGGCCGTCGTGGGTTGCATTGTGTTTGTGCCCAAACTATCGGCATGGATGGGATGGTGACCGATGATCGGCGAAAGAGAACCCTTCAGCGAGCAAGCCGAGTCGTTTCGCTGGTGGTTCCTACCGAGCTGGTTGGGGATGGATGCCCCATGCGTCGTCCTGACCTGGACCTGGGCGATCAGTCAAAGTTCCGACTCGACGTTGTCGTTCCGCCCCGCAGCCGCGATGGTTCTGGTGGTTTGGTCCATTTATTTGCTCGATCGGCTCATCGACGTGGCTCTGTGCAGCGACTGGCAAAAGGCGACGGGCCGCCTGCGATTTGGCCGACGATACCGGCCGTTGTTCCTGAGCTGCTTCAGCTTTTGCATCCTTGGAATTGGCGCGTTGTTATTGGCTGGACTTCCCGTGGAGGTCATCACGCGAGCAGTGTCTGTGGCACTCGGTCTGACGCTGCACTTCCTGGTGTTTGTTGTTCCCGTGTTTCTGCGCAAGAAGCTTCCCGGGAAAGAGTTTGGCGTGGGGTTGTTCTTTGCTTTCGGCGCGTGGGCGTGTCTTGGTTACACAGAGGGAATGTTGCCGCTGTTGATATCGATCGGCTTGGTGGTCGCCTTCAATTGCCTAATCATCGCGGCCAAGGACGCTGAAAGCGACCGCGTGAACGATCCGGGCGGCGCATCCCAGTGGTGGCGAACCATGAAACGCGATCTGACTTGGTGCGGCGTGGCGTTGACGACCGCGTTCGCGGCGGCGGCGATACTGGCCTGGGAAACGACGTTCTACATCTCAATCGCCACGGCTTTTCTTGGCCTCACGGTGCTGCATCGAAGCGCTCAACGACTCAGCGGAGATGCGGTACGCGCCTTGGCGGACTTCGCATTGTTTACCCCACTTCCCGCATTTGGAGTGGTCAAGTTGTTGCTTCCTTTGCAGCCGAATCATTTCATCAGCGTACCGTAATAGAAAAGGAGAGGGGAATCAAAAAGAGCGGCATATGCGAAAAATCGTTTATTCCGTCGCGATGAGCCTCGATGGTTATGTGGCCGGGCCGAACGGCGAGGCGGACTGGATCGTCATGGATCCCGAGATTGACTTCATGGGCATGATGGCGCGGTTCGACACCATCCTCATGGGCCGGCGAACATTTGAAGCGGCCCAGGCCATGGGCGGCGGCGCGGCGATGCCGGGCGTCACTTCGATCGTGGTTTCGCGGACGCTGCAGCAGAAGGATCATCCGGGGTTGACCATCATTGCGGAGGATGTGGGCGGCGCGGTCGCACGGCTGCGGGCGGACGCGGGGAAGGACATCTGGCTGTTCGGCGGCGGCTCGTTGTTCCGCAGCTTGCTCGACCTCGGCCTGGTGGATGCGATCGAGGTCGCCGTCATTCCCGTTCTCCTGGGCGGCGGCATTCCACTGTTGCCGCCGCCGGCGCCGCGGACCACCTTGCGGCTGGTGAGCAGCAAGATGTACAAGGCGACGGGGACGCTGGGGTTGGAGTATGCGGTCGGGCATGAACATTTTTAAGGGAGCCACCACGGA
>DAIOGM010000194.1:2189-11728 GCA_036745215.1 Gemmataceae bacterium
GGCAATGCACCAAATGCAGCGAAGAAATCGACGAGGAGTTTCAGTTATGCTGGAACTGCGGCACTTCGAAGGATGGCAGGGAGAATCCTCAGTTCAAGAAGGCTGAGGAAATCCGCGCTGATGAATTGTCGGTCCCCTTGCCACTGCCATCGGAATCGACCGCCATATTCGCCAAGGCTAGCCCGCGCGACAAACGGGCGACGCGAGGCGAACCTGCTTCTGAGCAATGGGAGTACTTCTACCTGAGTCAGCGAGAATGGAGCGAGCGTATCGTCGCGAAGTGCGGTTCTTTTGATCTGAAACTGCTCTTCACGCCAAGCGCTTGGCTGCAATTCCAGAGAGACCAAGAAGAAGCCATTGAAACGATTCTCAATGAACTGGGCAGTCAAGGGTGGGAACTCGTTGGCCTAACATCAGCGCGCGGCTCTGGCTCGATTGGTTCTGAGGCAATATTCAAACGTCGGATCCGTGCCGCCGCCGAGCCAGGAACTTAAACGCCGGCGCCGAGAGCCACAGACATGAGCCGCCGCAAGAAAACACTGATTTCGCTATTGACGCTCCTCGTCGCAGCGTGCAGCTTTGTCTGCGCGGGGCTTTGGCTATTCGATGACGGGCCCGTGAGCCGATCAAACTTTCGTCGCATCCAGCCTGGAATGGACCGAGACGAGGTTCAAAGCATCATGGGTGGAGCAGGGGTCCCCAATGACCTCGGCTGGACGCGCCATTGGGGCGGTGACTCACTGAGCCCTTCGTCCCATTGGGGTGAAACGGGAAACGGCGGCGGCGAATATGAGGCCTGGGAAAGCAATCTTCACGTGATCAGCGTTTGGTTTGATTCGCAAAACCGTGCGCGCGAGGCAGAGTTTTTCGTGATTCCGGTGCGTGATCCGAGCATTTGGCAGCGCCTGCGAAGATTTGTGATGAGAGGCTGATCAATGCGACCAGGTCTGGCTCGTCTCATTTCTTGTGCCGTCTTTGTTGGCCAGCTAGCGCTGTTGGTTTTCTCGTTACTGCCAATTTGGAATCTCTATCGCATTCATCCAGATCTGGGACGCATCAGATCTGACTACGTATCGCTCTGGTCTCTTTTCTGGAACACGATCATCAAGCCACCGAGGTCACCCGTAACGGCGAGCGGAGATATGACTGACATTTTGCTGGCGGGGATTATCTTCGGGGCTGGCTCGGTCATAGGTTTTTCGGTGGGCGCTTACGCGTTTTACGTGGCTCGACAGGTTCGATAACGAAATCGCATGTCGATACAGGGTTTGATTCGACAATCGGCTTTGCACCTACAACAAGTCCGGCAGGCACATTCAGGCCAATACGGTGTTTGTCAGCGTATAATAAAGCGGGCTCAAGTGAGCCGGTTCCCTTTTTTGAAAGGCAGCTCCGCCATGAAGCTGCTCTTTATCCATGTTGTAATTTCTACGGCGGGCCTATTCGCCTGTCTCGCTGCCGGAATTTACATTGCCAGCCTTTCCGATGTAGTTGCCATTCAATCGACCGGGGAAGGAATCGGCCCCTTTCGCTTGCTGCCAGGCCTCGCGGCCATGGCAATATTCATTCTGCTTTTCTCCACCTACCTTCGGGCCTGGTCGCGCTGGCCTGTTGCGGACTTGTTGCTAGGCATCGTTCCTGTGGAACTGATGCTGTTTTTTTTTATTGGCTACGCTAGCGGCTTGATCGGTACCGAGTACTTTCACTGGTTCAACCTGAAGTGGTTTGCGTCCGTGAACCTATTCCTTGGATTGCCGTGGCTCGTTGGGCTACTCCTTGGCAGCGTGCTGCTTTCCCGAAAAGGGAAAGCGACGCCGTTGCAAACCCAGTAAGTCATGCGACGGTGAAACGAATTGACATTTTGGCAGGCAAAAAACCGGCGATTTTGCAGATCCCATTCGATCTGCATGCAGTATTCGTTGCGCAATTTGTGAGTTCCATCGTTTTGTGAAACGAATCTTGAGCCATTTTAATAAATAGGGCGACGCCGGATTCATTTGCGCAACACCTCCGCCAGGAACGTGCCGGTATACGATGCCGTACATGCCGCGATCTCTTCGGGAGTGCCGCACGCGATCAATTGGCCGCCCTTGTGGCCTCCCTCCGGGCCAAGGTCGATCACGTAATCTGCCGTTTTGATCACGTCCAGATTGTGTTCGATCACGACGACCGAATGCCCGGTGTCAACCAGTCGATTCAGACTTTCCAATAGCCGATCGATGTCCGCGAAATGCAGGCCGGTCGTTGGCTCGTCGAGGATGTACAAGTTGTGCTTGCCGCGTTTGAGCTTGCCGAGTTCGCCGGCGAGCTTGACGCGCTGCGCTTCGCCGCCGGAGAGAATGGTCGATGGATGGCCGAGCTTGAGGTATCCAAGCCCCAGTTCGTTCAAGACGCCGATCTTGCGGGCGATCGACGGTTGATCGGCGAAGAAACCGACGCCTTCCTCCACCGACAGATCGAGCACTTCCGCGATGTTCTTGCCATGGTATTTGACATCAAGCGTGTCCTGGCTGTAGCGCGCCCCCTTGCAGGTCGGGCAGAGGACCTCCACGTCGGGCATGAAGGATAGCTGCGTCGTGATCGTCCCTTCGCCGGTGCATTCCTCACAGCGGCCGCCCTTGACGTTGAAGCTGAACGTCGAGGCGGTGAAGCCGCGTTTTTTGGCCTCGTTCGTTTCGGAGAACAGCGTGCGAATCGCGTCATAAAAGCCAATGTATGTCGCCGGATTGGAACGCGAAGATCGGCCGATCGGTGATTGATCAATGTTGATCACGTCGCTGATGTGCTCGCTGCCCGTGAGTTCGTCATGCGCGCCGGCCAGGATGCGGCTATCGTAAAGCAGCGAGCTGAGACGCTTCTGCACGATCTCGTGAATCAGCGAACTTTTGCCGGACCCGGATGCTCCGGTGACGCAAACGAACTGTTCGAGCGGAATCTCGACGTCGATGTTCTTGAGATTGTTCTGACGGGCGCCGCGCACGACAATCGATTTGCCGCTCGCCGGCCGGCGTTGACCGGGGATGGCGATGCACTTTTTGCCGCTGAGGTACTTGCCGGTGAGTGATTTGCCGTCATGCAGAATCTTTTTCAACGGTCCCTCGGCCACGATCTTGCCGCCATGCACGCCCGGGCCGGGGCCGATTTCGAGGATGTGGTCCGCGGCCCGAATCGTGTCGGCGTCGTGCTCGACGACGATGACGGTATTGCCGAGATCGCGCAGCCGTTTCAGCGTCTCGATCATCTTGACGTTGTCCTTGGGATGCAGCCCGATGCTGGGTTCGTCAAGAACGTAAAGCATCCCCATGAGGCCCGAGCCGATCTGCGACGATAGCCGGATGCGTTGCGATTCGCCGCCGGACAGCGTCGCGGAACGGCGATTCAAGCTGAGATAATCCAGCCCGATCGCGATCAGCAGGTCCAGCCGCGTCGTCACTTCACGCACGATGGTCTCGACGATCGCTCGTTGCCTTGCCGTCGGCTTGATCGAGCGCAGGTAGCCGACCAGATCGACGAGGTGCATTTCGCCGATTTCGTAAAGATTGCGTTCGGCAATGGTGACGAGACGGCGGGCGCGTTTGAGGCGAGCGCCGCCGCATTCCGGGCAATCGTATTCGACCATCACTTTCTTCAAATACTCGTCCATGCCGGCGTTCGACGTGCCCTGTTTGCGGTACTGGCGATAGTAATGCTCGAGTTGATTGACGACGCCGTGGAATTTGATCTTCTTGCCCGCGTGCTGCTGCCCTTGCTTCGCCTTCGGCGGCAGCAGGACTTCGAATTGCTCTCCCTTGGTGCCATAGAGCAAGAGCTGGACGTGCTTATCCGGCAGGTTCTGGAAGGGAGTATCGAGACTGAATCCGTAATGGGCCGCGAGGCTGTAAAGCAAGCGGCCGCCCCAGCTATCGGGGCTGTTGCCGAGCGCGGCGTTGACAAAAGCGCCCTCGTTCAAGGTTCGCTTTGGATCAGGCACGAGCAGCGACGGCAGCACGCGCATCGCGGTGCCGATGCCCGCGCACGTTGGACAGGCGCCCGCGGGGTCGTTGAACGTGAACTGAAACGCCTGCATCTCGCCCGCGACGAGCCGATGCCGGGCGCAGCCGAAGCCGTTGTAAAACTTCTTGTGCTCCGCGCCAAGCTGTTTCGGCTTCACGATGTGAAAGCCGAGCAAGCCGTCTCCCAGTTTCAATCCGTGCTCGAGCGACGTGACGACTTGCTGATCGATGCCGGGGCTAACGACGAACGAATCAATCACGGCTTCGACCGTATGCTCCTGTTCTTCATCGAGCGGGATATGCTCCCCAAGGTCGCGCGGCTTGCCGTCGATCCGCGCCCGCCGGTAGCCGTTGACGCGAATCTGGTCGAACAGGTACTCGTAGTCCTCGCCGAAAATCTTGTAGACCGGCGCCCGCACCTCGACCTCGACGCCTTTTGGCAGGGACAGCAGATGTTCCATCATCTGATAGGGAGTGCGAATCGCGATCGCCTCCTCGCACAACGGGCAGTGCGGCGTCCCCATCGTCGCGAACAACATGCGCAGATAATCCGAGATATCGGTCATCGTACCGACGGTCGAGCGGGGATTGGAACCGACGGTTTTTTGATCGATGGACACGACCGGCGACAAGCCGTTGACGAAATCGACGTCCGGCTTTTTCAATTGGCCGACAAACCGTTTCGCGAACGTGGACATCGACGCCAGCAAGCGCCGCTGGCCTTCGGCATAAATCGTATCGAAGGCGAGCGACGACTTGCCGGACCCGCTCATGCCGGTGACGACGATCAGCTTGTCGCGCGGAATCTCCACGTCAACGTTCTGCAGGTTGTTCTCCCGCGCGCCGCGAATCTGGATCGTCGTTCGCATAGTGACCTAACCACAGAGACACAGAGACACAGAGAAAACGCCGTGCGGACTCACACTCTCTTGTCTTCTCTGTGCCTCTGTGCCTCTGTGGTGAATAATCGAGACTAGCTGTCAAGGAAATAGGCCGGCTCTTCGACTCGTTCCTGGCTGCGCTTCGTCAGCTTGAACGGAGCGGAGAGTTTTTGCAAGAGTCCCTTGCGTTCCAGCCACTCGCACGCCGATTCCAGGTGCCAGGGGTGCAATTGCGAGAACGCGAAATGATCGCTGATCTCCGACAAGGGAATCACGCGGTTCTGCTTCTTGAGATAGCCGAGGAGCGGCTTCAGATGGGCCTGGTAATGCTTGTCAAGATACGCGTCAATCGCGTCGAGCGCCTTGGACAGCACGCGCCGATTCTTGCGTTTGGCAAGCACGTCGAGGTAGATGGTCTGAAAAAGTGCCGGGGCGATTTCCATCGCGCGATAGATGACCTCTTGTTCCCACACCTGGCCCTTGCGGATGATTTCAGTGTGCGCGACGCTGTGGGCGGCCTCCAGCGTTTCCAGCGACGCCAGTTCCAGATCGCCCTTGATGTCCAGTCGCTTGCGCGCATTGCGATGCGCGTGCATGGTCCATGTCGAAAACGTCAGCAGTTCCCGTTCCTGATCCTTCGTCGCCATGCTGTTGGCTTGCTTGAACCAGCGATCAATCGATGGGTCCTTGCTGTAAACGATTTGCCGCAGTGCGAAAAAGTTGCAGGAAAATGCGGTTCGCGACGCCCCTTCGACCATCTTCTTGAAACGGCTGCGCGGAATCACTTCGGCGTGAATGTTGATGCCATTCTCGACGAGGATGCGGAAGACGCGTTCGTCATTGCCGTCGCTCGGCAGGCGCCGGCTAACGCCGTCCGCTTCGATGATCCACAGACTGAGCGATTCGCGCCGCCAAATCGTTTCCGCCGACAGGCTCCCCACCAATACGACGGCGAGGACGTAGCGATCTTCCGCGATGCGCTCGATCAACTGATTCAACGCGGTTTCGAAGCGTGCGATTTTTTCAAGGTCAGCGTCTTTCGTCATGGGATTCGCCTCGGCTTGGTGCTCGGACCGCCAAAGCGATATTCTATGATGCGTGAGTGATTGGGTGTTGTAGACGGCGTTGCCAAGAACTCGAAATTCGAATCACGAAATCCGAAACAATTTCGAATCACGAAATGGCAAAATTCAAAACAAACCTATGCAGGCTTTCGAATTTTGAAATTTGGTATTCGAATTTGTTTCGGATTTCGAATTTCGAATTTCGTATTTTGCGGCAAAGCCGTCATAGTCCGGTCAACTTCCGCCAAGCCGCGGCCGTCGGTTCCGCATCCTGGCCCGTCAATTCGCGCAGGGCCGACAGGGCCGCGCGACGATAGGGGGACAACGCTTCGGGCCGGCTTGCTTGCAGCAGTTCCTGATAGGCGCGGGCTTCTTGATCGGTGACGTCGCGGGTGCGAACCAGGAAATCATAACGCTGCATTTCCGGCCAGGGGTCGGCGTCGGCGACTTTGAGTTTCATCGAGAAGTCCTGGCGCAGATACGTGACGTCGAAACGCACCAGAATGTCCGGAGAACTGGGGCGATAATACGCCACCATCGACTCGCTTGGAACCGGAACCTGGGCCGTCAAACCCTCCAGTTTGGCGGTCTCTTCCTTGGAGGATTTGTCACGCGTCGCGGTCGCCGGCGCATGGCACAGCAGGCAATTGTGGTGATGGTTGACGCGCACCAGCTCGCGCACGAAGGACACTTTCTTGCCGTCCGTTTCTCGGCTTTGCGGCGCACGCGGATCGGGCGTGTCAAGAACGTCGATCAAGTGCACAAGCAAATCCTTGCGCCCCAGCTTGACCATCGCCTCGCTCGCACGTTCGGCGACGGCTGGCCACGGGTACTTCAGTCCAGCCACGAGAATATCGGTGTAATCCTTGGCCTCGCGTTTCTTGAGGGCGTCCAGCGCGGCCGTGCGGATTTCGGACTCCTCGGAGAAAACCGCCAGCTTGGCCAGGGCACGAGTTGCGTCCACGTTGGTCAGGCCATCCAGGTACTTGGCCAGGCCGAGACGAGTCGCGGCATCTTCTGGACCTAGCACCTGCATGAGCGAGGCGACGCTGGCCGACGGATCGATTTGGTTCTTACTCGCCAGATTCTTGTATTTGTCAACCACCATGGAAAGCTTTTTCGGATCTTCACTTTCCGCCTTGCGAAATACGTCCAGTGCGGCCACGAATTGCTTGCTGGCCTCGGGCTTCATCCGGCAGGCGTCGCCCATCGCGAAGGCAAGGCCGCCCAGATCGGGACGCTTGGTCATCAATTCCGCGATGAATGCGTCGGTCTTCTTTTGATTCATCAAATGCACGCTGTCGATGGTGACCGCGGTGTGAAGCTGGGCGTCCGTCGTATTCATGGCCTTGGTCAGAGGTTGCTGGAAATGGATTTCAGGCACTTGGGCCAGCTCCTGGGGCAGGGCAACTTTCTGCTCGGTGGTTTGACCATTGGGACGGGCCGGCACGAGGGTATGCCGATCGTCTTTGAGCGACGCCGTTGATGTGGGGTTGTCGAGCCAGGCCCGAACAATGGCTAGATTTTTCTCCGACGGGAAGAGACGCAGGGCCCTGACCCCTTCCAGGCGAAGCTGGCGCGTAGCGTTCGGCTCATTTTTCGTAAGGAAGTCGGTCGGCGACTGGACGAGCCGACGGGCAAATGCTTCCAGCCGGCCGTCAAGGGGCACCGTGAGCTGATTGTAGGTGCGGCTGAAACCGGTTCGCAGCGCGACTTCTTGCGGCAGAGAGACGGAATACGCGCGGGCCGGTTCTTGCCCCTGGGTTTCCTCGAGCGTCGTGCGAATCGCCTTGACGATTTCGTCCGAAGTCTTGAGTAGCCGCAGGTCGATGGTCAAAAACGATGGCGGCCGCGTTCCTGCGTCGGGTTCCGATGAGCCGAGCGGAAATACCGGCAGCGCCGGCTCCCCTGGGCGTCCGGGCAGAAACGGCGCATACAACTCGATCTTGTGGCGACCCAGCACTTTTTCGCGGTCGGGCGCTTCACCCGGGACGCCGGAGTCCTGGCGCTTGAGAATCCAGAGCTGCTCTTGCTTCGACTGTTTCATCTGGGCCAGTGCCGCGTCTCCCGTGGCGAACTGGTAGACGGCGAATCTCACGCGTTCCGTCTTGGCGCCCTTCAATGACTCGCGCACGTCGAGGGTAACGAGGTTCCAGTTCTTATCGACAGCGACATCCACGACGATGCCGCGCACCATCACCTCGCTGTCCGCCACCAGCCATTCGAGGCTGGTCAGTTGAAGCGGCGACGGCGGCTCATTTTGTGCGCGGGCGACGCCGGCGGAGAAAACGACGGCGACGACGACCAACACATAGCTTGAAAATCGCGGCAACATGAGATGATCCTCCTGAAAAGTAGGGACGATCCGGTTGCAAACCGCTAACGGCCCCAGGAAGGAGTCGCGTGAACTGGGACCCACTGTAACATGGCCGAACGAAATGGGGAAGGAGAATCTTTCTCCCCTCTCCCCTCTCCCCCCCGGGGGAGAGGGGCGGGGGGTGAGGGGACGGCGTCCCTTGCTTGTGAATCATCCCATTGCAAGGGCTGCTCTCCCCCTCACCCCCGGCCCCTCTCCCCCGGAGGGGAGAGGGGAGAAAGAATTGTTTCGATCATGCGAGCGATTCGTCCACTGGATATAAAGAATGCTGTCCCATTCGAGACGTCTGCGTGCTTCGCGTGTCCACAAGCGGGAGGTGCGATCGTGAAAACCAGGCTCGCCGCTTTTCTCGTCGTAAGTTGCGCGATCGGTTTGGCCGCGTGGCTTGTACATGTGGCGAATCCCGCACGCGGCGTGGCGGACCCGGCCCCATGGCTCGGGGATGAGCCGATATCAGCCGCGTTGCCCGAGGTTTCGGATAAGCACCAAGAAACGCTGCAAAAGGGACTTGAGTATCTGGTCAACCATCAATTCAAGGACGGCCACTGGGAAGGCGATGGCGGTCAGCATCCCGTGGCCATGACGGGGTTGGCAGGGCTCGCGTTGCTCATGGATCGGGACAACGGTGATGGTCGCCGCGGCAAACGCGGCGGCGAACCGAAATACTCAGCCAATATCGGCAAGGCCGTTGACTGGTTGATGGCTCAGAGCCAGTCCGGGCGCGATGGGCTCATTTTCTCCGAGCATCCTTCGGAAACGGCCCGATACATGGAAGGCCAAGGTTTGGCGACGCTTTTACTTGCCGGCGCGCGGCACGACGAGGTACACCGGAAAAAGGTGACTGAAGTGCTCTCCCGGGCAGTCAAGTACATCGTCAAAGCCCAGTCGAGTCAGGGAGGCTGGTACCACACGTCCAAGATGGAAGGCCACGACCTCGACGTTATTTCGGCGACCGCCATTCAAATCCAGGCGCTTCAGGCGGCTGAGGTCGTTGGCATTCCCATCCCTGGCCATGCTATCAGCGATGCCCAGGCATACCTCAGGAAGGCGATTGGAAAAGCGGCTGCACCTGGTCAGAAACGTGGCCGACAAGCGGATGTTGCTGCGATGCTTGCCTGCCGCGATTCGAGGATCCGAACGAAGGATGAGACTGAATGGTTCACGTATTGCAAGACTGAAATTGCGGTGGGGCGTAACGCGAAGTTTGGCCAAGATGAACTCACCC
>DAIOGM010000194.1:11738-13050 GCA_036745215.1 Gemmataceae bacterium
ACTACGCCCAAGCCTTGCTCCTCCTCGGGCGCGAGCAAGGCCACGCCGCATGGAACGACTATCGCACGACCATGTTCGACCATTTACAAAGCAGCCAGAACAAGGACGGCAGTTGGCCGGCCAGCAACGGGATCAGCGTTGGCCGAGTCTATTCGACGGCATTGTGGTGTGTTGTTCTCCAACTCGACCGGAATTCCCATCCGTCGATGCAATTTGTCGGCGTCATTGAGTAGGTGCGGTCGCGAATACTCTGTATCTCCGCGAGGACATGACCATGAAGACCAAGGTCCTGCTTCTGCTGCTGGCAGTCTCCTTGCTGGCTCTGGCCGCCTGGGTTGTGCATGTGCAGAATCCAGCCCAGGCGGACGAGATTCCAGAGAAGTACCGCGCGACCGTGCACAAGGGGCTGGAGTATCTGCTCAAGAACCAGTCCAAGGACGGCCACTGGGAAGGCGACGGCGGCAAGCATCCCGTGGCCATGACGGGGCTCGCTGGGCTCGCGTTGATCATGGAAAAGGACACTTCACGTTCCCAAGGTATAGGAGTCACGGTCCCCAAATTGAAATACCTCGACAAAACTCGCAAAGCAGCCGATTGGCTGACGGACAAGAGTCAGGGACGCGACGGACTGATCTTCTCCGAGCATCCCTCGGAAACAGCCCGATACATGGAAGGCCATGGCCTGGCGACGCTATTCCTGGCCGGCGCTTACCAATGCGAGACCGATGAGGCGCGTCGGAAAAAACTCATGGAGGTTCTCAACCGGGCGGTCAAGTACATCGTCAAAGCTCAATCGAGTCAGGGAGGCTGGTATCACACCTCCAAGGTGGAGGGCCACGATTTCGACACGATCTCGACGACGGTCATGCAAATCCAGGCGCTGCAGGCAGCTGAAAACGCCGGCGTTCCCGTCCCCGGTGCGGCCCTCAGCGACGCTCAACATTACGTCAGGCAATTCTTGAAAGTGGCGCTGGAGAAAAACAAGGAGCAGGCCAAGCCGGGGCAGAGCCACACCCCGTTGGCCGAGATCGCGGGTGCACTCGCCTGTCGCGGCGTACATTTGCCCGTGCGCACCAACAGAGAGGGGGAAGTGTCGACGAAAGCGTTGCAGGAAGCCGTGCCCGACCTTCCCGTCGGCCGCGACGTCAAGTTCGGCCGCGATGAACTCACGCATTATTACTATGCTCAGGCCTTGTTCAACGTTGGCGGCGGCGTCTGGACGACTTACCGCACGGCCATGTTCGACCATCTGCAAATCAGCCAGAACAAGGACGGCAGCTGGCCGGCCGGCGACAGAATCAGCGTCGGCCCC
>DAIOGM010000195.1:0-13037 GCA_036745215.1 Gemmataceae bacterium
CGTCCTCTTTGAGGTAGAAAATCACCGTGTGAACGTAGGGCGGGCGGGCCTGCGGTTGTGCTCTTTCGTCACCGCCTATGGCTCGTCCATCCCCTCGGAGCGACGGATACCCGGCGGACCCGCACCATGCGATCAATATCACGACCGCGACCCACGTCAGCCTGTGCTTCATCGCGAACCTCCCGTCGGATGAGGGCGCCAGCCCCACTTTCTTCGAGACGAACTTCACTGAAACTACTGCGGATGAGCTATGCCCCGCTTCGGTATTTTAGAAAGAGTGTATACGCCGCCCCAACACTGCAGACGCCACCAAAAGTTGCGCCGATTAACGCGATGATTGGGTGTACTCCGCCGGCAATTGAATACGCACTTCCCACGCACCATGCCAACGACAATAGCCCGAGGCAGGCCGTTCGCAAACCCGAGCCCTTGGCAAGGTTCGAATAGATGGCATGCGCGGTCAAGGGCCGCGGTGTCCGGGCGAGGCCGCTCGCCACAGGCCGCAACATGAGATTGGTCACCGCAGATGAACCTGTCACAAAAAGCAAGAGGAAACCGGCCGCCCAAGCCGGATCTGAAAATACTTGCGGTAGGCAATAGAGAAGAACAGGCGCTGACAGAGCCAACAGACCGAAACACACAACCATGGCCCAAATGAGCCTTCTTGCGAGCCGTCGCTCCGTTGCCGCGTCGGGAACGATGTACGCTCGACTCAGGCATCCCCAGGGAAAGAAAAGCCGGGCGCCATCCGCGGCAGTTCCGAAGCAGGCAATCGTGATGCAATGGAGCATGAAAGGCCTCACGAGCCCGAACCATAGTGTCTGCAACGCTGTTTGCATCGTAACGGAAGCGACGTCCATTTACCCGCAAAATCCGGTCTTTTGCTTGCGATGTCGACGACGCAATTCATTCGTGGTTGTGTGCTCAACGTGATATGACGCACCGAATACGTTCGACGTGCTATCCAGCTTGGGCGCTATAAAACAACGACTCCCGACCCCTTTTTTGCCTGGGCGCTATAAAACAACGACTCTCGACCTTTTTTCTGCCCCAGACTGGCGATCTGGTCGATTAGGTTTCGAACGGAGTCGCCTCACCGGAATAACCCATTCCTAGCACGGTATCACCATCGGTCAGCACGCCGACGCCGTGTTCTTGATCGAACTCCGCATGGAAACTCAGCTCGACCACCGGCTCGTCCATGCCATCGACATCTTTACGGACGGTGATCTGCGAAACCTGCATGAGCGCCAACAGGTCATCTGCTTTGGTCGGCGGTTCATCCGCGCCCATCATTTCAGCCACCTGCGCCAAATCGCCTCGCCACCACATGCCCGATTCGGGTCCACGGCCGTTGAAGTCGTCCCACAGCGCGTGGGTAACCACGGCAACGAGTTTCGCGTGATTCGCCAGCACCTTGGATGCCAGCGCTATCGCGGCCGGGGAAGGCGCGTCGGCCTCATCATCCGCTTGAAACGCCAACTTGTGCTTGCCTGTCGAGCGGGGTGCGTTGCTAAACCCGGTATCGTAAGCGAACGCCTTGAAAGCAGGCACGTCGACTATCGTCGTCCACCACACGCCGTCTACGAATTTGAAACGGCCCAACTGAGGGTGATCCCATGTCGATCCCATTGCTCCACCTCCCGCAAACCAGCACATAGGTATGGCCGAACGAAATTGCTCACCCGCGGCGGCCGCTGGTGAGACGTAACATCGTGAAAAACCGTCATGCGGCCGCCATCGGGCGCAGCGGCTCGTTGGGCCGGATGGAACCGACGCCCTACGCCGCCTGCTGCCGCTGCAGCAACAGCAGGACGCCGACCACGACGGCGAGCACGGCCAGCAGGTCGCCGCTGTAGGCGAAGCTGAAGTGGAGGAACGGCGACGTGAGCAGGCCGAACAAGATGAGCCAGCCCGCCAGCAACAACATCCCCAGGTTCTTGGGCATTTTCATGACCGCATCCCTCCTGTCCGCCGCGACCCGCGGCCGAACGACGAAGCTCACCTGCAGCGGCGGCTGGTGAGATTTTGAACTCTGATTTCACGTGATGCCGCCGCAGTCAGGTGCAACTGATTGTTCGGCGACCTTGCCTATTGCGCCTGTTGCCACTCGCGCAAGATAGCTGCCTTCCTCTGCCTGAGGGCCTCAGCCCGTGCGCGGAGGTCGGCCGCTCGTTCGAATGCCTGCTCGGAAATGGCCGCCGCCTGGTCCAGATTGAGCGTCTCGACTGCGGCAGCCACCTCCCCCAACGCTTGCCGGACACTCGCGGGCATCCCCTCGAACTCGGGCGTTTCCTCCGGGCACGGCGATGTAGTACTTGGCATGTCTCGCCTCCGCCGCCGAACAACCAAGCTCAGCCGCCGCGGCCTTGGCTGAGCTAAACAACTCGGAAACGCAACCTGGGCCGCGATCGGCTGCAGCGCCTGGTTCGGCGGCTGAACTTTCCCCAGCCGATTAGTCCTGGATTTCTTGAATCTTCACTTGTGTACCGCGCGTCACTTTCGAAAGCAACACGATGTCGTACCGTTTGATTAATTTCAATATCGAGTCAAGTGAAATTTCTGCCTCAAACTCAAACGTGTGTAGCTCGTGGCTCTGCGTTCCAAACGTTCTTATTTCATCCGGCGTTTTTCCGGTTTGATCGGTATCTACGCAAAGGACTCTTGCTTTTACAGAAAGCGATTTACTCGGGCCATGCGAACCATGAATCCGAATTCCTACGGGATAGTATCCTTTTGGAATGGAGGCGCTGGAATACAAACTGTCGATTGGCAACCCATCGAATCCGTCGATCGCGATCGTTCCCTTCAGATCGCCATATTGGGTCGTAGCTATTGCGTTTTCAGCCATATCGAAAACTCGAATGGGACAGTTGAACGGACAACGAAGAAACAAGGAACCTTGCCGCCGAACGCAACAGTCCACCCGCCGGGGCCGCTGCAACGGCGTGGTGTCGCGCGACACAAGAATGCGGCCCCGGTCAGCGTGCAACGTCTGGTGCGGCGGTTCCTCGCGCGATGACGCCTAACCCCGTTCTTTGATTAGCGATCTCGTTGATCCAAAAAGACTCCCGACCCTCTTGCGACCGCTAATCTCTCCCTCCGTGGGCCCCCCGCTAGCTATTCGGCGTGACGGTTGTGCCGGCGAGAAGCTTCGAGAGCGCCGATGGCGGTCGCAGCGCACGGAGTGCAAGCAGCCCCGGTACCGTGGCTGCCGCTCCCGCCCACGCTGGCGGTGCTATGTCGCTCGTTAGGCCTGGTGGAACCAATGACAAACTCTCTAAGAGATAACTACCAGCGGACACGCCTGCTGCAAGCAGAACTGGAACGCTCCAGCAGAGCGCTTTCGCCTTCCTTTCGTCCGATCTGACAAATTCCTGGAGATAACGTTTCTGCCACTCGACTAGCTCAAATGGGCCATCCGTTCCCATTTTCTCCAGATATTCCGCGAGGCTGCGCAGGTACATCTCTTGGATCCCCTTGAGCGAACTGGGGTCAACATTCTGTTGAATAGCCCGCTGAACGGCCCGCGCAGCCTTGAAATACCCTAGCCGCTCGCCCTCTACTTTCCACTTTTCTATCTCTGAGAATGGTACGTGCATCAGTTGATTGGCCGGCAGGATTCGCTTTGGATACCAGTCAAACCATTTTCCCGGATCCCCCAACTCGGCACGCTTGCGGCTGCGGAAGAGTGCCACCATGTCGGGACGAAGGTCGCGGTCTGCAGTAGAGAGGCCGATCCCTGGTGCCTCAGCCAGCGTATGCGCCGTACGACACAACTGTAACAGGTCGCCGTATGGGTCGCAGCCTTTCTCGATGAGGAAAGGGTAAAAACTACCATAGCGTAGAGAGCCACCTGCGGTGACACCTGCCCGCCCGATGTCGATGCCTTCGCGGAGGAGTTGCTTTTCGCTATCGAACAAGCGATCTGACGAAAGAATTGTCTGAAGGTTGCCCTCGAAGCGGCCCCCTGCCATAGGGACTCCAGCAAGGTCAACCCCCTGGCTCCTCAAATCTCGCTCGATTGAAGGAAGGCAACGCTTGGCGTCATCATATCGCTTAGGATCTTTGCGTTTCATTCCCATCCCCTCGTTGACTTCCGTCAGACTTTCCGCGCTTTCGCGAATGCCCAGGACAATTGATCCGTTCTTCAAGGCGTCATGGATGCCTTCGTCATTCTTCCAGAGCATGTATAACAGGTAACGATTGTTTAGAAAGTCCGCATCACGTATGAGGCTTCCCGGAAGTAGCAACGCCTTCATTTTCAGCTCGAACTTAAGCCGGTCGTACTGGTCCCGAGCCTTTTTACCAAGCGTCTCCGGGTTTCTTTGGTCGTTAAACTGTGTGGACCATAACAGCGAGTACGGATCCCAATCGGCGACTGACCTTCGGCGTGAGGTAACCATCGGATTCTCCGTTGTAATGAACGACCTGAAAGTAATTCGCGGAAAACAGTACGCCATTTACGCCGAGCAGAAACCGGATCGTTGAGGCATCAATCTTTCCGCCGAACCACTGTGTCTGCAACTCCGTGTGCATAGTAACGGAACGGATGACTATTTGCCCGCAAATTCCGGTCTTTTACTTGCAATGTCGCCCAAGCTGGATGGCACGCCGAACGCATTCGGCGCGTCATATCACGTTAAGCACAAACACAAAATAAATAGCGGCGTCGCCGAAGCAAGTATGTCAAGGTCGGTTGCCTGACCGCCTGGACTGATTCAAAGTACCTTGAGGCGCACGCACGTGGGGAAGTGCCCCGGTTTCGCCAATATCCCCCGTGTTTTTCGCATTTCGAGTTACCCAGGCGCCGTTGGGTAAATGGACGCTCGGCGTGCGTGGCCGGCAACCGCTATAATTTCCCGCATGAATCCCACGTTGCCCGCATGGGTCGAGAAGGCAGCCGTTTTGCCGATCGCGTTTGCACAGGTGCGCGAGGATCCGCTCGTCGATCGCTGGGTCGTCGAACGAATCGGCGCCAACGCACACGTCGCGATGATCGCGTCCGGCGGCTGTACGGCGGCGCTTTTGGCGGCGATGCCCGAAGTCGGCCGGCTGCACCTCGTTGATCCCAATCCCGCACAGCTCGCGCTCGCTCGGCTCAAGTTGCGATTGCTGCAAACGGCCAACGCCGACGAACGCGCCGCGCTGCTCGGCCACGCGCCGATGAACGATCGATCAGCCCGGCTGCGCGAACACCTGGCCGCGCTCGATCTTGGCGCGGACGCCCTCGGCCCACTTGACACTGTCGCCGCGCTTGGGCCAGATCATGCAGGCCGCTACGAACGCTGCTTCGCGGAGTTGACGCGTTCACTGGCCGATCAAGCGGACGCGCTCGATGCGCTCTTGCGGCTGCGCGATCCGGTCGAGCAAGCGCGGCGCGTCGAGTCGACGACGCCGTTGGGCCGCCGAATGGATGAGGCGCTTGACGAGGTTCTCGCGCTGCCGAACCTCGTGCGGCTCTTCGGGGCGGAGGCGACGAATAATCCGGTCGAGCCGTTCGCCCGCCATTTCGCGCGGCGCATCCGCCACGTGCTGGCGACGCTGCCGGCGGCGGACAATCCGTATCTTTGGCAAATGCTCAAGGGGTGTTATCCGGCGGTGCGCATTCCGTGGCTGGATACGTGGCGGCAAGATTCCGATCTTGCCGTTGTACATGATCGGCAAGATCGGAATCTTGCCGCCACGACCACCCGGGCGAATGGCTTCATGGCCGACGCGCTGCAAGCGGAGCCCGCGGCGTTTGATTTCGTGCATCTGTCGAACATCCTTGACTGGCTGACTCCAGAAAAAGCGACGCACACGCTCGACGTCGCCGCGCGCGCATTGCGGCCCGGTGGGTGGACGCTCATTCGCCAGCTCAACTCGACGCTCGACATTCCCGCACTCGGACCGATGTTCGAATGGCACGTCGATGACGCGGCCAGGTTGCACGGGGCCGATCGCAGCTTCTTCTATCGGGGTCTGCACCTGGGGAGGAAGCGATGACGGTGCATCAGCTTCAAGACGCGCCGCCGCCGGCGCTCGCGCAGGCGCTGGAGCGATTCGAGCAGCAGTTCACGTATCCGCTCGGGCCGGGGCGATTCTTTCGCATCTCGCATGGCGCGGACTATCCGCGCTTTTTTCGCGCGATGGGCGACGCCGCGTGCTTCGTCGCCGAACGGATCGGCCGCGTCGCCGGCGTGCTCGGCGCCGCGATTCGCGACGTGCAGCACCCGGCCGGCGAGCTGTTGCCGAGCGTTTACCTGGGCGATCTCAAGGTCGATCCCGCCATGCGCGGCGGTCGCACGCTGCCGCTGCTCGCCACGTCGGCCGTGGCGTGGGCGTCGCCGCGCGTGACATCCGCGTTCAGCGTCGTTATGGACGGCACGCCGGTCGTGCCGACGCGTTACACCGGCCGGCTCGGCATTCCGCCGTTTCATGAGCTGGCCAAGATCGCGGTCCTTCGTCTGATCGCGGGAAAAAACGAACCGCTGGATCCCGCCTGGATTTCGGGCGACAAGGTCGGCCCCGCGTGCTATCGTCGCCTCAGCGCCGGACGTTACGCGTGCCCCGGCGGAAACCCGATGGAGCGTTCGGAGATTCGACCCGGCTGGCTCGTGGCGCCCAGCGGCGACGCCTGTGGCCGACTCGAAGACACGCGCCGCGCCAAACGGCTCATCACCGACGATGGCGGCGAAATGATCAGCGCTCATTTGTCGTGTTTCGCATATACCAAAATCGACGCCGGCGCGGCCCTGTTGCGTTACGCCCTGCTTCTCGCAACCGATCTGGGTTTCCCCGCCCTGTTCGTCGCTGTCCCGCGGCCCGACGCCGACGCGTTTCGGGCAGCGCTGGCAGGCATCGAAATCATCGACGCGCCGGCGACGGTCTACGGCGCCGGTTTCGAGCCGGGCGTCTTGTGGAATATCAACACCGCGGAGATTTGACATGAGCGAAACGAGCCGCGCGCCGCGCGTCACCGCGTGCGCCAACGCCGTCCTGAAACGCTTCGATATCATGAACAATCCGTATCTCCAGGCGCTGCGCGATCGTTCCATGTCGCTCGACGCGTTTCGCA
This sequence comes from Gemmataceae bacterium, assembly GCA_036745215.1. Lineage (GTDB taxonomy): Bacteria > Planctomycetota > Planctomycetia > Gemmatales > Gemmataceae > SIAQ01. Next base: position 7,061 of record DAIOGM010000195.1, read on the forward strand.
AATCGCAGGAGCATTTCTTCTTCGCCGTGACGTTCTTCCCGCGGCCAATGGCGGCGCTCGTCGGCAAGATCCCCGATCCGCGCTTGCGCCTCGATGTCCTGCACAACCTCGTCGAAGAACATGGCGAATTCGACGAGCAACGCTTTCATCACAACACGTTCCAGCAATTCCTGCGCTCGATCGGCAGCGACCCCGACAAGCTGCAGAACATGCCGGTCTCGCACGTCCTGCGCGCGTTCAACAGCACGCTCACCGCGGCGTGCGTCCTCGACGAACTCGAAGTCGGCATCGGCTGCATGGGCATCATCGAGCACGCCTTCGCCGGCATCTCGTCGGTCATCGGCAAGGCAGTCGTGGACAACGGCTGGGTGACGTCGGATAATCTCGTGCACTACAAGCTGCATGCGGAGATCGACGAGCGGCACGCGGAGGAGTTCTTCGCCGTCGTCGAGCCGAACTGGGACGACGCGAAGCGGCGCTACTACATCGAGCGGGGCCTGAACCTGGGTGCGTACATTTTCGATCGGCTGTATCGCGATTTGCAATCGGCAGGCATATAGCGAAATGACGAATGACGAAGCACGAATGACGAAAGAAGCACGAATGACGAATGCCGAAATCAATGCAGATCGCATTCATTCGGCATTCGGATTTCGTCATTCTTTCGTCATTCGTGCTTCGTCATTCGTCATTCTTCAGTGGTGCAGCGTTTTCTTGCTGTCATCGAGACTGCTGCATTCGGTGTCGTCCGGCGAACGCGGCGTCACCGGACGGCCGGCGAGCGGCGGCGGCAGCGGCGTGTCGTCACGCGTCGGCAGCTTTGAGCGCTGCAAGCGCAGCAAGCCCGATTTCGTCTGCGTCGGCGGCGGAGTCGTGAACTCCGACAGTGCTAATGCGACCGACGCCGGCGTCTGAAAGCGATTCTCCGGCGCCTTCGCCATCATGCGCTTGATCAACGCCTCCACCCCCGGATTGACATCAACGCGAAACTCGGCGAGGGGCTTCGGCTCGGCTTGCTGATGCTGCAAGATCTTCTGCATCAACGCACCGTCCGGAAACGGCGGCTGTCCCGTTAACAGGAAATAACAGGTGCAGCCCAGGCTGTAGATATCGCTGCGAATGTCCGCCATGCACGAGTTGCGCGCCTGCTCCGGCGCCAGATAGTCCGCCGTTCCGACGATGCTGCGCGCAACGCTTTCGTTGACTAGCTCCTTGTTCGCCCCGATCGGCTTCTTCAAACTCGCCAGACCCCAGTCGAGAATCTTGATGATGGACCGCGCCACCACGGTCGGACTCTCCGAGGTCGGCGATTCATTCTTCGTCGCGAACATTGCCATGGCGGGGTTTTGCACCGCGGTCTGTGTCAAGAACAGGTTCACCGGCTTGATGTCGCGATGAATCAGGTTGCGCTCGTACGCGTGCTGCAAGCCGAGGGCCGCCTGGCGAATGAGATCGCACGTCTCGTGCACCGCGAGCGGGCCGCACAGGCGAATGACCTTGCCCAGGTCGGTGCCGTCCACGTACTCCATCGCGAAGTAAAACGTGTCGCGCCACTGGTCCGCGTCGCAGAACTGCACGATATTCTCGTGATCGAGCCGGGCCATCGCATCGACTTCCTGGAGAAACTGTTGCCGGCCCTCGGCGTTGGCGAACACTTCCGCCTTGATGATCTTGATGGCGACGATGGCGTCCGTTTCGCGATGCCGGCCCTTGTAGACCTGGCTCAAACCGCCCTGGCCGAGCTTGTCGATGACGGCGTACGGGCCGATGTTGAGATCCTGGGTATTGCCGATGAGAAGTTGATTGACTTGATAGACCGACAGCCAGCCGCGCTGGATGAGCATCTTGGCGACGCTGCGCGCATCGCTGCAACGGCCGATGCTCAGGTGCGGCAACTGCGCAAGCTGTTCGGGCGACAGCAGAGACTGCTGGCGCAGCGTATCCATCAGGACGCCGCTGGAAGAAATCGCCATGACGTAGACCTGCTCTCCAAAAAGTCCGCGTGGGTCGAACTCGAAGCCTTCAGGGAGGCAGTGAAACCTAGTTCCCGGGGGAGTAGGAGCACGGCAGGAAAGGACTAGGACGGATTAGCCTCTGTACCAACTTAGGTCATGAAATGTCAGAACGCAAATTTTGCTGGGGCGTTAGTGGGATCGAATGCAAAAATGGGGTCTTTCCTGACGAGAAACTGCATTCAAGCGAGTCACTTCGACTTCATCGGTTTTTTTTCTGTATCAGTTGTGAACGTGAATAGTTGCACAGTTTTGCCGCTGGCACATGCGATTACGTTCGTTTTCGAGTCGAATTCAATCGCCCGAATAGCTCCAGATTTAAGTCCAACAGCAAAAGCTTCCATTCCTTTTGCGGCCTCATAAATGGCAAGTTTGTGATTTGGTGGTGTGGCGATCCCAACTGCGAGCCATTTTTCGTCCGCACTCAATGCCATACTCGTTGGTCGACCCTCGAGCGTAACGGTGTAAATGAGTTCCCCGGTTTTGGAGTTCCATAAACGGACGGCATTGTCGCCGCCGATTGCCGCAACCCACTTTCCAGTTTTGCTGAAACTAAGCCCGCGAAGTATGACCTTATGCCCTTTCAACGTTGCGAACTCGCCACCGAAGTCGACGCTCCAAGTTTTGATCGTTTTGTCAATGGACGAACCATTGGCGATCATCTTGCCGTCCGGACTAAGCGCGACCCAATCGATGCCAACGGCAGTTGGAAGAATGCGGAATTGGCGAATCACATCAAACGTTTTGACGTCGTGGAAACGGGCGATGCCTTCGGCGTGGCTAACAAACTCCTTGCCGTTCGGAAGGATTCCAAAAATCCCAGTTTTCGGCTTGGAAAAAATCTCGCGGCCGGATGCAATATCCCACATCTTGGTCGTCCCGCCACCAAATTCTCGGTAAATGCCAACAAGCTTTTCTCCATCTGGCGTAAAGAAAACTTGTGACACGACTGACTTGTAGGTGTCAAATGTTTTTTCCTTGTTGCCCTTGGACGGATCCCAAAGGACGGCACCTTTGTCATCGCCCACAGCAAGGTATTTGTCGTTCGGACTGAACGCTAACGCATTAATATTATAACTGTGCTCCAAGTGGTGCATTTCTTTGATTGTGAGCTTTGTTTGCAGTTTTAGCACTAGTATGGACTCTTTGTATTGATCCGGACTTACGAATTGAGTTCCATAAAGTGTGCAGGCCAGCAGCACTTGCAATGCAATAACGTGGTAGTAGTTTGAGACCATTGCGAATTACCTTCTAACCACTTGTAAGCCTAGTTGTGAGTTGCCGAACACGATACGCAAATTTGGGTCAAATGCAAAATCACACCGTTATCAGGATTTGATAACCATTATTCAGTTCCGTTGCACAGGCGCTTAGACTAACTAATATGGAATCATCTTCGTCCCCTTGGAGAATTCCAAACATATAAGCGTATTGGGCATTGACCAAGTTTCTCTCGCTAAGGAGGTATGACGCAAAGTTAGTAACATACTGTTCGAGTCCTTTGATGGCATAGACATCGTTCACATTAATATCCGCATATGCCGCCGTCCTTTTGTTGACCACCGAGAACGCATTCTGGCCGTTGTCTGTGCAATCCACAAAATTCGCAGTGGCAAATGAACTCAAACTAAGAAGGACTGAGTCATAGCTGAAGCGGTTAAACGATCCATCTACCGCGATTGCGTACAAAGAGATATCGAATGCGATTATAGCAACGTGGCGAGCAACCACCGCAGCAAACAAAGTTGACATGTCTCCAAAGTTCGAATTTAATGTGGCGATGCTAGCCGGTGCGCTTTCAGGAATTGCGTGGTTGATGTTAGCAGTGAAAATGTTGTTGGCTCGGTTAATTCTTGCTTGAACGGGATTGATAAGTTGCTGAAGTGCAAATACTACATTGTCGGCGTTATCATAAGTTGCTTCGAACACAGCCTTTTCATTCCCGAGCGCAGTCGTAACTTGCGTCAACTTGCTCGTTAGCTCGGACATATGTGCGTTTATGCCGAATATTCGATACTTCATGCCCTGAGACTTCTCGGCCGAAGCGGCGTCCTCACCGTGCGAAATGATCTGGTCGGAAATACTCAAAAGGCCATTTAGACCGTTGAGGACATTGGTCGATATTTCACTCAATACGCCGAAGTAATCCCAATCGTCCTCTGCTTGGCGAAGACCTGGCAATTGCGAGGAATACCCATTGAACTGTGTAATTAGTCCATCAATGGTTTCCAATCGATCATCAATCTGACCCCCGAGCTCGTTTAATTCGTCTATAGGGTCCTCTTCAGCTCCTAACGTCGTAACTATTACGAAGTTCGCTACAGATGCGTCGCCAATGTCGGCGTTCGTTGGATCACTCATCGAAATGGTGAAGGACTTCGCGTCTTCAGCCTCAGTCTGCTCTAACAGAATGATATCAAACGTGGCGCTAAGATAGCCGGCCAGAATCGTCACGTAATCGCCAAACGCTGTGTAGTCTTCGCCCGCCTCGGCGGTAACGTCGGTCGTTTCACAGTAAACCGTAACGTCCTCGGTTGAGGTTTCGGATAGGGCAACCGTGATCTGGGCTGTTTCGCCTTGATTGCCGCCGAATTCATAGCTTGCGAAATATACAAACGGATCCACGGCAGCAACGTTAATGGTCATGGTATGCGTTGCGCTCGTATCGTTGGTGCTGCTGCTGTCTACGACGGCGAAATTCCAGGTCGCGTACGCACTGCCAAACTCATTGAGGTCCGGTATGAATCGAAGCTTGTTGGCTTCGATGTCTGCCACATCGATTTCCTGGTCCAACGCAACGCCGTCGAAGCCCAAAACCAAGGTCCCGTTCGTAGGCAAACTGATCACCTTCACCGCAGCAAAATCGTCAACCGGATCGTCGTTTGGATCGCTGAAATCGAAGTCCGCCAGCTGAAATGTGTATGGCGTATCTTCCGACGTTCCAACCGTATTGTCCATTGTCACCGGCGCATGAGTGCCGGCGCTCCCGCCGCTGCCGCCTGGATTGATGCGGACCTCCAAGCTTTCGATCCACGGCCGGAATGTCGTCGCAGCTTTTCTGACCGTGGCCGGCGCGAACATGGCCTGATAAATCCAGTTTTCCTTGAGTGATATCCGACAAACCCAATGGACAAACTTGCGAATCGTGCTGGGGAGAGACATGGCGGGCTCCTTGGTCATGAGGTGTGAATTTGACCAGACCCCACTGTATCCCTCCTCCTTCGCGAATTGCAAGTGCCATTGCATGAACTTTTCACGAAATAAACGATTTCAACAGCCAAAACGAACACTGAATTATTGCGATGCGCGAAAATTCACACTCCGACGCGAATCTTTCGGCGAACGAGGGTTGATTCCATCATGACTTCGCTCGTCAGCTGGGATTCACCCTAGCGCGTCAGCCAACCCTTCTCGCCAACTTCAATCCCCCGCGCCCCCTTGTGCCGATCATACGCCGCTTCCATCGCCTTCAGATCATCAAAATAACCGACGACATACGCCGCCCCGAACGTCTCGCCCGCCTTGACCTTGCGGCCATGCAACTCCTGAATGAAACAGACGTAGCCGCGCTGATGGCACCACGCTTCCGCTGTTACTGCGGGGTCGAGCGTCATGCCGGCGATCCACGGGCCCGCTTGGCCGGCACGCTTCAACTGATAGGCGCGAATCATCCGCGGCGGCAGTTGGTTGTCGTTTACTTCACCTCATACGATAACGAACTTACCTCCAAATGGAACGTACTCAATTTTAGTGGCTGATGATCCAAGTGATCAGTGTCCAGATCAAGTAAGCGTTACCATTGGAAATACTAATCCAAGAATTAAAGGAACATTCGCTGTAACAAACGCATCTTGTAATGGAAGCGATGGAGCAATTGATGTTACTTCAACAACGGGTGGTGCAGGAGGCCCTTATAGTTACATGGTAGACGGAATTACTACTACAGAACCATTTGCTAACCTTTC
>DAIOGM010000196.1:0-7355 GCA_036745215.1 Gemmataceae bacterium
CGCTTCAAATCGCGCAGCGGATCCCCCTCGACGACGATCAAATCCGCCCGCTTGCCCGCTTGCAACAAACCGCGATCGTTCAATCCAATCGCCTCCGCCGCCGTCGATGTCGCGGCCCGCAAAATCTCACTCGGCGTCAACTTGAGCTCAACCTCCGCGGCCCGCAGTCCGAGCGCGAACTGGTCGATCGGACAGCACCGCACCCCCGCGTCGGAGTGAATCGTATAGCGAATGCCGAAGTCGATCATGCGCCGCTCGCACGCAAAACGGGCGTCGAGGCGTTTGACGGGGCCGATGTCGAAAGTTTGGATTTGCGGCAAGAACGATCGCCGCGCCAGGCCGGACATCGTCAACCCAACGTATTGGTTTTGATCGACGATCTTGCGCGCCAGCTCCGGGTCGAACTCGTAACGCCATTCTTCGACGCGCCAGTCGCAATGCTCGATCGTCCGATACCGCGCCGCCACCACGTCCGGCAACGCGGTCCGGCTCAGCACATGCGCGGCGGCGTGCTTGTTCGCGGCTCGGCCCATGTCGGCGATGCGCATCAGCGTTCGGCCATCGTACTGCGCTTTCATCGGATCGCTCGACGCGGTCATGTTGCCGCCGGTCGCCATGACTTTCAGAAAGTCAGCATCTTCGGCGAGCATGCGGTCCGCGGCCCGTTCGACTTCTTCGAACGAATCCGCGATCAACCCGAGCCAATTACAATGGCCGCGCGTCGTGGTGATGGGGGAGCCGCACGCGAGAATATCGGGGCCAACGATTTCGCCGCGTCGAATGTGATCGCGAATTTGCTGGACGTGCGTCCTGGTGCCGCCGCAATCGCGGATCGTGGTCAGGCCGGATCGCAGCGCCGCTTCCGCGTTGACGGCGATGCGCGCCAACAATTGCGATTCGCTCTCGCTCGTCACCTGGGCGATGATCGCCTCATTCGTTTCCAGAGCGGACATGACGAGGTGCACATGCGTGTCGATCAGTCCCGGCAAGATCGTGCAGCCGGGGAAATCAACGCGTTCGCCGCTCGACGATGTTGGTTGCGGAAGGCTCGATTCGACGCGATCGATCGTCGATCCCGCAATGCGCATCACGGGGCGCTGGATGGTCGCGTTGCCGGTGCCGTCCCATAATCGGTCGGCGGTGATGAGAATTTGGTTCATGGCAAGCGCCTCGTATGGTATCCAATATGATACGGGCGTCCGCTGCTTGCGTTTAGCGCTCGCATGGCGCCACGCGAGCGCTAAACGCAAGCGGGATAAGGTAATTCTCAATGAAACGCGCATCCATTCTTGTTTTGTTCCTATTCGTCGCCGCGTCAAACGCCCAGCCGGGGACCGAAGACGTGAACCTCGAACGCCATTTCAAGCAATACCTCGACGCCGAGTTCAAGCAGCACCCGCTCTTTGCGACGCGAATCGGCCAACACGACTTCGACGACAAGCTCGACGACATTTCGCCGAAAGCCCGGCAATCCGCGATCGAACGCACGCGCAAGACGTTGGCCGACTTGCCCAAGAGGATTGACTATAAGCAATTATCCCGATCCGCGCAAATCGACTTCGAGATCTGGCAGCACGAGCTGAAAAAAGAAATCTGGCGTGCCGACAACAGCGACGCGTTCGCCAACGATCCGCGCGTTTACAATCACTACATCACCGAAAGCGTCTACGCGCTCCTCACGCAATCGACGTTGCCGCAGCCCGTCAACGTGCGCAATTCGACCGCCCGCATGGCCCAGATGCCGAAGATCACGCAAGCGGCCCGGGACAGCATCAAGAACCCGCCCCGAGCGCTGACCGAAGTCGCCATCAAGCAAAACCGGGGCGCCATCGCTTTTTACGAGCGCGGCATCTTCGACCTCGCGGGCGACGACGCGGCCAACAGCGATTTGAAGAAGGCCGTCAAGACGCTCGTGCCGATTCTCAAGGAGCATCAACAGTTTCTCGAAAACGACGTGTTGCCGCGTTCGACCGGCGACTGGCGCATCGGCAGGAAACGCTTTGCGGAGAAATTCCTGCTCGAACTCGACGCCGGCGTCAGCGCGGACGAGGTGCTCAAGGAAGCAGAGGAGGAAGCCAATCGCGTCGAAGGCGAAATGTACGTCATCGCCCGCCAGCTCTGGCATCAGGTGTTTCCGAAAAAGATTCTCCCCGTTGACGACGACAAGGGCCGTCGCGAAGCGATCCGTCTCGTTCTCGACGCGACCAGCAAGGAACACGGCAAGGCCGACGATCTGATTGTGGACGCGCGGGCCGGTGTCGAGAAGATCAAGCAATTTATCAAGGCCAAGGACATCTTGCGCCTGCCGGAGCCGGATCGCTGCAAGATCATCGAGATGCCGGAATTCCAGCGCGGCTTCTCGGTCGCGTACTTGAACTCCGCGCCGCCGCTCGACGCGAAGGCCGCCAGCTTTTACGCGATCAGCCCGCCGCCGCGCGAGTGGGACGCCAAGCGCGTCGCCAGCTTCATGGAAGAGTACAATCGCCACATCTTGCAAATCCTCACGATTCACGAAGCGTACCCCGGTCATTACGTGCAACTGGAATACGCCAATCGGCATCCATCGCTGATCCGCAAGGTCTACTCCTCCGGCATCTTCGCCGAAGGCTGGGCCGTTTACGTCGAAAAAGTGATGCTCGACGAAGGCTACGGCGGCGGCGATTTGAAGCTTCGCCTGCATCAATTGAAGTGGTACATGCGCACCGTGTGCAACGCGATCCTCGACTACAAGATGCACTGCACCGACATCACCGACGAGGAAGCGATTCAGTTCCTCATCCTGCGAGCGTTCCAGTCGGAAGCCGAGGCGATCTTGAAGATCTTGCGGGCCAAGCAAAGTTCGACGCAGTTGTCCACCTACTTTGTCGGCCGCATGGCGTTCCAGCGCTTGCGGCGAGGCGTGCAGAATGAGATGGGTAAGAACTTTGACTTGGGCCGCTTTCACGAAGCGGCTCTCGATCACGGCAGCTTGCCGGTGAAGTATTTGGCGGAAGTGACGCGCGAGCGTCTGAAACGCGAACGCTGAAGAAAATGAAACGCAGAGGCGCTGAGGCCGCAAAGTTCGGCTCTCCGCGGTCTTTGCGATCTCTGCGTTTCAAAATCTTGTTTCCGTTGCCTCGATTCAACACGTCGTCTGGAGGTTTTCGCCATGCGTACAATCCTCGCCTTGTTCGTCGTCATTTGTTTTGCAATTCCAGCCGTCGCCCAAGACAAAATCGTCCTCGTCATCCACGGCGGCGCCGGCAGCATGAATCGCAAGAACATGAAGCCGGATACCGAGAAGCAATATCGCGACGCGCTGGAACTGGCGCTCAAGACCGGCCATCAGGCGCTCGGCAAAGGTTCGAGCCTCGACGCTGTCGAAGCCGCGATCAAGGTTCTGGAGGATTCGCCGCACTTCAACGCCGGCAAAGGCGCGGTCTTCAATCGCGATGGCCGCAATGAACTCAACGCGTCGATCATGGACGGCAAGACGAAGAAAGCCGGGGCGGTTGCCGCGATCAATCGCTTGAAGAACCCGATTTCCGCGGCTCGCCTGATCATGGAAAAATCGGAGCACGTCTTCATGATCGGCGACGGCGCGGAACGCTTTTGCCGCGATCAGGGCATGGAGCTGGTCAGTCCGCTGTATTTTTGGACGGATCGGTCGTGGAAGGAATTGCAAAATGCGGACGCGTCGGCCCGGAAAAAGACAGCCAAGGGCGACGGCGAACTCGACCATTATGGAACCGTGGGCGCCGTCGCATGCGATAATCAGGGCAACCTCGCGGCCGGCACGTCTACCGGTGGAATTACGTATGTGCGACCGGGCCGCATCGGGGATTCGCCGATCGTCGGCGCGGGCACGTATGCCGAAAACGAATCGTGCGCGGTTTCCTGCACCGGTAAAGGGGAGTTGTTCATCCGTCACACCGTTGCGTCGGACATCGCCGCCCGCATGAAGTATCGCGGCGACGCCCTGACCAAGGCGGCGCCCGAAGTACTGGCGGGCCTGCCCAAGATTCCGGGCGGCGCCGGCGGCCTCATCGCGCTCGACGCCAAGGGCAACTTCGCGACGCCGTATTCCACGACCGGCATGTTTCGCGGCACGATCACGCAATCCGGCAAGACATGGACCGCGATCAACGCCGATTAGGCTTCGCACGTCACGCGATAGATTCCCCAGGCGGCGGGAAGGTTGTCCGTGGGTAAGGCTCTCAGCAAGCGTTGCTGTTCTTCGACCTCGGCGGCCGTCAGAATGTTGAGGCTCTGCAAGCGGTCGCGAACCTCGTCGTAGAACATCAACATGTTCTCAACTGTGATGGCGCTGGAGCGTGTTTCCGTCCAGTGAGCGCGCACGTTGGCATAACCGGCCGTCGTCAACGTCTGCGCCAGCGTCGCGCCAACGTCGGGCGAAATGCGCGTCGCCAGGTAAAGCTGATTGATGGCGAACGCCCACACTTTTAATGGCGCCAACTCCGCTCGTCCGGTGGCTTCGAGGTACGCCAAACGCGCTAGCGGTGTGCGAAAATCGGGTTCGAGAAAGCCGATGCGCGTGCCCGGCCGCAACGACGCCCGCAGCCGGCCGAGGACGAATTCGACCATCGGTATGTGATGCAGCATCGTGCGCGCGAGCACCACGTCGGCGCCGTTGAGCCAATTGCCGAGCTTGGCGACATCAGCGAGCACTGGCTCGAATTTCGCCGGTCCTAGATTTGCCAATGCCGTTTGCGCTTGCGCGAGCAATCCATCGGTGCAATCGACGCCGACCAGGACGCCGCCCGTGCCGAGGCGACGCATGACGCGCCGGCTGAAGCTGCCGGCGCCGCACCCGAACTCGATGACGCGGTCGCCTGGCTTGAGTGAGAGTTCATCCAGCAATTGCTCGGAGACTTCTGCGAAGTGCGCGTCCTGGATTTCGAGCCGACGCGCCGCGCGTTGCGATTGGCCGAGGACGTAGGCTTGGTTTTCGGACATGAACTCGTCTTATTGATACGGACCAAAACGACCTCACGCAGAGCGTGAGGACTACATTACAACGCCTTCTTGACCGCGTCGTCCAACTTGTAGCCGGCGTCGCGATAGTAAAGCGGCAGATAGCGATAATAGACTTCGAGTGTCAATAGATTGAGCGACGTCATCATCAAGCGGCCGCCGGCTCGGCCATAGGGATCGCCGGCCGGGCTCCAGCTTCCGAAGTTCGCACTTGCGGCATTCCCGTCCTGCTTCTGGATGAGCGCTTCGCGCATCTTTTCGTTCCAGTCGCGCCATGCCTCGCCGCCGAAGTGATGCATGACTTGCGTTGCGTAATAGTAGTAATAGACGTCCTGGCGATCGGGCGAATTAGTCTTGATGTGGCGGTCGATCGCCTTGATCATGCGCGGATGGGATGGGCCCCAGTTGTCCATGTACTGTCGGCACAACAGAGCGACCGCGGTCATGCGTGGACTACTGCCGCCGCCCGCGACATAGCCGTAGCCTTCGTCGGCGTTCGCGCAGCTATTGAGGAACGACTTGGCGCGGACGACCGTGACCGTCGGCACGTCGAGCCCGGCCATCTGCGCACTTTTGATGGCCATGATCTGCCAGCCGGAGATCGACATATCGCCTGGCTGTTTCGTCGGACTGTAACGCCAGCCGCCGGTCTCGTGCTGCGTGTTGATGAGCAAATTCACGGCGTTCTGCGCGGGGCGGCGCAAGAGCGGATCCTGGCTCAGGCCGAACGCTTCGCAAACGGCAATCGTCGCCAGTCCATGGGCGTACATGCTGACGCCGAAGTAGCCGTCCTTGTTCTGCGAGCGAAGCAGGAACTTGAGACCTTTATCGACAGTCTTGTCGAACGAATTGTCCTTGTCGGGCTTGTGCGTTTTGCCGGCGGCGAGGAACGGCAACAGGCCGAGCGCGGTGGCGGCGATGTCGTTGGCTTCGGCGCCACGATCGCGATCGGGAAGATTTGGGCTATTGAGCATCCAGCGGCCATCGGGCATCTGCTGGCGGACGAGCCAGCGCAGACCGCGACCGACCGCCGCCTCCGACGCATCGGTGCCGCCGCCGGCGCGCAGTGCGAAGTCGCGCGTCGCGCCGCTGCGGCTGTTGATGCCGCCGGGAATCAAGGGCAGGCCGCGTTCGTTGTAGCCGCCGGCTGGGCCGTCCAGCTTACTGTTGCCTTTGCCGAGCGTATCGATCGACCCGCCGAGGCCGGACTTGCCGTAGCCGCCGGGCGCCGGAATGCTCACCGGCGGCGCGTCGTCCTTGCCGCCGATGCCGCCGACCTTCGCGGCCGGATCGGGGTCGCCCGGGACGCTGATTTTGTCGATGCGATCGACGGGATAATTGATATCGATACCCGGCTCCAGAACGGAGGGGTCGAAGTCGTCGGTGGCGAACGAACGTTTCGGGATCTCGTCCGTTAGTTCCGCCTCAATCGTGCCATTAACGCGCGCCGCGTCCGTCACCGCCGGCGACGGCGAAGCGGCTGTGAACAGGAAAAACAACAGGAACAACAAAACGTGAGCGCCGACGCTGACCATCGACGCGGGCAAGAGCCGCAGAAGATGCCGCCGCGCTTCGCCGGAGTACTCGCGCAACACGACCACGGGGCGTTTCGCGGTTTCGGCTTTGGTTTGATCGCCGGCCATTGTCGCCTCCGGTTGTTGGGAGAAAGGACGTTGCGTCAAGAGATTGGACGTGTCCATTATGGCGATTGTTGCTGATTCTTGCAAAAGAAACCAGCTTTTTGGTGATGAGTCACTTTGGAGTGCGGCGGTTTGACGCCGCTTTCTTTTTTTCCTTCTTTTTTCATTTGCCATCAAATTTTCAAAGAAAGAAGGAAAGAAAGCGGCGTCAAATCGCCGCACTCCAAAGATCTGTACAAACGGACCCACTACCAGCTTTTTTCGGCGTGGAATTCGTGGGAATTACGGGTAAACTCAAGGAAGCGAAACTCTGCGGCCTGGTAATTCCATGATAAAGCGAAAAGCAATAGCCTTGATCGGCGCGGCGATCGTCCTTGCCGCGCCTAGTTCGGCGTCTGAACATTGGTCGCTCAAGCCCCGCGCACGCCCGAGTGTGCCGGCGCTCGACGCGAAGTGGATTCGCAATCCCGTGGACGCGTTCGTGCTCGACAAGATGCAACGCGCCGGCTTGAAACCGGCGCTGGAAGCGGACGCGGCGACGTTGATACGGCGAATCTCTTATGACCTCACCGGCTTGCCGCCGACACCGGACGAGGTCGAGGCGTTCGTGAAGGATTCGGCCGCGAAACCGCAAGCGGCGCTCGAGCAGCTGGTTGATCGCCTGCTCGCCAGCCCGCGTTATGGCGAACGCTGGGGACGGCACTGGCTCGACGTGGTGCGCTACGCCGAATCGGAGGGCTT
>DAIOGM010000196.1:7365-13004 GCA_036745215.1 Gemmataceae bacterium
ACCGCCCCGGCGCGTGGCGTTATCGCGATTACGTGATCCAGGCGTTCAACGACGACATGCCGTTCGACCGCTTCCTCCTCGAACAAATCGCCGGCGACGAATTGGGCGAGCCGAGTTCCGTTAGGAACCGGTTGAATGAACATGACAAATGGGTCGCCGCCGGCTTCCACCGCCTCGGCCCCGTGCGCCGCAACGCCGGCAATCAGCTCGTCGCGCATAGCCGCAATGAAGTGCTCACGGAAATGACCGACGCCATCGGCGCCGCGTTTCTCGGCCTGACGATGGGCTGCGCGCGTTGCCACGATCATCGTTTCGATGACATCAGTCAGAAGGATTACTATCGCTTGCAAGCTTTCCTCGCGTCGGCTCAGGAGCACGAGCTGGTGCTCGCGGACGCCAAGGCTCAAAGCGAGTGGAAGACGAAGAATGATGCGATTCAAAAAGAGATCAAGAAGCTGACCAAGGAGATTCAAGGCAAATCGGGCGACGCGAACAAGGCGTTGGAAAAACGAATCGCCGATTTGCGCCGCAGTCAACCGGAGCCGTTGCCGACGATCAGCACCGTCAAGAACGGCGAACGCACGCCGATTCACGTGCTGCGGCGCGGCGACGCCGACAAGAAAGGCGTCCCCGTGGGGCCGCGCGCCCTGAGCGTGCTCTTGGCCAAAGACGCGCCGGAGTTGCCTCCGGACGTTGAGAAACCGCGCACCGAACTCGCCAATTGGCTCAACGATCCGAATCATCCGCTCGTCGCGCGCGTCTTCGTCAATCGCATCTGGCAAGGCCATTTCGGCAAAGGCATCGTCGCGACGGCCAACGATTTCGGCGTCAACGGCGCGGCGCCGAGCCATCCGGAGCTGCTCGATTGGCTGGCAAACGAACTCGTCGCCAACGGCCGGCGTGTCAAGCCGCTTCATCGTTTGATCGTCTTGAGCAGCACGTATCGGCAATCGTCGATCGCCGCCGATGCCGCCGCCGTCAAGAAACTTGATCCGGAAAATCGCCTGCTGACGCAATTCCCGCGCCGACGCCTCTCGGCCGAGGAGATTCGCGATTCGATGCTGAGCGTCTCCGGCAAGCTCAACCTGATAACCGGCGGCCCGAGCGTGATGATACCGGTCCCAAAAGACCTCACCATTCTCCTGTACGATCCCGCGTCATGGGCGGTGACGCTGGACGAAAAAGAGCACGATCGACGTTCGATTTTTCTCGCGGTCAAACGCAATTTGCAGCTGCCGTTCGGGCAGGTGTTCGATCAGCCGGACGCCGCGATTAGCTGTCAGCGTCGCGAATCGAGCACGCATCCGCTGCAGGCGCTGGAATGGCTCAATGGCACGCTGTCGAATCGCCTGGCCGACGGGTTCGCCGATCGCCTCAAGCGCGAGTGCGGCGACGACCGTGGCAGGCAGGTGGAGCGCGCGTTCTGGCTGACGGCGGGCCGAACGCCGACGCCGCGCGAGCGCGACGTGGCCATGGAGTTCTTGAACGCCCATCCGCTGCGCGAGTTCGCGCTCGCGTTGTTCAATGTGAACGCGTTCATGTACGTCGATTGAAGTTCAATTTGAATCCGCCGCGTCCAATAAGTTGCGCGGAGCATCGGAGGCAGTTATGATCCACAATGGCGACACCGGCATGGGCGATACCGCGGAACTGCCCATCTTCAGTCAGGACGCGGTCACGACGGCGACGGCCGGCGTCGGCCGCGTCCGCGTCGATTGCGGCGCCGTCACCAACCCCGGCCTGCTTCGCCCCAACAATGAAGATCACTACCTCGTCTGCCGCTTCGGCCGATACTTGACGCCGCTGGCGACGAACCTCGATGGTCATGCCGACACGCTGTTCGAGGAAGAAGGCTACGGCATGGTGGTCGCGGACGGCCTGGGCGGCGCGGCGGCGGGCGAAAAGGCGAGCGAGCTGGCCGTCCGCGCCATGCTCAACCTCATCATCAACACGCCCGATTGGATCATCAGTACCACCGAACGGGACGCCGATCGCGTCTTGAAACGAATGGCCGAGCGCTTCCGCATGATCGACGAACTATTGACGCAAGAGGCGCTGCAGGACAGCCAACTGCACGGCATGGGCACCACCATGACGTTGGCGGCCAACGTGGGGGACTCGTTGATCGTGACGCACGTCGGCGATTCGCGCGCCTACCTCTTCCGCGCCGGCAAGCTGCATCAATTGACGCACGATCACACGGTCGCGCAAGCCCTCGTCGATCAAGGCGTCCTGAAACGAACGGAGGAAGCATCGGTGCGGCTGCAGCACAGCCTGACGAAGCTCCTGGGCGGCGCCGGCGCGCAATGCGAGGCGGACATGCGCCGCTTCGGCCTGGCGGATCAAGACGTGCTCGTATTGTGCAGCGACGGCCTCACCGACATGGTGGACGACGCCGGCATCACCGTGATCTTGAACACGAACGAACCTGCGCCCAAGTTGGCGCAGGCACTGGTCGATCGGGCCTTGAAGAACGGCGGCAAGGACAACGTGACTGTGATCGTGGCGCGTTACAGCTTTTTCAGCCGGCCGCTCTCTTGACTGGAAAGCAGCGAGAAATCATGTACGAGATATTCACCGACCGCGCGCGCAAAGTGATGCAACTTTCCAACATGGAAGCGGCTCGCTTCAAGCACGAATACATCGGCACGGAGCACTTGCTCCTGGGCTTGATTGCCGAAGGCAGCGGCGTCGCGGCGAATGTCTTGAAAAACTTGGGCGTTGATGTGCACCAGGTCCGACGAGAAGTGGAAAAGATCGTCCTACCAGGACCGGAGTATTTTCCCATGCCCAAGCGGCCGCTCACGCCGCGAACCAAGAAGGTGATTGAGTATGCGCAGGAAGAATCTCGCGCGTTCAAGCATCATTACATTGGCACCGAACATTTGCTGCTCGGCATGGTGCGGGAGACCGAGGGCGTGGCAGCCCAGGTTTTGATGAACGTTGGCATCCGATTGCCGGTTCTGCGCGACGAGGTTCTCAAACTGTTGGGCGAGCCCGCCACATCGACGGGGTCCGTATCGTCACGCGAGGTGCTGTTGAAGGACAAGGCCGCAATGGTATCGACGGAAGTTGCGCATCCTGACACTCAGCACCTGCCCGTGTGCGTCCGCGAGATCGTCGCGGAGTTCGATTGCCAGATTGACGTGATCCATGAGGAAAAGGAAATAGCGGTCGGCTTGCAAGCATGGGAAAAAGCCGCCGAGCTTCGCGAACTGGAACACAAGCTGCGTCAGTTGCGCGATGAGTTCCTCAGTCATTGGCCGAAGAGTTCGACATGAATCCAATCCAAACGCGCCGCTCGTTTCTGCAAACTGCCTGCTGCGGCATGGGCGGCCTCGCGCTCGAGGCGATGCTTCATGACGAACGCGTCCGCGCCAATCCGCTTGCCGCCCGGCCGCCGCATCGGGCCGCGAAGGCGCGCTCGGTCATCTTTCTCTTCATGGCCGGCGGACCGAGCCATCTGGAGACGTTCGACCCGAAGCCGCTCCTGAATCGCCTGCATGGGCAGCCGCGGCCCGAAGAGTTCGGCGAAGCGCGCTATCAATTTGTTGACAGCAATTCGCGTCTGCTCGGCAGCGCCCGTCGCTTTCGCAAGCATGGGCAGAGCGGCATCGACGTGTCCGATCTCTTTCCGCACACCGCCCGGCACGCGGACGACCTCGCCGTCATTCGCTCCTGCCACGGCGACAGCGTCGTGCACTCCGCGGCGCAGTACGAGCTCTTTAGCGGCCGAGTCATGCCTGGCTATCCGAGCATGGGCTCATGGATCATCTATGGTCTGGGCAGCGAAAGCCAATCGCTCCCCGGCTACGTCGTCATGCCCGATCCGCACGGCGCTCTTGAGGCGGGTCAGCCAATGTACACCAACGGCTTCCTCCCCGCGGTGTATCAGCCGACGATGTTCCACGCCGGCGAACGGCCGGTGCGCAATCTCGATCTGCCGCCGGGCGTGTCGATGAGCGAGCGGCGGCGCACGCTCGATTTGATCCGAGATTTGAATCAAGCCAACCCGTCGCCGCGAAACGAAGAGCTAGACGCCCGCATCGACGCGTACGACCTCGCCTTTCGCATGCAAACACAAGCGCCTGAAATCTTCGACTTATCGCGGGAAGCGCGCGATACGTTCGATCTGTACGGCATCGGTCGAGAGCCGACGCACGATTACGGCCGGCGATGCCTGATGGCGCGCAAACTTGTCGAGAACGGCGTGCGCTTCGTCACCGTCGTCTCCGGCGGCGGACCCGGCAACATGCAATGGGACGCGCACAATGACATTGAGGAAAATCACCTACGCATGGCCCGTCAGACCGATCAACCGGTCGCCGCGTTATTGACGGACCTGAAACGCCGCGGCCTCCTCGAATCGACGCTCGTGCTCTGGGGCGGCGAGTTCGGCCGATCGCCGGAAGCGCAGGGCGGCCGCGGCCGCGATCACCACAACCTCGGCTTCACCATGTGGCTCGCCGGCGGCGGCATCCAGGGCGGAACAATCGTCGGCGCCACCGACGCCATCGGCTTGCGAGCGGTCGAGGATCGCTGCCACTTGCGCGACATTCACGTCACGATCCTGCACCAGCTCGGCCTTGATCAGGATGAATTGAGCTACCCGCACCTCGGCCGCCGCGAACGCTTGACGCTGGTGCACGGGCGGGTGATTGAGCAGATTGTGTGACAATGAAAACGCCGCGGATTCACGCAGATGGACGCGGATGGGAGTTCACCGCTCGTAGGCAAACGCCCCGAGACTTTTCTTCATCTGCGTTCATCCCCGTGCATCTGCGGCTGCTTTTCTTGAGGAGCAATTTCATGCGTTGGCTTTGCGGCACACTTGCTTTGTTGATGACATTCACGACCGCCAACGCCGGCGACAAAAAGGACGCCGGCCAGGCTCTCTTCAACGGCAAGGACTTGACCGGCTGGACCTTCCGCGGCGGCGACAAGGCGAAGGCGAAATCGAAGTGGAGCGTCGCCGGCGCCGCGCTCCTGGATATCGACATGCCGACGCGGCTCTTCGGCACGCCGGGTGTCAATACGCTTTTGTGCGGCGACGATGGCCGAGGCGTCGATTTGCTCACCACGCTCGAACATGGCGATTGTCAGTTGACGCTTGAATTCAAGGTGCCCAAGGGAAGCAACTCAGGCGTCTACTTCCAGGGGCAGTATGAAGTGCAAATCCTCGACAGCTTCGGCAAAGCGGACAAGGATTTGAAATACGGCGACTGCGGCGGCATCTACAACACCGCGCCGCCGAAGACCAACGCGAGCCGAATGCCGGGCGAATGGCAGACGTTTGACGTGATCTTTCAGGCGCCGCGTTTCGATGAAAAAGGGAAGAAGATCGCGAACGCGAAGTTTGTGAAAGTGATCCACAATGGCGTCGTGATCCACGAAAACGTCGAGGTGAAGAGCCCGACGACGGCGGCGCTGGGCGGACCCGAACGCGCGAACGGGCCGCTCATGCTGCAGGGCGATCACGGGCCAGTGGCGTTCCGAAACATTCGAATGAAGATGAAATAACCACAGATGAACACGGATGAACACAGATTGGGTAGAGTGAAGCGAGGCGCCGTTGAGCCCTGACACCCTATCTGTTCTACTAATGATCAGAATCTTTGTTTCCTGCGCAAGTTTTCCAA
>DAIOGM010000197.1:0-12948 GCA_036745215.1 Gemmataceae bacterium
AACGGACCTGGTGTGGACCGTCGATGACGTCGTCCTCGCCGAGGAGGCGGGCGGCATGCAGATCGCGCCGGACGGCAAGCACGTCGTCTGGGTCAAACGCTCGCCGGACAAGGAAAAAAACGAGTTGATCGCCAACCTGATGCTGTCGCGTCTGCCGCCGGCGGAGAAGGAGGAAGCGATCCAGCTCACACGCGGCAAACATTCATCGGCGCAGCCGCAATGGTCGCCCAATGGCAAGCTCATCGCGTTCCTGTCGGCGCGGCCGGCGCCGAAAGAGAGCAAAGGCCGGCGCGACGGCGACGACGACGAGGAGGATCCCAAGTCGCAAATCTGGCTCATCAATCCGTTCGGCGGCGAACCGTGGCCGCTCACGGATTCGCCGCGCGATGTGCGCACATTCGCGTGGCAAAACGACGGCACGATTCTCTATGTCGTTCAAGAGAGAAAGAGCAAGCTGGAAATCGATCTCAAGGAAAAGAAGGATTCCGCCCAGGTGATCGATGATGAGCCGAACGAGCCGGCGGTGCGAATGTGGAAGGTGGATGTCAAGGAAAAAAAGAGCGAGCGCGTCAGCGACAACGCCGATCGCATTCAATCGCTCGCCGTTTCGCCCGATGGCCGATGGGCTGTCACGATTCACGAACGATCGATGAGCTATGCGTTCAACCATCGCGTCAAGCCGGCGGCGTATCTTTACGATCTCGAAAAGATGGAACGCAAACGCATCTTCGATGACAAGCACAACATCGTCAAAGTCTACTGGCAACACGACAGCAAGGGTTTTTACGCGATCAATCAATTCACGAGTCATCCCCAATACCTGATGGCGTACGTCGAGGAGCTTCATCGTTTCGACCTCGCGCAAAACAAGGCCACGCGCGTCGATCTCGAATGGCCGCGCGGCCTGGCCGACAGCGCCGATGGCTTCGCGATCACGCCGGACGGATTCATCGCGCTCCTGGCGAACGGCGTGCGGCACGCGGCGCGGCGTTATGTCAAGAATGGAACGACCTGGCAATCGTTGAACATTGACGTCAATAACTTTCAGGAAATTCGCGTCAGCAAGGACGCCAAGACGCTGCTCTACTTGCACTCCAGTGCGACAAGTCCGCCGCGCTGGATGGTTACATCGCTCTCGACGCCGAAAGGCGAGGAGAAATTGCTTGTTGACGTGAACGACGACGTTCGCAAGAAGCCGATGGCGAAGACCGATGTGTTCAAGTGGAAGGGGGCGCTCAACGAGGAAATTGAAGGGCTCGTCTCATATCCGCATGAATATCAAGCAGGCAAGAAGTATCCGCTCGTCGTCTTGATCCATGGCGGACCGCACTGGGCCGACTTCGATCACTGGGATGAACGCTGGGCGTACGTGCGCAATCTGCTCTGCGCGCGCGGCGCCGTCGTCTTGCGGCCCAACTATCACGGCAGCTCGCATTACGGCCTGGCATTCGCCGAATCGATTGAAGCGAAGTACTATTTGCCGGTCGAGGACATCGAAAAAGGCATCGACGCTCTGGTCGCGCGAGGCGGCATCGACAAGGATAGAATCGGCCTCGGCGGCTGGTCGAACGGCGCCATCCTCACCATGTCGCTCATCACGCGGCGGCATTATCGCGCCGCCAGCGCCGGCGCGGGCGGTTCGGAGTGGTCGGCCGACTGGGGCGTGTGCGATTTCGGCATGTGTTTTTCCAACTACTACATCGGCAAGTCGCCCATCGAGGATCCGGAACTCTATCGCAAGAACGCGCCGTTCTACGACTTTCACAAGGTGACGACGCCGACGATACTCTTTCATGGCAGCGAAGACAAGGACGTGCCGACGCACCATAGCTGGTATCAGTTCCGCGCCTTGCGCGAACTCGGCAAGGCGGACGTGCGTTTTCTTTTGTTTCCCGGCGAAAAGCACGGCTTGACCAAGCTGACGAATCGCCGCCGCAAGATCGAGGAGGAACTGGCGTGGTACGACAAGCATCTGTTTCAAAACGCGAAGCCGGTGAACGTCGCGCTCAAGGACGATTCGCCGCTCGGCCTGGCGCTTTCGCTCAAGAAGGCCGCGAAGTCAGGCCGCGGCTATGGCGAGATGAAAGACGGCGTGCTCGTGCCGGAGACGGTCGCGTTCAAGGGAAGGCAAGTTGGTCGATTTGAAGTCACGCGCGCCCAGTTTGCGCAGTTCGACAAATCTTATTCGATTGAACCGGGGACCGAGAATTATCCCGCCAGCGGCGTGACGTTCGAACAGGCGAAGGCGTATTGCGCCTGGCTCGCGAAAAAAACGGATCGTCCGTTTCGGTTGGGCACCGTCAAGGAGATGACCGACATCTACGACGACGCCGACGGCATCGAGAACACGCTCGATCACTGGGCCGGCTATGCGATCAATCCGGAGGACCGTGCGAAGTTGCAAACCGCGATCCGGGACCTTGGCGGCAAAACGCCGCTCCTCAAGGAAGTCGGCAGCTTCAAAAGCGCGGACACCAAGATCGCGATCTTCGACCTTGGCGGCAACGTCGCGGAATGGGCCGACGACAACGGCAAGGGCAAATTGCTCGGCGGGAGCGCCGACTTGCCCGCCGGCGAACGCTTGCAACGCGCGGCGGCGGAGTATGTTGGATTTCGGGTCGTAGTGGGAAGGTAGGCCTACTTCTTCGCGCGCGTTTTCTTCGCCGGCTTCGCCCGCTTGTTCTGCTGCGCCGGCTGGCACAGCCTTGCGAAGCTGATCTCGAACATCTCGCGCAAAACGTCCACATCCACGTCCGCGAGCCGCTTGATGTACAGGCACGCCTTACCCGTTTTGTGTTTGCCGAGCTTTTTCAGTTGAGTCTGGTACTGCTCGACGCCCGGCATGAAGTAAAGCGACATCTGCCCCTTGCGCGGCGAGAAGCCCATCATGAAGCAATCGCCTTCGTGGCCCGATTCGTACCTGTAATGGTAATCACCGAAGCCGACCATGGTCGGGCCCCACATCTTCGGCTCAAAGCCGGTGATGTCTTTCATCATCGCCAGGATGGCGTACGAATCGGCGCGCTGTTCGGCGTCCGGCACCTTTTTCAGGAACGAATCGACGCTGACACCGGTGGGTTTGGTTTTGACTTCGGCCATAAAAGTTCCAATGACTTGTTACGTTGCGAACAATCAAATCCCAATTACTTGATACACGTCCCCGCAAATAGGGGAACAAGTTACGGGAGGGCGAGGCTCCTGCCGAGCCTGAAGCGCCAAGTAACTGCGTGTGCACGGCTCGGCAGGAGCCTCGCCCTCCCGTCCGGTGCTGTTCCCCTATTCATGGGGCGGTGTACTTAATTACTGGCCACGACCGTCAGGGAGGGGTCATCACATGGACGGCAAGCCCAGCTTTGGCGGCACATGGACCGACGCGACGGCGTTCCAATTCTTGATCGCGTCAACGGCATCACCGATGTCCGCGTCTTCCGGCAAGATGACTTGTACGCTGCGGGCCAGCAGGTCCTCGTCTTCTGAAAGTGCCTCCGCGGCGCTTGCCAGAGACGGAACCTTGTTCACGATCTTCGTCTGCCGAGGGAGCTTTCCCGGCTTGAGTCGTTTGCCGTCGGAAGAGACGAAGACGCGATCGTCGGAATCGAAACGCCAACCCGACTTGAGAATCACGTCAACCGAGGGTTTGACTTTGACCGGCGAATCATCGGAGTATCGTTGGTGGAATGCGTGCATGATCGGTAACCTCGTCGGCGTGTCCAAGGGCGACGGCTCTTTGGAGTGCGGCGATTTGACGCGGCTTTTTTACTTTCTTTGGAATTTCCAAAACAAAAAAAAGAAAGAAAGCGGCGTCAAACCGCCGCACTCCAAAATGACCGGAGCGGCGCTTCGGCCAGGCATTTGGACCATCCGCTAGATTGCCGCGAGGGCCTTGGCGAGGTTGGGCTGCGGTCCGATCTTTTGCGCCAGGGGCGCCGCGGGATCGTCCTGTTGCGGAGTGCCCGTTGCTATCAGGATATCACGAACTTTCTTGGGGGAAAGCGGTGCGCCCAATTTGGCCTTGGCGTGCCCTTGCAAACAGGCGACCGCGCCCGTGACGATGGGGGACGCGCTCGACGTCCCGGAGAAGCGATGGCTGTACCAGGCCTTTTCTTTCGCCCCGCCCTGGGCGTCGCCGTACGCCAGGGTCGTCACGTGCCAGCCCCAGCCCTGAACGTTGACGATGACACCGTAATTGGAGAACCAGATTCGGCCGCGCGGCGTGCCGATCCGGCTGTAAGGAGGCAACGAGGCGCCGAAGCCGTACGCGTCGAAGTAGTTCGTGGGCGGCACGCCGGCGCCGACGACGATGGCGCCGGAGTCCTTTTGCAGACCGGTGCCGGCGTACTCGGAACGATCGAAGTTTTCGTCGCCGTTGCCCGCGGCTTCGACGACGACGATGCCCTTGTTGACGGCCGTGCGAATGGCGGCGAAGATGTCGGGCCAGAACTGCATGGCGACGTACTTGCCGTCGGGTCCGCCGGGCGCGTGCAATTCGATGAGGATCGCGTCGCCGGCTTTGAGGGCGTTGGCGGCCGCGATGATGGCGCCCGCCGCGTTGAAGACGCCGCCCATCATGGCGGAGTGCACGACGGCCTTCGCTTCATGGCTAATGCCGACGCAGCCGATGTTGCGCGGCAAGCTGACCATTTCACCGAGGACCGCGGTGCCGTGATTTCGCCAGCCGAGGTCATCGATCATGTCGCCGCCGATCAGACGGATGCCCGAGGGGAGGTCTTCGTGGTCCAAAAGCCAGGCGCCTTCGATGTCGCAAATGGTGATGCCTTTGCCTTTGCCGCCGGGCTTGTTCCAGATCGACATGGCGCCGATACCGTTGGGCGCGTCATGGAGGTATCCCTGCGCGGGCTCAAAATTTCGGCTGCCGGCGGCCCTGCCCTCCGGCGCCGGCGCGGCGGCCGCGGGGACGGGGCGCGGCGCGCGATACGCCTTCCACACGGCCTCCTCTTTTTCCAGCTGGCGGACCAGTTTGTCGCAGTCCTTGTCCTTCTTCAATTGGATCTGCACAAATCCGCTTAACGCAAATTCGGTGGTCACCGGCGTGCCGGCCGCCACCATCGCGGGGGTCGGCGCCATCGTCGCTCGCACCTCCAGTTGTTTCTTCGGCATGTCAAACTGCGACGCCAACTCCTTGACGTCGAAATTCTCCAGAACCTTGTTCAAGCGATCCTTGGCCTTTTCCGCTTTCGGCGGCGCCGCAAACGCCATTGCGGTCGGCGCTAACGCGACTTGACTGTCATAACGCAGTTCCGCGACGACGTAATCGGGCACACGATCCGGCAAGCTCAGATCTCCCTTGACGAAACCCGGTTTGGATTGGGCGGCCATAAAAAGCTCCTATTTGAAAGAATGGTTTATGCAGACATGATGAGTTGACGGCTTCTATTGCTATTTGTCAAGAAAAAACTAACTAGAGATGCATTGACGCAAAATTGGCGCTGGAGTCATGTCTGCACAAAATCACGCAAGGCGCGAGTCCATTGCTGATTCCTGCGTGAGAATATATCGATTGACGAGGTGAGCCGGCCCAACATTACCCGGCGCAACAGGATTTCCCCGCCGCCTTCTTCGGCGACGGCGGCAAGTCGTTCGCCGGGTTCTCGTTGAAGAAGCCCGCCGGCTTGAGCATGAAGCCGATATACGCGGTCGGCATCACCGGGTAATCCTCCGGCCGCGGCAGATGCGTGTGGCCGAAGGTGTACCAGAGAATCACGTCCGCGTTCGCAATCGGCCGATCCTGCTCGGTCCACTTTGGCAAGCCATCGCCGCCGTGGCTTTGGTTGGGATAGTTGCCCGCGGCATGCTTCTCGTTTTCGTTGAACGGCGTCACCCAGACGTGATGGTTGACGAAGCCCGCTCGCTTGCGCCACCACGCGTTTTTCGACGCGAACGGCACGCAGTTGTCGCCCGGCAAGAAGCGGTAGCCGACCGGTTCGGCGACGGCGTTGAGCGATTTCGGATTGACGATCTTCCACGAGCGAGCGGTTTCAAGGTTCAGATTGGCCCGCGCTTGCTTTTCGGTTTCGAGCAACGTCGCCCTGGCGCTGAACGCGTTTTCGAACGGGTTCTTTGGGCCAAGCGGATCGGGGACGACATCGACTTGATAAATCGAATTGGGACCGCCGTCGATGTCGAGATCGAGCCGAACGTTGAAGAAATGCTGATGATTCGGCGCGTACAATTGCGGCGCAATCATGGCGCCATAGGGCGATTTTTCTCCAGGGTTGAGCGCGCCGAGCGAGAGAATGCCGGTCAGCTTGATCTCGAACTGGATGTTGCCGTCCTGGTAGAGATACCAGAAGAAACCATATTCGTAATTCTCGACGGTCGCGATCGACGAGATGACGAGCCGGCGCGAGCGACGCACTTCCGGCTTGTCGGCCAATCGGCGGTCGGTGTGCTTCCACAGGATGCCGAAATCTTCCTCGTGCATGCATATCGCGTTCTTGATCGTGAGCGGCTGCCCGCGGCTCGTGCACAGATGGCCGTCGAAATACTTGATCAAACCCAGGCAATCGCAGCCCAGTTCCAGGCTATTGGCGCAGTAGCCGAGACCGTACTCACCGGCATCGAACGCGTTCTTGCGAGCCTGCTGCGGCGCGGGATCGCCGTAGGGAACGACCATCTCGGACAGCGACGCGCGATAAAGGACCGAGCGTTTCTTGCCGTTGTCTTGATAGCAGACATTGTTGAGCGTCAGCCCCTCGCGGCCATTGAAGCCGATGACAAAACTCCACTTTTGCCAGCGAACGCAATTGCCGTCCACCTCAAAGCTCGGACCCTCGGACTGCGTGATATCGAGCGGCTTGATGTCGCCGCGTTGTTGCGTGACGCGGTCGGCGGCGTAGTTCCCCTGATGCGGCGGCAACGGCCAGTGGCCGTATTCCTCGACGCGAATCACCTTCATCTGATTGAGATCGACGACGGGACGCAGCCCTTCAATCGGTCGAGCGTAACCGTTGTCGGTCGGATCGGTGCGCACGAAGCAGAGCGGCCGCGCGAGCCGGCGCGTACGATCTTCCTCCGAGCCGTAGTTGCCGGCGCTCCAGATATCGACCATGACAAGCGATGTGTCGTCGATACCGTAATGCTTCTTGAGGGCCGCCTTGAATTCAGGGCTTGCGAGCACCGCCTGTTCGCATTCGACCTGCTCATCCGCAGACATGGTCGGCTGCACGCCGGGAATGTGCGTGTGCGAGACGACTTTGCGATCCGCGAGCGAGACGACGGTTTCGTAGCAGGAATTGGTCGCGTTATCGAAGAGCACAGCAAAGGCGAGCCGAGCTCCGTAAGGAGCCGGTTGAGTCGCGTCACTCAACCGGCGGCTTACGCCGCTCGGCTCGCCGTTGAACTTGTGAACAACGTCTTTTGCCGGCTCCTTCAAGCTGACGGAGATGAATCGTGTCGTCGGCGTCACTTTGCCGGAGTCGCGCAGGATGGTCACGGCGAGCTGGACTTCGTCGGCAGTCAAAGGTTCGAGTGGATGGCTCATGGTTATCTCCTGGGATTCAACTGATTCTTCTCGCGGAGCACCTTGGATCAGGCCGCAGCGACATTGCGGATGTGAAGTATCTCTCCAGCGCCGAGCGGCCGAATGTCGCTGGGTTCAAACGTTTCAACGGCAAGGGTTTGACCGGCGCCGGTGACAAACTCGACTTCGTACGCCTTGCCGTTGTCGTAGACATGCACAACCGCGCCGACGTCGCCGGCACGCAAGCCATGCTCTGGCACGTCGCGTGTCAGGACCACGGTCTCATGTTCGTGGATGGTCATGGTTTGTCTCCGGGAAAGGCGGTTACCAATCGCGGTCGATTATCGGTAGGTTCGACAATCCAGACCGTGGTCACGTTCGCGTCGTTTCCGCTTGGTGTTGATATCTTACCGCGAACGATGTATTTGATGCCAAAGGCGGATGCTTTTTCCTGAAAATCGTCGGACGTTTGGACCAGCTTCAAAAGGTCTTGTTCAAGGACGGCGGGGACATCGATCTCGTAGCCGACACTGCGAAACCACCGTGCTTTGCTGCCGCCCACGGGATGTTGCTCGTCGAGCAAATAGCCGGCAAGTTTGTCGCCAGGGATGAAGGCAAGATCGGCATTCGGAATCGGCATCTTCGGGTCTCATGTTGATCGAGTGACCTGCTTCATCGCCGCCAGCGCCCGCGCACTCACCGACAACACACGCAAGAACCCCTCCGAGTCCGCGTGGTCGAATTCGCCGATCGCTTCCATCGACGCGTTCGCTTCCGAATACAACGAATGCGGCACATCGGTCGCCGATTGGAAATGCGTGTTCCCCTTGTACAGCGAAACGGCGATCGTTCCCGTCACCAGTTGCGCAAAAGACTTGACCGCATCGAGCGCCACTTTCGACGCCAGGTCGTAGCCGTAGCCTTGATACACTTGCTTGGCGAGCATCAAGGAAAGCTGATCGAACAGCTCGCGCGAGCGGCGATCCAGCACGAGCTGCAATAGGTAAGAATACGCGGTGCCGAGCAGCTCCATGCCCGGGGCTTCATAGACGCCGCGGCTCTTGATGCCGACGAAGCGATTTTCGACGAGATGGTAGCAGATGCCGACGCCGTGCTTGCCGCCGAGTTGGTTGGCGACACGAATCGCCTCGTACATACTGACGTTTTTGTTGTTGATGGAAATCGGCCGACCCTTCTCGAAGCGGATCGTCACCGTCTCGGGCGTGTCGGGCGCCTTCGTCGGATGCACGCCCATGCCCGGCGTCACGAAGCTCGGCGGCGTTTCCAGCGATTCGAGCTTGCCGGCTTCATGCGTCAGGCCCAATAGATTCGCGTCGGTCGAGTACGGCGCGTCCTTGGTCGCCTTGATCGGCAGCTTCCGCTCGTTGCAATAATCGATCATCTCGCTGCGGCCGCGGAATTTGCTCAAGAACGCTTCATCGCGCCACGGGGCGTAGACCTCGAATGTCGGTTCGAGCATGTTGGTGACGAGCTGAAAGCGCACCTGGTCATTGCCTCGCCCGGTCGCGCCGTGGCTCAGGATGGTGATGCCGCGTTTCTTCATCTCGGGCAACATGCCGGCGACGATGACGTGCCGGCCGATGCCGGTCGTGTTCCAGTAGCGGCCTTCGTAATACGCCTGGGCCTGAATGATGTCGAGCCCGGCTTCCGCAATCGCGTCGTGCAGCGGGATGCGCACGTAATCCTTGGCGCCGCAGGCGAGCATGCGCGTTCGCACGGTGTCGAAGTCGCTCTCGTCAGGCTGGGCCATGTCGGCGGTGAAGCAGACGACGTTGACGCCGTTATCGACGAGCCAGCGCGTGATGGTGCAGCTATCGAGCCCGCCGGACGCGGCAAAAGCGACGGTTTTGTTTTTGAGATTGCTGACGGTGGTTCGCATCGGATGGACGCCTTTCACTGGTTGGAGGATCAATAGTATAGATTAGCGACGCTTCGCAGAAGCGTCACTCCGCGCCGACGCTTCTGCGAAGCGTCGCTAATCAGGATTACATCCATGAAGGCCACCGACATTCGCATCGAGGACGTGACGTACTCCTACGAGGACTTCCACTATCGCACGCCGATCAAGTTCGGCGGCGTCGCGCTCGATCGCGTCACGGTATTGAACGCCGAAATCCGCGTTCGCACCGCCGCGGGAAAAACGGCACGCGGCATCGGGTCGATGCCGATGGGGAATGTCTGGTCGTTTCCGTCGAAGACGCTGACGTACGATCAAACGCTGGCCGCGATGAAAGCGGTCGTCGAACGCGTCGCGACAATCTTGCGTGGGTGCAAGGAAAACGGCCATCCGATCGATTTGACGTGGACGCTGGAACCCGAATATGAGAAAGCCGCCGCCGCTTGCGGTTTAGCGCTCGGATTGGACCCTACGAGCGCTAAACCGCAAGCGGCGATTCCGATCCTCTGCACGTTGGTCTGCGCCAGCCCATTCGATGCTGCCCTGCACGACGCCTATGGCAAGGTCCATGGCATTAACTGCTATCACACCTACGGCCCCGAGTTCATGAATCATGACATCGGTTACTTTCTCGGCGACGCATTCAAAGGCGAATCGCTCGATCGCTACGTCAGCAAGACGCCGAAAGCGAAGATGCCGCTCTATCATCTCGTCGGTGCACTTGATCCGCTCGAAGAAAAGGACATCGCCAAGCGCATCAACGATGATTTGCCCGAAACCTTGAGCGAGTGGATTCGCGCCGACGGGTTGACGCATCTGAAGATCAAGCTTAACGGCGACAATCTCAACTGGGACGTCGAACGCGTTGTCGGCGTTGATCGCGTTGCCGAAGCCGTCCAGCGCGATCGCGGCGTCAAGCAATGGTGGTACTCGCTCGACTTCAACGAGAAATGCCCGAACGTCCAATACTTGTTAGACTTCTTGAAGGAAGTGAAGGCGAGTCGGCACGACGGATTCGAACGCATTCAATACATCGAGCAGCCGACGGCGCGCGACCTCAAAGCGAATCGGCACAACGTCATGCACGAGGCGTCGAAGATTCGGCCCGTCGTCATCGATGAATCGCTAATCGATCTGGAGAGCATCCTCACCGCTCGCGACATGGGCTACACCGGCGTCGCACTCAAGGCGTGCAAGGGGCAATCGCAATCGCTCTTGATGGCGGCCGCGGCGCAAAAGTTCGGCATGTTCCTGTGCGTGCAAGATTTGACGTGCGTCGGCGCGTCGCTCATTCACTCGGCCGGCCTTGCGGCCCACGTCCCCGGGGTCGCGGCGATCGAATCGAATGGGCGGCAATATTGTCCCGCCGCGAATGCTCCGTGGGCGAAGAACCATCCCGGCATCATGCGAATCACCGATGGAACGATGGCCACGGAAACGCTCACGGGCGTCGGTCTGGGAGCAGTGGCGAGTGGCGAGTGAAGAGTGGCGAGTGTGGATTCAATTACCACTCACCACAAAATCACTCACCACTCTCCACTCTTCACTCTCCACTACTTACTTTGGAAGCCGGTGATCGCCATCTGACGATCCAGTTCCATGCGGAATTCATAGTTGATCGCGAACGCCTTCTCGCCGTTCACGTTGGCGGGGATTTCCACGTCCCAGCGCAACAGATTGTTCGGCCGGCTCTCGCGCAAATACACGGCGTCCTTGCACAGTTCCGGCGTCGCCTTGAGCAGGATGACGCCGACGCTTTCGGTCTCGCCCTTCGGCAGGCGATCCCACACCTGAAGCTGGACGGGCTGGCTCTTGAAGCTGTTGACCAGGATTCGGTAATCGTACTTGAGCACCTGGTTGCCACCGGCGGTCGTCCGCGTCTGGTCGATCATCTGGCGATTCACCTGGAGCTGCGTATCGACGCCGAAGCCGGCGGTGAACTCTTCGCCGCTCGCGACCAAGGGCATCGGCATGCGGCCGACGAAATCGGTGCCCTGATACATGGTCGCCTCGCCGGGCAGGAGGACGTGCTCGCTCTTGTTGCAAAGGTCGGCCAGGCGATAAACGTGCGTGTTGAGCACCGGCACCGTCTTGTAGTAGTACTTCGGCGTCAGGTTCATCTTGACGACTTCGACGATTTGCTCGTCGCCGCGCGAGGGGACGGTGAGCTTGTTGGGAAGGTGATAGGTGACGCTGGGGCCATCGCTGCCCGCGGGGCCGGTGAAGCCTTTCTTCTTGAGCTGAGCGTGGACTTCGTCGCGCGTCCACATCAACTCGAGGTTTTGCTCATAAGCGGACGCGTCGTTGAGGAACTTGTTGCCGGCCAACTGTTCGCCGGCCTTGCCGCTGCGGAAATTATCGGTGGCCTGCCGGCGGAGTTGTTCGGACTTCCCTTGCAGCTCCATGTTGGGAACGGCCTGTGCGAACGGCGCGGGACCTGAGCCGGGCATCGGCGGACCGCCGGGGGCGCCGCGCATCACCAGCATCGGCTGCAGCATGCATAACTCCGGCGGCGTCGCGTTGAGCATCGGCTGCGCGGTGGACAGCGTCATCTTGACCTGGTTCCAGTCCTCGCCCGAATGCTGCATCAGGTTTGCCATGTAATCGAGCTGCACGTCTTCGGTGACCTTGCCGGCTCGCACCTTGTATTCCGGCCGCCACTTGACGGACGAAACCAAGTAGTTGAGCCGAATCGTGCCACCCTGGCCGGATTCGCGATCGACGACGATGACGGCCTCGCGTTCGACCTTGCCGCCGTCACGGCCGAGTTCGCCCATCTTGCGAGCGATGAACGCAAGCTGGATGTCGTTCAAACGTTTTTGCTCGTTGCACGCGACCATTTCCTTGGCTTTTTCAAGACGCTGCTCCATAACGTACTTGGCCATCGCGATGATCTCGTCGGCCGTACGGCTGCTGTTGGAATTCTGCGTGACAATTTCGAGCTTGTTCAACAGCTCGGTGTTCTTCTGGATGCTGTTCATATCCGAGGCGATCTTGGCGGCGATCACCTGGTACTTTTCCTTTTCCGCTTCGAGCTTGCGGCGTTCTTCACTCGTGTCTTCAAGGACTTGCCGCGTGCTGAAGCGCGTCGTCAAGACACGCAGGCCGTTGTTGGCCTCGGAGTACATGGTGCTGGGAACGATTTGATGGGGCATGGGATGAACGACGAGTTCGATCAAGCCGTTTCCCGCCGGCACTTCGACTTCGCGCGTAACGAGTGCATTGGTTGGATAAACCGTGACCTTATCGATCCGGCTCTTGGCGATTTTCGGCGCTGCTTGCGGGCTCGCGGGCTGGCCTTCCTGGGCTGTACCGGTCAGATGCATGAAGCCGAGGACGGCGCCGAGCGAAAGCGAGACGACTGCGGCGGAACTGAAAAACCATCGACGCATTGGAATGCTCCTATATTTGTTGTTTGAAGTTACCTTGGTCCCAGGCTCTGCCTGGGACCGCACTGTCCGCGAGGCTCTGCCTCGCCGTACCTGCACAACCTCGGTCCCAGGCTCTGCCCTATCTATTACCAACATCGCAGCTGACGAATAGAACGATC
>DAIOGM010000198.1:0-7862 GCA_036745215.1 Gemmataceae bacterium
TTTGGTGCGCCAGGCGTTTTGGCCGGGCCCGTATTCCTTGATGGCGCGTTCCCACAGCTTGACGGCACGGGGATACTGACGGCGATCTTCGAATTCGCTGGCGAGATTGCCGAGAGCGCGTTCGCCCCACGACGTTTTGGCGCGGTCGGCGATGCGTTCGTAAATCTTGATCCAGTTGTACTCGTCGGGAATCTCGAAGCGCTTGAGGCCCGTCGCGAGGCGGGCGATGGTTTCCTTGTCCTTCAGGGTGTGGAGCGCGAAGGTGCCGGTCTTTTCTTTTTGTGGATCGTCGTTTTCTTCGATGCCGCCGAAGCGCCAGCCGTAGTACGCCATGGTTTGCACGCCGAGCTGGCCGCGCATGAAGTCGGCGAAGATCGTATCCACTTCGTTCATTCGGCCCGAATCGAATTCGATGGCTTGCAGCAGCATCCAGCGCCAGCGTTCGCCGTCGGTCTGGGCGTCCTTGTACGCCTTGGGCGTCTTGTGCAGGACGGCGTTGCCCTGATCGTCCACGGGAGCGCCGTTGTGATTGCGCCCACGGTGCCACCACGGGCCTTCTTCGTAATCGGGAAGCTTGCTGAGATCGGTCAGATATTGCAATCGCCAGGCGTCCGCGTAGCCGGCGCCGGTGATGAGCATGTTGGCGAAGTCGATGTAAAACGACGCGATGGCGCCCTTGTCGTTCTCGTCCTTCGTGTTCTCGCGAGCCTGCTCCATGAGCTGCAAGGCGCGGGTACGATCGCGCTGCAAGCTGTTGACGACGTGCCCGCCGCCGCGATGGCCGCCGCGCTTGAAT
Source organism: Gemmataceae bacterium (assembly GCA_036745215.1). Lineage (GTDB taxonomy): Bacteria > Planctomycetota > Planctomycetia > Gemmatales > Gemmataceae > SIAQ01. The sequence continues at coordinate 797 of DAIOGM010000198.1, forward strand.
TCGCCCGCGACTACAAAGCCGTAATGTTCGCCATTGGAGAACGTGTGAGCCGCGGCTTGCAGCAATCGCCAGTTTTTCGCGTGCACGACGATGACGGCTTCGCGGAAGGCATCCACCTCTTCATTGCGGCCAAGGCGGATGAGCGAATTGATGGCGAGTTCCAGGTCCCTGCCGACGAGGAGCGGGTCGTTCTTCGGATCGAGGGCGAGCTTCCGCAGGCCGTCGTAGGCGACCTTGAAGTTGCCGTCGTTGAACGCCTTGGTGTACCTGGTGCGTTGTTCGGCGATCGGCGGATCGCCCGCGGTGAGCCGCCAGACGCCGACGCCGGCGACGAGCAGGGCGATGGTGAGGATGCTGAGCTTACGCGACTTCGACATGACGACAACCTCGTGTACGGACGGACATTTGTTCGCTTGATGTTTCTACGCAATTGAGACGATGCGACGGAGATTTTGGATTGGATGCGAGAAAAACGCAACGTCACATTGCAGAAAAGGACGTTTTTGCGCGCGATGGCGCGCGCTTTCAAGGCAAGCCCCAGGATGAGCGCAGCGATTCCTGGGGGTGGTCCGCGGTGCGACGATGTTGTTCCGGGTTCGACCCCCGCGAATCGCTGCGCTCATCGCGGGGCTTGGGGATCATTTTCCTGTCACCAGCCAACGCATACCGGGCTCCACCCATCCCGAATGCCACGTGTGCGGCGACATCTTCTCATCGCGATACAGGTGCGGAATGTCGTGCCGCTTCATCAACTCGTGCGCCTGCTGATGATGTTCGCGAAAACTCGAGTACCCCAATATTGCCAACCGCGGCTCTTTCCCCAGTTCTCTAGCGCGCGACTCCAGCAACTTGGTCAATCGATACTTCTCGAAGTTCTCCTGCGAGCCAAAGATCTCCGCCATGCCGTATTTGTTCGGCATCGCCATCATCAACGGCGCGTCCCACGCGACCGCCTTCTCGAAGACGCCGGGATTTCGCAACAGGAGCGCGAACGCGCCCCAGCCCGATTTGCTGAATCCCAGGAGCAATCGACCCGAGCGCGTCGCTTGCACCGGATAGTGCTTTTCAAGGAACGGCAGCACCTCCTTGAGGAAATACATCTCCTGCCGAATCGTCGCGTCCGTCGGATGATCCGCGTACCACGGCAAATGGCTGAATGTCACTTCGACGCATATGACGCTGAACTTGTTGTGCAGATCGTGCTTCTTGATCTCGACGAGACCGTTGCCGAACTGCTTGCCGTTCTTGGCTTCGACGGGCAGGACGAAGATGACGGGATACTTTTTGCCATCGATCATCTTGTCGGGCAACAGCACCTTGATCTCGGCGCCGTTGCCTTGATACTCGGACATGACGCGATGGCAGCGGAAGCCGTGATCGTCGATGCGCGGTTTGGGATCGACGTCGGCGCGTGCGAAAGCCGGCAGAAGTGCGATCAGAGCGATGGCCCAGGAGTAGCGCATCAATGTTCCCTGGTGTTGTCCGCATGGCCATTCTTGCGCATCATCGACGCCAACATGAATGCCACACACAAGACACCGATTGCACTTATGCCGATGCCGATCTTGAGCCAGGGCGTGCCGGTGAATTCCTCACGCGTCGCGCCGCTGCTGATCGGCGTCTCTTTTTTTTGCTCGGTCGTTGGCGTCGCACCGGGTATCGTGATCGTCGTGCTCGCCCGATGGCCGGCGCCGGCGTCGGCGTGAATTTCGTATTTGCCCGGCGCGGGCGCGTCGAATGTACAAAGACCTTTTTCATCGGTGACGCGACTCGCGATTTCCTCCTTGCCCTTCATGATCTGGATTTTCGTCTTGATCGCCGGCGAATCGTCGTCGTAATACGCTTCGACGAGAATCTTGCCGTCCTTCAATTTGGCTTGCACTCCCAGCGCGTGCGCGGTCGCAACGTTTGTCGCAATTGTAGAGAGCAAAAGGGAAAGACCAAGAATGCAAATGTCGCGTCGCATGGCAACCTCGTATGAAGTTTGTTGTTTTCGTATTACTCCGGCCGCTCGCGATCAGCAAGTGTTGCAACGTATGCTTCTCGAATTTGGTGTTTTCGTGGACTACGATTCCAATCGTGGCGAACCCTGCCGAGTCGCGTGCTCCACGATTGGAATCGTAGTCCACAATCTCTTTGGTGTTTTCGTGGACTACGATTCCAATCGTGGCGAACCCTGCCGAATTGCGTGCTCCACGATTGGAATCGTAGTCCACAAGGTGCGTATCGATCTTGGTCGAATCGGCTCAATTTGATACCATGACCAGTCCCGGATTCCGCGGAACGGAGATCTCTCTCGCATGAACGCCACCACCGTCTCCCAGGCCGAGCCCTCGCTGCGCGCCAGCGGCGATTTTGACGCCCAGGGCGCTTTGTTGCTCGACCAATATGAATCGCTGCTCAAAAACAAAACGGTTTCCTGGTCCGCCGAGTATCGCAAGCTGCGCATCATCGGCAAGGGAGGCCAGGGCGTCGTTTATCTCGGCGAGCGGCTCGGCACCGATCTCTTTCGCTTGCCCGTCGCGCTGAAGATCTTCTCGCCGGAAAGCTATCGCGACGCGGACAGCTACACCGCCGACATGGCCCGCATCGCCGACATTGCCTCGCGCGTCGCTATGATTCAGCATGACAACCTGCTCGACTTGCACAACTTCAACGAGCAGGGCGGCGTCCGCATCATGGTGATGGAATGGATCGACGGCTTCGACGTGCGCGAACTATTGACGCAGCGCGTGCTCGACCTGTCGCGCACCTTCTTGCGTCCGGAGCGCTGGGCGTACGTCTCGAAGGTGATCCTCTGCGAAGGCCCGGCCCAGCCGCGCTTTCAGCCCGGCGTCGCGATTCAAATCTTGCGCGAATGTTTGGCCGGCCTGGCGGCGCTGCATCGCGAAGGCATCGTGCACGGCGACTTGAAGCCCGCGAACATCATGGTCAAGCGCACCGGCAACGCGAAGATCATCGACATCGGCAGCGCGATGGACCTCGAACACGCGTCCGCTCGCCGCATGTGGTCGCCGGCGTACGCCGCCCCGGAGGTGCTCAAGGGCGGCAAGAACACGCCGCAGTCCGACCTCGCGAGCCTGGGTTATGTGTTGATCGAAATGCTCGCGGGGCAGAATCCCTTTGACGGCTTGAACGACGTGAAATCACTGCTGGCCGCGAAGCAGGGTCTTGACAAGCGCTTGAAGGAACTGTTGCCCGCGGACGTGAGTTGCAACGAGCTCTTGTTGCATCTGTGTCAGAAGCTGATCGCCCCCGATCCCGCGAAGCGCTTCCGCGACGCGCAGTCAGCCGATCTCGATCGCAAGGGCGCCGCCGACTTTCATCGCCAGCTCGTCAAGGGCGATCTGGCGAGCGAGTATGAGCACGATTTGCGGTTGTGGTTGGCGGAGTTGAATTGAGCCGTTCAATGGCCGGGATGAGCGCAGCGATTCCTGGAATTGGCGCGCCAGCATTTTTTTCGCAACTTTCCCGAATAGCGCTCGTTACAATAACATCGGCGCGAGGGAGCGGACATATGCCGGCGCGAGACACATACCACTACCAGTTCCGAACTGCTCTTATCAAGGACGGTTGGAAAATCACCGATGACCCGCTGCACTTGAAGTACGGCGGCCAGGATATGTTCGTCGATCTTGGCGCCGAAGAAATCATCGCTGCGGAAAAAGCCGGTCGCCGAATCGCGATTGAAATCAAAAGCTTTCTTGGACTGTCGGAAATAAAGGACCTGGAAACGGCCGTTGGCCAATTCGTCCTTTATCGGGATGTTTTGCAAGAGACCGGCTCGGATCGCGAATTGTATTTGGCCGTCACCGAAGAGACATTTGAAAAAGTCTTCAAGGCGAAAATCGGACAACTCATGATTCGCCGGCAAAAACTGCTCTTGATCGTGTTTGATCCCGTCGGCGAGGAGATTAAGCAATGGCTACCGTAGAAAAATATCGCGAAATCGTACGCCGCGTGCTGACGGAACTTGCCAGTATTCCGTATTCACACGGGGAAATGAAAAACGACGTGGTCTTTGACAGTGACACGGACCGGTACCTCGTCGTCACCGAGGGCTGGGACGGAATACGCCGAATGCATAGCGTCGTTGCGCACATCGACATTATTGACGGCAAAATCTGGGCTCAAGCCGACAACACCAATCTCGGCCTCGTGCGGGAACTCGAGGATGCCGGTGTGCCCAAGCATGACATTGTGCTCGGCTTTAAACATCCAGATGTTCGTCCGCTCACGGATTACGCGGTGGCGTAAAGCTAATTTGAATAAGCCATGTCCTTAACCTCAATTGGATTCTGCATTATTTGATCGAATCTCTTTCAGGAGATTCGGTTGTCTTCTTTCGGCAGTCTCGCAGCCATGCCATCGCCAAGTATAGGATTGGTTCCCTTTCGACATTCTTGGCGAGTACCTGTCGCTCGGTTGAACTAGATGCCCAATACATCGTCCATCGGATTGGTCGCAACAGCCCAATCGCGACTATGACTAGCGGCGCAGCCGGAAATGGTGTGCCCGTGAACGCTGAAATAAAGGTAATGCCGCCAATGCAGATTAACAACAAAAGAGGCATCGTCACAATGAGGAATGGTCGGAAATTCTGCTTTTCGGAGGATGAGGTCGCCATTGTCACACGCTGCCCATGAAGGAATTACTGTCGACGACGCCTAGACTCTGGTTCGCCTGGCTGCGGCGATTGGCGGTTATTTTTCCTTCTTGGGGATGAGATTCTTGATGATCTGCGCGACCATGCGTGTATTTTCTTGCGTTTCAGATAGCGTGGTCATTACCTTTTTCGTCAGCTCAATCAACAAATCGGGCAGCTTCTTGTACGAATCAAGCTTGTCTTCACGAGGACAATCGGACCACGGCTTTTCTTCTTCTTCTCCCGATGGGTAATACGTTACGACGGCAATGCGAAACTTGCTGTTGATGCGACGATATTCAAGGGACACATTTCGCACTGGATTCTGTTCTTCATCTACGAATTCGCTGACCGTTACACTGCACGGAAGCCCGATGCTACATTCCTCATTCAAGAACTGCTCAACCATTCTGATGGTCTCATTGGCTTCATCGGTGACCTTGTTCATCGTCGCCGAATAGCCTTTGAGATTCTGAAGTGAAGTAGTAAGCTTAGTGGAAACGTCAGTGAGGAGGCGTGGCATGATGTTCTCCTGTGGTGCTACCTTTTGTGCTACACCGGCGGCAGAATCGACATAAAGACCCGGCTAAAGGTCTCAAAGGCTAGTCTGCGTCAACGGTATTCTATGACCGAACAAGCCGCGAGCAAGTAGTGTTTTTGCGTTCGTTTTTTTTTCAATGATTCCGTTATGGTGCCTTCATGGACCACTTCACGTACCGCAACCGCATCCTCCACTGCGACGACGTCCCCGTCCCCGCACTCGCCGAAAAATACGGCACGCCGCTCTACGTCTACAGCAAAAAGACGCTCGTGCACCATCTCGACCAGCTAAAGTCCGCGTTCAAAGCCCTCGACCCGCTCATCTGCTACTCGATCAAAACCAACGGCAACGTGCACATCGCTCGCCTCATGGTCGAAGGCGGCGCCGGTTGCGATGTCACCAGCGGCGGCGAACTCTTTCGCGCCTTGAAGGCAGGCTGCCCGGCCGACAAGATCGTCTTCGCCGGCGCCGGCAAGACGGACGCCGAGATTCGCATGGCGTTCGAGCATGGCGTCTTTCTCTTCAACGTCGAGAGTGAGGGCGAGCTGTCCGCGATTGCCGACATCGCGAAGGCGATGAACCGCGTCGCCAATGTCGCGCTGCGCGTCAATCCCGATCTGCCGCCCAAGACGCACGCCAAGACCGATACCAGCGTCAAAGGCGTCAAGTTCGGGCTCGACATCGATACCGTTCTCGAATTCGCCCAAAAAGTGGTCAAGAATCCCCACGTCAAAGTGGTAGGATTGCACATGCACCTCGGCTCGCCGATTCTCTCGACCGATCCGTATCGGCAGGGAATCGACAAGGGCCTGGTGCTGATCGACAAGCTTCGCCAGCAAGGGCACAAGATCACCGTCTGGAACATGGGCGGCGGCTTCGGCATCCATTACAAGAAAAACGAAGCCCTGCCCGCGACCGCCTTCGCCGACGTGATCGTGCCCGGCGTGCAAAAGTCGGGCTGCAAGCTCGTCCTGGAACCGGGCCGATTCATCGTCGGCAACGCGGGACTGCTCGTGAGCCGGGTCATTTACACGAAGGACTCCGGCGGCAAGCACTTCGTGATCCAGGACGCGGCGATGAACGACTTGATTCGGCCGACCTTGTACGATTCGTTCCATCGCATCTGGCCGGTCGCGCCCGCCAAAGATATCGCGGCGCCGCCGGAGGATTATCAGGTCGAGAATCCTGGTACAATGAAGTGCGATATCGTCGGCCCCGTCTGCGAATCGGGCGACTTTTTGGCGAAGGATCGCTATCTGCCGCCGGTCGCGCGCGGCGATTTGCTCGCGACGTTTTCCGCCGGCGCGTACGGCATGGCGATGGCGTCGAACTACAACGGCCGGCCACGCGCCGCGGAAGTGCTCGTCGATGGCAGCGAGCATCATTTGATCCGCCGCCGCGAAACGTTTGACGATCTGGTTCGGCCTGAGCTGGAATGTTGATTCTGTTTTTGTGGCATACGATTCCAATCGTGTGTTTCCAATCGAAAATCACACGATTGGAATCGTATGCCACGCGAGGTCATTTCTCATGTTGCGTGCGCGCCTCAAATTGGCTTTCCTCATCCTCATCGGTCTCACGTTCGTAGCCAACCAATCGGCGACGCTGGGCCAGGACAAGCTCGATCCGGAGCTCATCAACAAGAAGCGGACGCTCGAACTCCTCGACAAGGCCAAGGACGAGTATCGCATCTTTTTCAAGAAGCCCGAAACGGCGATCGAGTTCTGGTCGGCGATCAAGTTCGAGATGGACCTCGGCAAATTCGACCTCGCGGCTCTACATATGAAATTGATGCTTGAAAAGGAGCCGCCGGCGGACACCGACAAGGAACTCGTCAAGATCGAAGCCGAGGCCGCCGCGCTGATGAAGTGATTGGTTAG
>DAIOGM010000198.1:7872-11379 GCA_036745215.1 Gemmataceae bacterium
CGAAGCCGTCGAAGGCATGTCCGCGTTCCTTCGCCTGCGGCAAGTGCGACAATGGTCCGATCATCCGCCGTTCCAGAAGGAAGCGGAAGCCAACGTCGAAAGCCTGCTCAATCGGCTCACCGAAGCCGTGCACAAGCACCTGAGCGATCCGGTGCGCATCAAGAAATTCATCGATCAACTCGGCGCCTCGACGCCGGAGGAACGCGCGTTTGCCTACGTGCAACTGGCGCGCTCGCGCGAGCACGCGGTGCCGTATCTGATCGAGGCGCTGCGCACCAACTATGGCAAGCCGCTGTTCCCGCGACTTCGCGAAACGATGGTGCGTCTGCCGCCGGAGACGGTGCCGGTGTATCTCGAAGTCTTCCATGCCGCCAATGAAAAAGACTTTCGCGACATCGAGCTGCGCGGCACCCTGCTCAGCATCGTCAAGGAACGCGATGACAAACGCGTCGTCCCGTATCTTTGGCACATGATTGCGTCGAAGAAGTATCCGGACGCGATCCGCGAGAAAGCCAAGGAAACGCTGGCGTCGCTCCTGCGCATCAAGATCACCGAGCTGCCGCCGGCCCGCGAATCGCTCACTTACCTTGCCGAGCGCTATTATCAGCACAAGGTCGCGTTCCCCGAAGGCAAGGACGTGTTGATCTGGGAATGGGACGGCCAGGCCATCAAGACGCCGCCCGAAAAATTGACGCCGGCAAGTGCCGAAAAGTTTTATTCCGAACGCTACGCGCGCGAGGCGATCGATCTCGATCCCGGTTACGCGCCGGCCCAAATCGTGCTGTTGAGCATGATGCTGGAGCGCCACTATCGTCCGGAGCTGGATCAATTCATCATCAAGCCGATGCCGCCGAAGTTGCAGCAATTGCTGACGACGATGGACGCCGACGTGATGATGCGGACGCTCGAGCGTGCGATGGACGACGGCCAGGTGCCGGTGATCTTGCCGCTCGTCAAAGCGCTCGGCGATCGCGGCGAGCAGCGGGCGGCGCGCGTGAACGAAGCGGGGCAATTGCGCGGGCTGGCGCGGGCGCTGCATTATCCGGATCGCCGCGTGCAGTTTGCGGCGATGTTCGGCCTGCGCGATATGCCGCAGGGCGTACTGACGCCGGCAGCGGCGGATCGCGTCGTCGATCTGGCACGTCGCTTCCTGGCGAGCGGGCCGGCGCCCAAGGCGCTGCTCATTTACATTCCGCCCGGCAACGAGCCGCCTGCGCGGCAGGCCGTCAAGGAGCTCGGCTACGAATCGGTCATCGCGAAAAACGCCAACGACGCGATCAACAAGGCGCGCGCCTCGGCCGATTACGATCTCATCGTCCTGGGCCGCGGCGTCGCCGACGGCGACTTTCCGCTCGTCTACGCGAAAATTCGTAAGGAATATGATCTAGGCGGCTTGCCGATGATCATCGTCACGGACAAGGCCCGGGAAAAGCTCGTCAAGAAGCTCGTCGCCAAGGACGCAAACGTCGCCGTCCTCGTCGAGGAACGGTTTCAGGGCGATGAATTGAAAGCCGCCCACGATACAATTCACAAGAACGCCCAGATCGTCAAGCTGACGCCGAACGAACGCAAGGTCTTCGCCGGCGCGTCGATGGATTTCCTCTGGCGCATGGCCAAGGGGGAGTATCGCGGCTACGACATTTCGCCCGCGGTCAACGTCGTGACCGATCAGCTCATCAATCCGGAATACGCCGTGCCCGCGATCGAGATTCTTGGCCGCATCCCCGGCAAGGAAAATCAGTACCGACTCGCCGGCATCGTGAGCGAGCCGAAAAACGACAAGCTGCGCGACCCCGCGGCCATGGAACTCAATCGCCACATTCACGCCAACGGCCTGGCGCTCGATCGAAAGCAAATCGCCGATTTGAAAACGGCGCACAAGGAAGCGCCGCAAGAGTCCTTCTTGCGTTCGCAGCTCAACGTGACGATGAGCCTGATCGATCGGCCCGGCCTGTCGCGCACGGGCGCGGACCTGTTCAACTTCCGCCCCGACCCGCCGGCGCCGCCGCCTGCGCCGAAGGAGAAGGAAGAGAAGAAGGACAATTGAAGCTTTCCTGTTCGGCGAGCGTTCCATGTTCCAGGAGGACCATTCATGAAGGAACAACTCAAACATCTGGCTTTCGAAGTGGAGTTGCAACCGGGTGAAAGATTATCCATTCCGCCGTCGCTGATTGAGAGAGTCGGGCCAGGGCGCTGGGTAGTCACGATCGAACCAGCAGAGGAAGATGGGACCCGCAATTACAGCGCATTTCTGAACGGTTACGCGGCCGAGGATGAGGGCTTGTACGATGATTATCCAGGCCGGTGAGTTTTGGCTTGCGGATATTCCGTTCACGGATCGAACCGCATCGAAGATACGTCCGGTCCTGGTTCTTTGGCTCGATGGTAGGGATGCAGTGGTTGTCGTCGTGGCGTCGGTTGGTCCGCGCACGGTGACGGACGTCGCCTTGGCGGATTGGCGGAGCGCGGGCTTACGCGTTTCCTCCACCGTGCGCCTGTCACGCCTGGACTGCCTTGAGCAATCCATGCTCATTCATCGGCTTGGCGTCCTTTCCCCTGTCGATGCACTTCAAATCAAGACGATTTGGGACTTGCACGTGAAACCCCAATTCTGACAGCTGCCAATTGAAACTCATCCACGAATATCAATGTTCGTAGCTACTCGGCAATGGGTCATTTTGGAGTGCGGCGATTTGACGCCGCTTTCTTTCCTTCTTTTTCTTTTGCAAACCGAATTACCAAAGAAAAAAGGAAAGAAAGCGGCGTCAAATCGCCGCACTCCAAAAGATTCGAGCAAACTGACCCACTACCGCACCCCAGCATTCAACGTTTTTTCTGGCTGCGAAGTGCTTCGAAACGTTGTCGGCAATCTTCCATGATCGACTCAAGATCGGCACGGCCGCGCGAATCGTTTGCCGACGCTTCCCAGTTTGTCAGAGCCTCCTGGTAGGAAAGCTGGGCAGCTTCGTGATCGCCGACGCGTTCGTGAATCTTGCCCAATCGATAATGAGCGTGCGCGTTGCGCGCCGGCGGGCCCTCCTTGTCGATGATCCGCTCATAAAAGAGCATCGCCTTGACCAGCGCGGGCGGCACCGCGTCTCCCTCCTTGATCGGCTCGACGGCGGCGGTGAGCTGGTCGATCGTCAGCATCGACTGTTGCAGGTCGTCATCGCTTTTTCGCCAGGCGCGGTAAAGCTGCTCCTTCTCCGCTCCCGCTGTGACGGCGCGGTTCCACCAAACCCACCAGAACAGCGACATCAGCGTCAAGCCCGCGAGACTCAACCCCGCCAGCATCGGCCGCCGCGTCGCCCACTTGACGACGCGTTCCGGCAAATGCGTCCGCCTTGCCAGGATCGGCTCATTCGCCAGGAAGCGGCGCAAATCCTCCGCGAGCGCTTCGGCGCTGCCATAACGATGGGCCGGGTTCTTTTGCAAGCAAACGAGGCAAATCGTCTCAAGATCCTTTGAAACCTTCGGCTGAAATTGCGTCGGAGGCAATGGCTCCAG
>DAIOGM010000198.1:11389-12802 GCA_036745215.1 Gemmataceae bacterium
ACACGTGTTGTGCGGTCTCGTCCTGCGTCGCCGCCTTGAACGGCGGCCGGCCCGTCAGCATCTCGTACAGGATGGCGCCAAGAGCGTACACGTCCGCCGCCGGCCCGACTTCGCCGGACGTGCCGCGTGCCTGCTCCGGCGCCATGTAGCTCGGCGTGCCGACCACGGCCCCCTGGCGAAACGGACCTTCTTCACCGCCCATAAGCTTGGCCAGGCCGAAGTCGGTGATCTTCGGCACGTACATATCCAGCTTGCGAAAAACGGCCGTGTCGGTGAGGTTGCCGTCCTTGAGGATTTCGCTTTCATCCAGATGCAACAGGACATTCGCGGGCTTCAAGTCGCGATGCACGATGCCGCGCTTATGGGCGTAATGCATCGCCTGGGCAAGATCGCGCACAAACTGGGCGCAGATGCGCGGCTGCTGATGCCGATTGTTCAGAAATTGGGCCAGGCTGCCCCCATTGACAAACTCCAGCGAGAAATACGGCAGCCCGTTTTGTTCGCCGACCTCGTAAATCTGCACGATGTTCGCATGCTGCAATCGCGCGACGGCTTCGGCCTCGCGCTGAAAACGGGCGCGTTCCGTGGGCCGAGCGTTGCGGCCTGTGAGAATCATCTTCAGCGCAACCTGGCGCTTGAGCGAAAGCTGGCGAGCGCGAAAAACGATGCCCATGCCGCCGCGGCCGAGGATGCCCAGGAGTTCGTAACCGGGAATCGCCTCGATGTCGCCGGGCTGGATCGCGGGGCCAACGGCGCCGCCGTCGCCGGAGCTGCGATTGAAGCGCAGCACATCCGCGGCGCTGAGCGGCGGCGGATCACTTGGGAACAATTGCTCAGATCGAATGGGAATGGTTGACGCCTGGCTCTCCGAGTAAAGCCGCAGGCCGCAGGTTGGGCAGAACATCTCTTCGACAGGGCGTTTGCGCGTCTTGTCTCCGTACGCCCACAGATGCCCTTGCAGGCACAGATAACGGGGAGACATGAAGACCTCGTTTGGGCGCGGAGTATGGGCGGCTGGACAAGTGTACGCCATGAAACTAGCCCAGGCAAACAGGGCCCGCTCGGCGAGCCACGGGGTTTATCCCCGTGGAATGAATGTCCATACCACGGGGATAAACCCCGTGGCTCGCGAGGAACTGGCGCTGACACGCAGATTCGACTTTGTTATCGCGTGCTTAGTCGGAACGGTACCGGAACAATTGGAGAACAGGCATGAATTCCCTTCGAGCTTTGATGATGATCGCGGCCCTGCTGGCGAGCGTCAGCGCGGCCAACGCTCAATCCTTGTCCACGGCGTCGCTACAGTCGGCGCGCGTGACCGATGAACTCGGCTTCAACGAACGGACTTTCGAGGTGCAATCGAGCCAATCGTGCCCCACGGCGTGCGAATCGACCTGGTACGTCCGCGCCATG
>DAIOGM010000199.1:0-12671 GCA_036745215.1 Gemmataceae bacterium
GAAGCGACGTTGCAAGCGTGCAAGCTTCGGCTGCGGCCCATCATCATGACGTCGTTCGCATTTATTCTCGGCGTGGTGCCGCTCATCGTATCGGAAGGCGCCGGCGCCGAGATGCGGCAAACGCTCGGCATCGCCGTCTTCGCGGGCATGCTCGGCGTGACGCTGTTCGGCATCTTCTTGACGCCGGTGTTTTTCTTTTCGATTCAGTGGCTGTCGGATCTTCGAGTTTCGAAAGAATGATTCATGCCCCAGCCTTTTTATTCACGAAATGGCGTCAATATTGCCGATACTACCGAAAGTGTCGATTAGGCTGATTTTGACGGTCAACCATGCGGCGATTACATGGGGGCGCGGAGCTGGATTTCGTTGGTTGTTGCTGCAACCGCCAGCGTGTTCCCATTGGGGTGCATTCCGACGTTGCCGTTGCGTCACCTGTCGTACGATGCGGTCGCCGCGCCGCCGATTTCGCGCGCTCGCCTGGAATTTGCCGCAGCCGCTGAGTCGCCAGCCAATTCCTCGTTGGCGGATTTGATCGACATTGCAGGTCAGCATCATCCCGACCTGCGCTGGGCGCGCGGCCGAATCGAGAGCGCGCGCGGTCAGTTCATTCAAGCCGGCCTCTATCCCAATCCCATCATTGGTCCCCGCATCACCCAGCTAGGCCACGGCGAGAACAACTGGGGCGAAGCCGGAGCGACGTTCACGCAGACGATCGTCACGAAAAACAAGCTCGGCCTGGCGCGGCAGGCGGCGGAGCGAGGAATCGAGGCGGCCGACTGGCGCGCCATCACGAAATGGAACGACGTCGTGACGCGCGTGCGACTCACTTACTTCGAATTGCTGACCGTCAAACGCGAGCTGGAGACGCTGAAGAACATCCTGCGCGTCTCGGAAGACGCGGTGAAGACGGCCGAAACGCTGGAGAAAGCCGGCGCGGGCAATCGCCCCGACGTGCTGCGCGCTCGAGTCGAACTCGAGCAGAATCGCCTCCGCTGGAACGTCTCGCTGCGCCGCGCGGAAGCGGCGTCGCAAAATCTCTTTACCTCGCTCGGCCGGCCGAAAATCGCCCTCGAGGATTTGCTTCCCAAAGATGGCCGCGAGCTGGACGTAGCGCCGCCGGAGTTTGACTGGAATTGCATGGTCGAGCATTTGCGCGAAATATCTTCCGAGCTTCAGGAAGCGCGGGCCGTCATCGTCCAGAACGAGCGGCTCATCGCCAAGGCGCAGGCGGATGTGACGCCCAACGTCGATGTGAATTTGATTCCTTACTACGCGGCCTACGATCAGGAAATGCGCGGCCTTGTCGCCGTGACGGTGCCGCTCCCGATTTATGACCGCAATCAAGGCAATATCCGCGCCGCCAAGGGCAACTACGCGCGCGTGATCGCCGAGGAGCAACAGGTCGAGCTGCGTTTGATCGACGGCCTCACCGTCGCCTATCAGCGCTATCAGGCGAATCGTCAGCAGGCGAACACGTTTCGCGAGGTGATCGTGCCGCAGGCGCGCGAGTCGCTCAAACTGGTCGAGGCAGGTTACCGAGGCGGTGACAAGAAGTACGACTACACGACGGTGTTGCAGGCGCAGCAGATCCTATTTCAGGCCCAGCTCAACGAAGCGCAAGCCCTCGGCGAACTTTGGCGTTCGGTCTCGGAAATCGCGGGCATTCTGCAACAGTCCCAGCTCGACGCCGGCTGCATGGCCAGGCGCTGAGTTCGCGGCCGAGGTTCAACGGCCCGTTCTGTATAATCACATCAACGCGCTTCGCACCTCGTTCGGGATTTCTCTCATGCACCGCGCCTATTGCTTGATACCGCTTTTCGGCCTCCTGCTTGCCGGGTGCAACCAGGGCGCCGGCAAACCGGCTTCGCCCGCCCTCGCCGAGAAGCCTCGCACCGAGAGCGATCTTGCGTTCACCGGCATTTCGAAGCGAGCGTACGTTGCCTTGCAGATCAAGACGGAAGCCATCGCCATCAAGGACGTTCATGAACGGCTGACGCTAACCGCGTGGATCATGGCCAAGCCGGGCAACGAGGTGACGCTGACCGCGCCGGCGTCGGGCTATGTGCAATTTGGCAAGGGAGCGAGCGTTCCCGTCGCGGGGGAACACGTCAAGCCCGGGCAAGAGTTATTGCAGATCAAGCCGGTGCTTTCTCCTGTAGAGCAGATTCAAGTGGCCGCCTTGAAGCGCAGCATCGAAAGCGAGCTCGTGAAGGCGCAGACGACGTTGACGGCCGCGGAGAGCGACTTCGTCCGGGTTCGCGGTTTGCACGAGCAGAACCTGCGGAGCAAGCAGGAACTCGAACTCGCGCAGAAAGCGCGCGATCATGCGTTGGAAGAATTGGCGGGCGCCAAGGATAAGCTCAAGCTCTTTGACTTGCCCGCGGTCTCGATCAAGGCGACGCAAGGCGGCACGATCTTGACGGCGCCGATCGGCGCGGGGCAATATGTCGCGGCCTCGGCGCCGCTGTTGACCATGATCGATCTGAATCCGATCTGGATTCGCGTCCCCGTTGCCGAATTCGATTTGCCGCGCGTCGATCCAAAGCAGAACATCTCGATCACGTTGAAAAACGGCATGCACGACGCCAAGGGCCGGCCCGCCTTCTGGACGGCCCGGCCGACCGGCAGAGTTGCACAGGTCGATCCGGTCAAACACACCGCGGAACTCTGGTACGAACTCGAAGGGACAGAGGACGGCAGCCGTTTCGTCAAGGATCAAATGGTGTCCGCGCATCTCACGCTCGGAAAAACCGAGAAAGGCACGGTCGTTCCTTATTCGGCGATCATCTTTGACGCTCACGGCCATGCCTGGATCTACCTGGAACGGACGACTGACAAGGACGTCCAGCATCGTTTCGAGCGTCGGCCCGTCGAGATGGTCGCCTCCGCGGCCGACGGCATCATCATTCGCGCCAACCTTTCGAACGGCGAGCGCGTGGTAACGAACGGCGCCGCCGTGCTATTCAGCCGCGACTTCCACAAGACGCCGGTTGCGGAGGACGAGTGATGCTGCGCGCGCTCGTTGAGGCGTCGCTCAAACTGCGCTTCGTCATCGTGATTGCCGGCATCATCCTGCTCGTCTACGGCGGCTGGACGGCGTCGCGGGCGCCGCTGGATGTGTTCCCCGAATTCGCGCCGCCGCTGGTCGAGGTGCAAACCGAAGCGCCTGGCATGTCGAGCGAAGCCGTCGAGAACCTCGTCACCATCCCTCTGGAAGCAGCGCTGAATGGCATCCCGCACATGACGACCCTGCGCTCGAAGTCCGTTCAGGGCGTGTCGTCGGTCGTCATGTTGTTCGAACACAACACCGACCTATTCAAGGTTCGGCAGATGGTGAGCGAGCGCGTCGCGGTCGCCGCGACTCGACTTCCCGTTCAAGCAAAGTCGCCGCACGTGATGCCGCCGTTGTCTTCGACGAGCCGGGTGCTGCATATCGGCTTGACGCCCAAGCGCCAGGAGGATCGCAAGCCGGGCGAGCCGATTCTGGATCAAACCGAGGTGTCGGTGTTGTTGCGCTGGGTCATCGAGCCCAGACTGTTGCGTGTGCCGGGGGTCGCCAACATCTCGACCTATGGCCAGCACGACAAGCTCTTCCAGGTGCTGGTCAAACCGGAAGAGATGCGCTCCCACGAGGTGACTCTCGAACAGGTCAAGAAGGCGCTGCGCGATTCGGTCGTGCACGGCAGTGCAGGCTTTCACGATACGCCGAACCAGCGCCTGGCGGTCCAGTTTTCGACGAAGATCAAAAACCCGGACGACCTTGGCCGAATCGTCGTCGCACATCGCAATGGGGCGCCGATCCACCTCGATCAGGTCGCGACCTTGACCACGGGCAACCCGCCGTTCATCGGCGAAGGCGTCATCCAGGACGAAGCGGGCTTGTTTGTGGTGGTCGAGAAGTATCCGTGGGCCAATACGCTGGACGTGACGTACGAGGTCGAGAAGGCGCTCGAATCCCTCAAACCAAGCATCCCCGGCGTGCAGCTTCGCACACGCATCTTCCGGCCCGCGACGTTCATCGAGCTTGCGCTGGCGAACTTGCGGTTTGCGATGATGCTCGGCTGCGTGCTGGTCAGCCTCATCTTGATTGCGTTTCTGTTTGAATGGCGCACCGCCGTCATCAGTCTGACGGCCATACCGCTGTCGATCATCAGCGCGGTCATCGTCATGGTGCATTTGAACATGACGCTCAACACGATGATCCTGGCGGGCCTCGCAATAGCTGTCGGCGAAGTCGTCGATGATGCGATCATCGACGTCGAGAACATCGTGCGTCGGCTCAAGGAAAACGCGCTGTTGCCGCAGCGAAAGTCGGTCTTTCAAGTTGTGCTAGACGCGTCGCTGGAGGTGCGCAGCGCCGTGGTCTATGCCAGCTTCATCGTCATCTTCGTGTGCCTGCCGATCTTTTTCATGAGCGGCGTCGCCGGGGCGTTCTTTCGGCCGCTGGCGCTCGCCTATGTGCTGGCGGTGCTGGCATCGCTCGTGGTCGCGCTCATCATCACGCCGGCGTTGTGCTTGATCTTGTTGCCGGGCGCCGTCGAGAAGAAAGGGGAAGCCTGGCTATCGCGCCGCGTTCGAGAGATGTATCGAGCCGTGCTGCCATTGGTGTTGCGCCGGCCGATCGCCGTTTACGTGTTGCTCGTCGCCTCCTTCATTGCCGCCGGTTTCGGATTCACGCAATTGAAGGAGTCGTTCCTTCCCGATTTTCAAGAGACCGATTTCCTGATGCACTGGGTCGCCAAGCCGGGCACCAGTTTGGACGTGATGACGGAGGACATCAAAAAAGTCGGCCGCGAGATGCTCGACGAAACCGAAGTCAAGGAATATGGCTCGCACATCGCCCGTGCGGAAGTCGGCGAGGAGATTTACGGCGCGAACTTCTCCGAACTCTGGGTCAGCCTCGGCGACTTCAAGGGGGATTATCCGCTCGCCCGCAAGAAGATCGAACGCGTCATGGCGCGGCATCCGGGTTTCGAGCATGACTTGCTCACTTACTTGCAGGAGCGCATCAAAGAAGTCCTGTCGGGAACGGGCGCGTCCATTGTGCTGCGCATCTACGGGCCGGAGTTGAGCGGG
Source organism: Gemmataceae bacterium (assembly GCA_036745215.1). Lineage (GTDB taxonomy): Bacteria > Planctomycetota > Planctomycetia > Gemmatales > Gemmataceae > SIAQ01. The sequence goes on from DAIOGM010000199.1 coordinate 5,077, forward strand.
CTGCGCACGCGCGCCGTTGCGGTGCGCGATCTGATCGCCGAAGGGCCGGACAAGCAGGGCAAGGTCGAAGGCGTCGCGGATCTCAAGGTCGAGTCGCAGGTGCTCGTGCCGCAGATCAGCATGACCTTCAACGCCTACAAGATGGCAGACTATGGCCTGAAGCCGCGCGACGTCGGCGACGCGCTGACGACGTACATCAACGGCGCCGTCGTGGCCGAGGTGCATCTGGATCAGCGCAAGTTCGACATCGTTGTCCGCGGGCATCCGGATGCGACCCGGCAGTTGCCCGACTTGAAGCGATTGCAAATCGATCTGCCCAGCGGCAAGGGAACCGTGCCGCTGTTGGCGGTCGCCGACTTGCAGCGCGTCAGTGCGCCCAATACGATTCGGCACGACAAGGCGTCGCGGTGCATCGACGTCACCTGCAACGTCAAGGATCGCGATCTCGGCAGCGTCGTGCGCGATATCGAGGAACGCTTGAAATCGTTGCCCGCGGCGGAAGGGTATCGCGTCGAGATTCTCGGCGAATACAAGGCACGCAGCGAAAATCAACGGCAGCTGATGTTCTACAGCCTTCTGTCGTTGATCGGCATCGCGGTCCTGTTGTATATCGATTTCCGCTCCGTCGGATTGATGTTGCTGGTGCTGGCGACGTTGCCGTTCGCGCTCATCGGCGGCATCGGCGCGGCGCTGGCGACGGGAGGCGTCTTGTCGCTTGGATCGCTCGTCGGCTTTATCACGGTGCTCGGCATCGCCGCGCGCAACGGCATCATGCTCGTGAGCCACTATCGCCATCTGCAGGAGAGCGAGGGAATGATGATCGGCCCCGCCCTCTTGATGCGCGGGGCGGAGGAACGCGTCGTGCCGATCTTGATGACGGCGCTCGCCGCCGGTCTGGGCTTGCTGCCTCTTGCCATCAGCGGCAGCAAGCCGGGCTACGAAGTCGAGTATCCGATGGCGATCGTCATCCTCGGCGGCTTATTCACGTCAACTCTGCTCAATCTAATTGTGCTGCCCGTGCTCTACGGCCATGTGGCGCCGTATTGTTCGTTCTCAACCGACTCCACTCGATGAGCGCGGCGACGGCACGCGAAAAAGTCATTTCGACAGGCGCTGGTGCTTCAGCATGATTTCCTTGAGCCGATCGTGCGGCAACGCGATGGCCTTGTGATCGTCGCGGCCGATCATGGTGCGGGCGCCGACCATGGCGTTGAGAATGGCCTCCTCGGTCGCTTGCACGGTGGCGTCGAAAAGTCCGTTCATGCGATCATTGGGCAGCATCGCAATCTGGGCCACGCCTTCGCTCTTGGCAGCACCGGCGTTGGCGGTGGAAAACGCCAGGAAGATGTCCCCCGAGCCATTGCCTGACACGCTGCCGGTCCGCGCGAGTCCCAGCGACGCACGGCGGGCCAGTCGCTTCAACTGGTGCGGCAACAGCGGCGCATCGGTGGCGACGATGATGATGATCGAGCCGCTTTCTTGAGAGCGAAATGCGTGGTCCTTGATTTCCTTGCCGACGGGGACGCCGGCGACGCGCAGTTGCCCGCGCAGGCCGAAGTTGGCCTGGACCAGAACGCCGACGGTGTAGCCGCCGGCTTTTTTGTCGAGCTTGCGCGATGAGGTGCCGATGCCGCCGGCGAACTCGAAGCAGGTCATGCCGGTGCCGCCGCCGACGTTGCCTTCGGCGACCGGCCCGTCCTTGGCTAGATTGAGCGCGTCGAAAACGTGCTTTTCCTTGACGTGAAAGCCATTGGTGTCGTTCAGATAGCCGTCATACGTTTCGGCGACGACCGGCAAGACCCAGGGTTGATGCGTCTTGCCGCGTGCGATCCACCATTTGACGACCGCGTCGCGCACCGTGCCGACGCTGCTGGTGTTGGTCAGGAGGACCGGCCCTTCGAGAAAGCCGGATTCCTCGATCCAGGTCGTGCCGGTCATCTCGCCGTTGCCGTTGAGGGAGAACCAGCCGGCGAAAACCGGCTCGGTCGATTTCAGGCCGCGCGGCAAGATCGCGGTGACGCCGGTGCGAACCGGGCCGACGCCGACCTTCAACTTGCCTTCGCCGGAGATCAACGTGGTGTGCCCGACGGCGATGCCCTTGACATCGGTGATTGCGTTGAGTGGGCCGGGAACGCCCTCCAGAGGAACGCCCAGATCGCGTGCGCGGGGTTTCGGTTCGCCTGCTTTGGCCAGCGTCGCCATGGTGAGTACCGCCACGAGGGAAAGGACGCATTTGGAAAACCGGAAAGGATGCATGAGTGGTCCTCCGCGGAACAAGAGTGGCATGCATGTCCATTGATATTTGCTCGAATCGAAACAATCAACCACACCAGCTTGTTGACGGCACGTCGCCAGTCGTTAGACTGGGGCGAGGTTCCGCAAACGACTTCACCAATGCGAGGCCAATCGTGAAACATTTCATCGCTTTCGCGTCGCTGTGCGTTCTGCTCTTGTCGGCGATTCCGCTGGATGCTCAAGAGGCCAAGGTCCACGTCTTGAAGCCGACTCCCAAGAACATTGTGTGGGGTTACTATGATGCCGCCTCGAAGCCGGTGCTCAAAATCAAATCGGGCGACACCGTGGCGGTGCAAACCCTGTTAGCGGGCAGTCCGGCGCGGCTGGAGGAAGCGTTTCTGCCGGCCAAGGAAGTGGAACAAGCGCTGCGCGACATCTTCGCGCAGGTCAAGGACAAGGGGCCGGGCGGGCATATTCTCACGGGGCCGATCTACGTTGAAGGCGCCGACGCGGGCGATGCGCTCGAAGTGCGCATCAAAGACGTCAAGCTCGCCATCAACTATGGCTACACGGGTTTCGTCGCCAAGCGCGGCTTTCTGCCGGAGGATTTCGATCGCACGCGGACAAGGATCATTCGCCTGGACGAGAAACGCATGGTGGGCGATTTCGGCAAGGGCATCGAAGTCCCGTTGCGGCCATTCTTCGGCTGCATGGGCGTGGCGCCGCCGCCGTCGGCCGGGCGCGTGTCGAGCGGCCCGCCGGGCGTTCACGCGGGCAATCTCGACAACAAGGAGCTGGTGGCGGGGACGACGCTGTTCATTCCCGTGCACGTGCCCGGCGCTCTGTTCGCGGTCGGCGACGGTCATGCCGCCCAGGGCAATGGCGAAGTTTGTCTGACGGCCATCGAGACGTCGCTGCACGGCACGTTTGAATTCGTCGTTCGCAAAGGCATGAAGCTGCGCTGGCCCCGCGCCGAAACGCCGACGCACTACATGGTGATGGGCCTGGACAAAGATCTGACCAGGGCGACCAAGCTCGCCGTGCGCGAGGCGGTTGATTTTCTGGTCACGCAAAAAGACCTCAGCCCCGACGAGGCGTACATGCTCACCAGCATCGCGGTGGATTTTTCCATCACACAGCTCGTTGACGGCACCCTCGGCGTGCACGGCATGATTCCGAAAGCGCTGTTCAAGAAAAAGTAACGCGAGCCTTTCTCTACCCAAATTCGCAGCGACAAGCTGCCAGCTTGTCTGCTTTCCGGCAGTGGGTCAGTTTCAAAGTAGACCGCACACTCCGTGTGCGGAACTCGGCACACGGAGTGTGCCGTCTACTAAATTGACCCACTACCTGCTTTCCCATCAGCATGCAAGCTGGCAGCTTGCGGCTACGCAAAACCCTGTTCCCTTCCTTTCTCAATAGCGGAGGAATCCACCGATGTTTTCGAGAATGCGCCGGCTGGCAGTCGTGTTATTCGTCGCGCTGTTCTTCGTAAGCAGTTCCCTGGCCCAAACGACGACGTTGCGCGTCATGGGCTGGAACATGCAAGGAAACGGCGATGACATCGATCCGCAACTTCTGGTCAAGCAACTGGGCATCAAGCAAGGCGTGGACATCTGGGGCCTGAGCGAGGTTCGTCCGGAACTCTTTGACGATTTTCTGGATGGCGCCAAGATCGGCGAGAAGGACGAGTTTGCCATCATCCAGGGAGAGACCGGCAGGAACATCCGCCTGGCGATCATTTACAACAAGTCCAAGCTCGACCTCATTGAAAGTGACGAGTTACTCAAGCTCTTCGAACTCAAAAAGGGCAGCAGTCTGCGGGCGCCGCTCACCGCGCGTTTCCGCGGCAAGACGACCAAGCAAGAGTTCGTCTTCATGGTCAATCACCTCGCCAGCGGCAACGCCGCGGATAACGAAAAGCAAGCGAAGGCGCTGGCAGCGTGGGTGAAGACGCAAACCTTGCCGGTCATCAACGTGGGCGACCTCAACTCGTTCGATAAGCGGCCCGTCATCAACATTCTCAAGGAAACCTGGTTCGAACTGGAGCCCATTCATAACGTGCCCAGCTTCGCCAAACCGCTCAGCGGCAGGATCGACCACATTTTCATCGGCAACCGCGACAAGGCGATTGGCTGGTCCGGCACCGCGGCCATCTTCAAGCGCGAAAGCGATGAGCTGGCCGTCGGGCCCTTCACCGACACCAAGGCGACCACCGATCATCAGCCCATCGGCGCGACGTTTACGATCAGCAACGTGAAACCTCCGCCGATCGATGACGACGACGAAGAGCGGTTGATTCAACAGTTGTTGCGCCGGCTCGATCGACTGGAGGAACGCGTTCGCCAGCTGGAGAAGAAATAAAAAGCCTTGACCCAAAACTCGAAATTCGAAATTCGAAATCCGAAACAAATTCGAAGCATGAAATGGAAAAAATCAAAGCCAAGCAGGCCTTCGACTTTTGAATTTTGGTATTCGAATTTGTTTCGAATTTCGGATTGAGAGGCAAAGCCACGCCGCCTTCTCAAGGCGACGCCGGGCCGCGGCGTCGGCGCTCAAGCGCTTGACGTGCGGATTCGGTCTGCCAATGGCCGGCTCGGCCCTTGGCGAGTGCGGCGAGGACGCGGTGCGCCTCGACCGTGCCGGCGTGCTCCAGGACTTCCAGGGCACGCAGCGTTTGCAGCTTCTCCAATGGCGGCGCCTCCTTGATGCGGGCCAGGACTTCTTCAATGCGCCGCCGCGATTCGAGGGGCAGCTCGCCCGCCAATGCGACACTCAGCGGCTGCTCCGCGTCGTCGCCGAGCAGTTCCAGCTCGCGCATCGCCTTTTGCCGAATCTCGAAAACGGCGCTGTCGAGGTCGCGAATGGATTCCGCCGCCGGCTTGGATTTGCCTTCGTCCTCCGGCTTGAGCTTGCTCGCGAGGAAAGGCACGCCTTGCTCCGGCGCGGCGACCAGGGCCCAGATCGCGTGGTGAGCGCGGGAAGCATTGGCATGAGCCAGGGTTTGCCAGAGGAGGTCGAGTTCGTTCGGCTCCAGTCGCAGCCGTGCTGCCGGTCGCGGCTCGTGCCAGGGGAGTTTAGTCCAAAGGAGCACGGCCGTGTCGGCGCCGGCGGCCGCCAGCGTGCCGCTTTCGGGATGGATGGCGAGCGCCCGGACATCGCTCATCGCCTCGCCGCGTTGGCCGACGCGGATGCCGTTGGCGATGTCGAAAAACTGCACGCCTTCCTTGGCCAGCCCGACGGCCAGATAGCGCCCGTCCGGCGAGAACACCAGCGCCTGCAATCCGGCGCTGGGGCCGATGCTGCGGCGTTCCTGGCCGCTGGCGATCTCGTAAATCTTGATGTCCGGTCCGCCGAGGGCGAGTAACTTGCTGTCGGGCGAGAAGGCGAGTTTGCTAAAGCTCGGCGTTCCGCCCTTGGCGAATTCGCGAATCAGCCGGCCGGTCGCCAGGCTCCACACCTGGATCGGCGCCGGGCTGCAAGCCGCCGCGAGCAGCTTGTTGTCCGGCGAAAAGGCCAGGCTGGTGACGTTGGGCACGGCCTTCACACCAGCGGCGTCCTTGGCGTGCCGCAGTCGTGACACGACCTTGCCCGACGGCCCGTCCAGGATGGTGATGCCGCGGTCGGCGCCGAGCGTCACCAGGGCGACCTTGCCATCGGAAGAAGCGGTCATCACGTTGCCATAGATTCCGACCGAGTCCCAACTCTTTGCCTTGCTGATTAGTTTGCCGCCGATCAGCGACCATTCGATGCCGTTGCCCGTCGCATGAACGAGCGCGTTGCGCGGGTCGGTACCGGCCAATACATGACTGCCGCCGATCGGCGCGCTGGCGATCTCTTTTCCGGTGGCGCGATCCCAGACGTGGATGGCCGGGTCCTTGCCGACGGCAAAGACGAGCGTGCCGTCGCGCGAAAAGCAAAGGCTGTCGAAGGGGAATCGAGGCCCGGGCAGGGGCAAGGTTTCGCGCTCGTCGCCAAGATTCCACAGGCGCAGCGCATGGCCCGTTGCGGCGAGCAGGGTTTGCCCGTCCGGGGCGTAAGCGACACCTTGCGAGTACTTTGGCGTTAACAGGCCATCGGGCCCGCTGACAATGCCCACCGAACCACCGTTCGGGTAATTGAAGGTCCGCAATTCCTGCCCGGTCGCCACGCCGAACACGCGCACGGCGCTATGATCTCGCGCGGCGATGAATCGGCCGCACGGCGAAAATTCGGCGGCGCGGTAGCGAGGACCACTGCTGACGCGGCCGGCGCTGGCGCCGACCGAACGAATGAGATTGCCCGTGTCCGCCTCATACAAGTTCAAGCCGCCGTCGCCGCCGGCGCTCGCGACAAGCCGGCCGTCCCTGGAAAAAGTGGCCAGACGCAACAGGCGCGTCGGGTCGGGCGTGGTCTTGATGAGGAAGCGCCTCGTCTCCACGCCCTTGTTGGCGTCGAAGACCTGGGCGAGGCCGAACGTGTCGCCGGGGGGATTGATTTTCGCATTGACGTCGGGCGCGGAGGCGGTCCGGAGTTCCTTGCCGTCCGCGCTGACCGCGAGGGCGAGAAGATGCCCGGCGTGTTTTGGGTAGGCACGCAGTTCGATGCCGCCGGCCACGAGCCACTGGCGGACGATGCGATCGATGCCTGCGGAATACAGCGTGCGGTTGTCCGGCGACAGTGCGAGTCGGGAGATGCGATCCTCGCCTGCGCTGAAGCGGCGCACTTCACGTGCGCGATCGATGTCCCATAGCCGGATCACGCCTTTCTCGTCGGCGCTGATGAGCGTCTTGCCGTCGCTGGTGAACAGCAACGCCGTGACGCTTGCCGCGCCCTTCAACTGGCCCACTTCTCTGCCGTTCGCGGCGTCCCAAAGTCGGATGACGTCATCCGCGCCGGCGGATGCCATCCCGATGCCATTCGGCGCCCAGGCGGTCGCGGTGATGGGGCCGGCATGGCGCAAGCGGGTCGTGCCCAGCCGCGCCGCGGTGTCCGCGGGCAATGGATCGCCGAGCTGGTCCACGGTGCCCTTCGCCGCATTCGGACCTTCGCCGGCCCGGAGCAGAGTGGCGCAAGTGAGCCACATCACGATGATCGACCATCGGCGGATCATGATCAATTCCCCAGGTAGACGCAAGGCAACGCGTGTCGAGCATGGATTTTCCGCAGCGCTTCGTTGGCTTCGACGCGAACGGCGTGCGATTCGACCTCCCGCGCCGCGGCGCGAAGAGCCGGCACGGCGTCCGCCGCGGCGGGCCCCAGCGTGCCGAGCGCCATTTGGATGATGCGGGCGCTGGTTGCCGACAACGTGCTGTCGCGCCGCGAGGGGACGACGCTGTTCGTCCCGGTGAATCGAGGCACGGATCCCGGAGGCGTCAGGGTGG
>DAIOGM010000200.1:0-6993 GCA_036745215.1 Gemmataceae bacterium
ATCGTCATTCACCCTTTCGGTTGCGGCTGTGCCGCGCTATGTTCATCTGTGGTTAATTCGAAGCGGGGTTGGCGACGCGGCCAACAAATAGGATCGTGCCGGTGCCGCGATCGCGGATCAGGAAGACGAACGGATGATCCGCGTGGAACGTCGCCGGCGGCGGCGCCGACAAGGTGCCGATGGCGATCGCGGTTGCCGCGGCCGCTTCGGTGCCTTTTTCGTTCACGTCCACGAACGCTTTGTGCATGACCGCGGTGATGTAGAGGTCCTCGCCGGTCGCCATGCCGGTGAAGTTCGCCTTGCGAAACTCGAACGCATCCTTCATGCCCATCGACTTGAGCACATCATTGAGCTTGAACTCCGCGGTGATCTTGAACTTCGGCAGCTTCAGATCGACGTGGTGGGTTGACATCTTCTTGGTCCACTCCGCGAGATTTTGAGCCGTCAGCATTTTCTCCACGTCTGCCAGGCCGTCCTTCTTCTTCGGCAATATCACGATCATGCCTTGTTGGCCCTTGCTGTAGGGCAATTCGACGATCGAGAACGCGTCGTGCGACGCGAAGAGCGCACTTTGGAACGTCTGCATCATGGGGACGTCCACTTTCTTGCCGCCGGCCAATTCGAACGGGGCCGGTTTCGTTTGCTTTTCGCTGAACGGTATCGCCCACGGCGCCTTGAAATAGATGGCGTTGGTGAGCACGAGCCGGCTGTCGGCGTTGAGCACGCCAGCGGGGATCAGGTCCTTGATCTTGTCGTTGGTTTGCTTTTCGACCCACGTGTTGATCGTCTTGCGGGCGCCGTCGGCGTTCTTGACGAAATCGACTTCCTCCAGCCCGGCTTGATAATGGTCCTTGCCCGTTTTCAAGAACGCGGGCAAGAAGCCGTAGTTTTTCTGGCCCCACAGTCGATTGGCGACGGCGAGCTGGAAGTCGCCGCCCTTCTTGGCCTGGAGCTGCGTGATCAGCTTGCCGAACGCGGGGTGCAGGCGATCGTCGGCGACGTTGTAACGCAGCGTCGTCTTCATCTCGGCCGCGGTGTTGGCGCGGGCGCCGGCGTAGCACATGCCGAACGCGTTGGAGATGCTGTAAGGCGACAGGAACAGATTGCCCTCTTTCGCGGCGAGCTGTTGATAGAGCGTCAGGCCGAAATCGGTGTTGCCCTGAACGAGCGACTGAACGTCAGGATCGAGCGTTTTTTGGGCGTGCGCCGGCGCCGCGGCGAATCCGGCGAGAAGCATGGCGAACAGAATGACCGAGAACTTGCGCATGGGTAAATCCTCCAAAGAGCGATGATCTTGATACCGTTTAGACGTGATTGGCGCGAATTTGGATGCGATGAGAGTATAACCGATTGCGTTTCCTTTTCAATGATCGAGTAGGTATACTCTTGCGCGTGGTGCGATCTGCGCGAAACCGCAAGCGAGTGGGAGATTTATTTCAGGGGACAACCATGATCAGAGCATTGGTGATCGCAATGGCGGTGCTAGTTGTTCCAATCCCGGCATACGCCGGCGAGCCGAAGAAGCTCTTCGACGGCAAATCGCTCGACGGCTGGGAGGGCGATCTGAAAACCTGGCGCGTCGAGGACGGCGCCATCACCGGCGGCTCGCTCGAAACGATGGTGCCGCGCAACGAGTTTCTCTGCACGACCAAAACCTACGGCGACTTCGAATTGAAGTTGTCGTTCAAGCTGACGGGCGACAAGAACGCCAACGCCGGCGTGCAGATTCGCACCAAGCGCATTCCGAAAGATCATGAGGTGATCGGCTATCAGGCAGACATCGGCGAGGGCTACTGGGGCGCTTTGTACGACGAAATGCGCCGCAAGAAGGTGCTCGCCGCGCCGGACGCGAAGGTCGTCGCGAAGATCGTCAAGATCGGCGACTGGAATGACTACAAGATCCGCGCCGTCGGCCCGAGCATCAAGCTTTGGCTCAACGGCACGCTCACCGTCGATTACACCGAGAAGGACGACAAGGTCGACCGCACCGGCATCATCGGCGTCCAGGTTCACGGCGGCGCGAAGGCGAAGGTGCTCTACAAGGACATCACGCTCGAAGAGCTGAAGCCGCAAGCGGGAAAGCTCGACATCCCGCCGCTCGCGGTCATCCAGGGCAATCCGCGCGAACGCGGCGTCGCCTATGGCAAGTCGCATCGCGCCGGCATTCATGACTTCCTCAAGCGCGAAATCTACGACGCGTTTATTCAAAAACCTTCCCCGAAGGATGAGATGCTGCGCTATGCCCACGCATGCAGTAAAGTGATTCACGAGACATGCCCGATCATTCACGAAGAAATGATCGGCATCGCCGAAGGTTCGGGCCTGTCGCTCGATGAGATCGTACTCATCTCGCTGCACGAGGAACTCTATCATCGCGGCGTGCTGCCCAAAGTCGAACATTGCACCGCGGTCGCCGTCGGTCCGCCGGACACCGCCGATGGAAGGACTTACGTCGGCCAAACGTGGGACTGGATGCCATCGGTCGCCGGCATGTCGTCCATCGTCGAATGGCGGCGCATGGAAGGTCCAAGCGTGTTAGCGTACGGCTTCCCCGGTTTGTGGACCGGCGCGGGCCTCAACTCCGAAGGCATCGCCTTGACCTGGACCAGCGCCAATCTCGGCGACAAATCGCTCGGCGCCCGCGTCGGCGTGCCGGCGTACGCGCTGCTCACGCACCTGCTCTATCAAAAAACGCTCGACGACGTCATCAAGGAAGCCAGGCGCAACAAGCACGCCGGCTGGTTCACGTTCGTGCTCGCCGACGGCAAGGGCCGAATCGTCAACATCGAAGGCTCGCCGAATGGCATCGCCGTCGAGGAATCGAAAGCCCGCATGGTCCGCATCGGCTTCGGCTCCCGCGCGATGACGAAGACGCCGCTCGAGCAGGCCGTCAAGCTGCATCCGCGTTGCGACAAGATGTACACGCTCCTCAAGAGCACCGAAGGCAAGAACACGCTGCGCACCATGCAGGAGTACTTCGAACAGCCCAAACACCAGATCTCCGTCGGCAAGGGCACGATCGACATGATGGTGTTCGACACGACGACGAAGACGGCGTACTTGAGCCGGGGGCCGAGTTATCAGGTGGATTGGCGCGAGTTTCGGTTTGCCAAATAATGGATTTGCCGGTGGGGTGAAGTATGCAATGTCCACCTGAAGTCGCTGATGCCTTGATCGACATACTAAGAATTGGTCTCGTCACAATCCGCGCCCGAGGCTGGGAGAGCAATCCAAATCGATGCGCGATCGAAGCGGACCATCTTCATGATCTGCCGACATTGCTCGCGTCTTTTTCACAGGATCGCCTGGATTATTATTGGGAAGTAGAAAGGCGCTGTTACATTCGGCAAAGTACGGAAGATGAGATAAAAGTGTTCGTGCCAATTTGGGACCGCCTTGCTTGCGTCATGAATTCCGTCACTGGTGCAACGAGCTAATGGGCGGCCTTTGCCAGTCAATAACCCGCTTTTACCTCCCGCTTGCCACGTCGGCGAGTTGATCGAATTCTGCAAATAGAAAACGCTGGCGCGCCAACTCTCGGCGGTCGTGAAAAATCCCCTTCCGTTTTACCCTGATTCGTGGTCCAATCGAGCGGCCAACCTACCTTCGTTTTCTTCAACCAAGCGAGGCAATGATCACCATGACCGCATTGGAACATCTGCGCGCCGCGATGGCGGACGTCGAGGCGTATTACAAAAAGCAAGGCATCTTTCAGGGCAAGTTCGGCTTCGGCACCAGCGCCGCCTTGATCGTCATCGACATGGCGTACGGCTGGACCGATCCGGCGTACGCCGGCGGTTCGGCCCGGCTCGATCCGGCGATCCAGGCGATCCAGCAACTGCTGCCGGCCGCGCGCAAAAAAGGCATCCCTGTCATCTACACGACCAGTCCGCACTGGCTGCCGATGCCGAAGAAGTCGGCCGCCGATTATTCGCCGAACTTCCGCAAGTGGGACGATCGCGCCTGCGCCATCGACGAACGCGTCAAGCCGGAACCCGGCGATTACGTCATCTATAAGGAGTACGCCAGCGCCTTCGCGGGCACGGCGCTCGCGGGCCATTTGATGGCGTCGAAGATCGACACGCTAATCATCACCGGTTGTTCGACGAGCGCCTGCGTCCGCGCGACGGCGACCGATGCGAAGACGTTTCACCTGAAGCCGATCATTGTGCGCGAGGGCGTGCAGGACCGCTCCGAGATCGCCCACGAGTTTACGCTGTTCGACATTCAGGCGCGCTTCGCGGATGTGGTGGACTTGTCGGAGACGCTTGCGTATTTGCGCGGTTAAGGGCGCGGCCATTCGTGGTGCGGGCACGCCAACCATTTGGGCTGGCGCGTAGCTTTGCACAAATACGAACGGATGCGGTGAACCACGGGGAACACGGGGGTCACGGGGAAAAGCCAAACAGGATTCTAAACGAAGTTGTGCCTTCGATTTCTGTCCCTGCCTGTGTGGGATTCCCCCGTGTTCCCCGTGCCCCCCGTGGTTCAAAGCTGAGTTTTTATGCAAAGCTCTGGCGCGTCCCAAATTGATGAGAGAAACTTCATTTCTGCATTCCTTTGCCGCGCCGTTTTTTATTGACTTGTCATCGGCAATTCTTATCATCAAATCGACACGCCTAGTAAATCGTCTAATGGATGACGGATCATTCGAGGTTATCGCCTGCCCCTCGTCGGCCTGTTTTTTCACGAAGAACGACTCCATCCCTGATGGCCAACTTGAAAGGAGCGCTTATGCGTCCGCGTCAACGTCTCGCATTCACCCTGATTGAACTGTTGGTGGTCATCGCGATCATTGCGATATTGATTGCCCTCTTGGTGCCGGCGGTGCAGAAAGTGCGCCAGGCCGCCGCCATCGCGCAGGCCAAGAACAACTTGAAGCAACTGGGCCTGGCGACGCACAACACGCACGACCAGACCAAGAAAACACCGTCGATGTACGGCAACTACGGCGGCAAGGACGGCACGATCTTCTTCCACCTGTTGCCGCACCTTGATCAGGTCAACCTGTGGAACCAGGGCCAGGATATGGCGCGCCGTTCGCCGCTCGTCGTCTTGCGGCACCCGAGTGATCCTACCTATGCGACTTCGGGCACGTTTTCGTTGACGGTCGCGACGGACATTCCGCCGTGGGCGTCCGCCAACACCGACTGGGGCCTGAGCAGCTTCGCGGCCAACTGGCAATTCTTCGGCGATGACGGCATCACCATGGTCCGCGTCACGGATGGCACATCCAACACGATCATGTTCAACGAAAAATATGCCGTCGCCAGAAACAACATCCCCCCCACCGTGACCGGCGCCGCGCTATGGGGCTACGGCGTGCGGCCGACGCTCACCGTGGCGCAGCGGCTGGCGATGGCCATGCCGCCGAAGTTCCCGACGGCGCCGACGACGACGCCGGACCTGGATTACATGTTCTCCAAGGCGTGGTGGGCGCGGACGGGCTTCGTCAACAATCCAGGTTCGTCCGGCGCCGTGGGAGTATGGCCGAACACGTCGGTGCCGGTCAACTGGGAGTTCCGCTGCATGCGCTGCGCCGAGTGGTGTCCGTCGGTGGATGTCGTTAACGCTTTCAAGTCTCAGAGCATCACGCCCGGCGGCATGCTGGCGTGCTTCGCGGACGGCAGCGTTCGGCCCGTGCCGGCTGGAACGAACGACGAAGTGTTCTGTGCGATGGAAAGCCCCGGCTTAGGCGAAGTCGTCAATATTCCGTGATTCGCCCGCCAATTTCTGAGCCGCGCACGAAACGTGCTCGTGTAGTAAGCAATCCAAAGCAGCCTACTACGCGAGCACGCTACGTGCGCGGCTTTACGGATCTACAGGAATGGAATGCGCGACGAACCGGGAGGGCGAGGCTCCTGCCGAGCCGTGAACTTCGAAAAATCGTAGCCCAACATGGCTCGGCAGGAGCCTCGCCCTCCCGAAACCTCGCCCTCCCGAAACTTCGCCCTCCCGAACCCGCGCCTTACTTGCCCGATGATCAGTAAATCACATTTGCATTAGGAACAAGAAAGAATGTTTGCCAAGATTTGCATTCGCCTATTGATTTGCTTCGCGTTCGTGAATCTTGCGTTGTCGAGCGGTTGCAAGTCCAAGGATGACCTGCCGAAATCTCGATCGGTCGTCGAGACCGCGCTCAACAGTTGGAAGAATGGCGAAGACCCAAAACTGCTGGCCAATCAGAATATCGAAATGACAGACCCCGATTGGGCCGCCGGCGCCAAACTCCTCGATTTCACCGTCAAGGATGCGTCATCCCAACCGCAGCAGGGACCGCGCGTCATCGTCGTCTTGAATCTCCAGGATCGCGCCGGCCGAAAAAAAGAATCGGAGATCGCGTACGAAGTGATTCAAAGCGGCAAGCAAAGCAAAGTCGGCCGCGATGCGTTTCATGTCGGCAAATAGAACGCTATTTTCGTGGCGGCAAGATTGAAACCTTGCCGAGATCAAACGGAAATCGGCAAGATTTCAATCTTGCCGCAACGGCGTCAAACCATTGAGCGGTGACGTTGGCCGCGCCCTTCGCATTCATTTTTTTTTGATTTTTTTCGCGGGTAGGCTGCGCGAAATTCCGCGAAATTCCCGGATATTGCTTGATCTGCGCGCGCCTTGGGCTATCATCATGACTAATACCATCCGAACTACGGCGTCTTATGGATGGGATGCTTTCGAGATCCTCGCCCGTTTGAACGAAGCCCCCCAACGTATGTCAATGCGGATCACCTGCGGGTCATCGATGACCCGGGTTGTGATAGAGTCCCTTTTCTTTCCAAAGGAGTTACATCCATGAAGAAGTGCTTTGCTCTCGTGGCCCTGTTGGTGGCGTTCGGCCTCATCGCGCAGGCCGGCGAAACAGTCAAGTCCGGCCCGCAGGTCGGCGGCAACGCCCGTCCGAAGCCGTTCTTCCCGCTCAACATCAACGGCCCGACGCCCGATCAGAAGGAATGCCTCGTCTGCCGCAACGGCGACAATCCCGTCGCGATGATCTTC
>DAIOGM010000200.1:7003-12627 GCA_036745215.1 Gemmataceae bacterium
CTTCGCGCGCGACACGAACGAGCAGCTGGTCAGCCTGATCAAGAAGCTCGACGCCGAGACGGTCAAGAACACCGAGAAGAAGATGGGCAGCTTCGCCGTGTTCTGCAATGACTCCGAAGGCCTGCCGGCCAAGCTGAAGGACCTCGCGTCCAAGCAAGATCTGAAGAAGTTCACGCTGGCCGTGGACAACCCGACCGGCCCCGAGCCGTACAACATCTCCAAGGACGCGGACGTCACGGTCGTTCTGTACAACAAGTCGAAGGTGATCGCGAACTACACCTTCAAGAAGGGTGAACTCAACGCCGAGAACGTTGACAAGATCGTGGCCGAAGTGAGCAAGATTGTCAAGTAACACGATCGACTGACTGGTTCTTTGAGCCGCGTCCGATTTTCGGGCGCGGCTTTTTTGTTGCGCAAACGCCGATGCGTTGCGACTCCAATTCGAGTTGATTGGAAGTCGTCAAGCCGTCAAATACGCCAACGGCGTTGAATCTCAAAGCCCAGGGTCGCGAGCGCAGCGAGCGCACCCTGGGAAACCACCGCGTGCATCGGTTACGCCGAAGGCGTTACATCAACCGGCCGGCAACCGGTTGATCCGACCCTTTCAGGGTCGTTTGTCGTGCATGGCGTAACCCAGCGTGCGCTCGCTGCGCTCGCGACGCTGGGCTTTGGGATGCAACGCCGTTGGCGTTGTTTCGGGTTCAGGCGCCTTCGACGAAACATGGAATTTGCCGCACGAAATCCTTCACGGCGTTGCCCAACCAGGCGCTAAACGAAAACGGCCCATTTCTGCAAGACTTTTCCCTTGGCATTTCATTCGTGTCCTAGAATAATGAGACGACTTTGCAGCGCATTTCCGCAGCGATGCCACCGCGCGGCGACTCCGTATTATGACGGTTCCGGACGTGTGGAGAGAATCATGAATGAACTGGCGCCGATGGGCCAATTGACGGTTTCGCCTGAGCAGCTCAAGAGCATTCTCGCGCTTTACGATCAGGGGTTGTACATCCAGGCCTACCACCAGGCGAACCAGATCGGTCCGCTCGACAAATGGCGCGGCGCCGACGCGCGCATTTTAGCTGGACGCATGGCCGGCAACCTCGGCGCGCCGCGGCTGGGCGACTGGCACTTCCTGCACGCCTGGCGACGCGAAAAGAAACATGCCGAGGCGATGTGGTTTTACGTTCGCACCCTTTTAGCCGTGCGCGGCCCGCTCGAGGCGTTGCGGTTTGTCAACAAGCATCCGTTTCCGCAGAACGCTCCCAAGAAACTTCAATCGCACTGGTTTTCTCAGCATGGCGCCATCCTCGGCATGCTGCGCGATTTTGACGCCGCGGAGGATTGGCTCAAGAAAGCCGACGCGCTCGGCGCCGAGCCATGGACGTGCCTGGAGTGGGCGGCGCTCTACACGCTGGAAGACAAAGTTGACGAAGCCGAATCGGCCGCCCGCAAGGCGCTGGAGCTGCATCCGTGGTATCGCCCTGCCGTGCAATGGGTCGCTCATTTCCTCGTGCAAAAAGAGCGCGACGACGAAGCCATCGATCTCATGACGCAGGCGACCAAGCGTCTTGAGAGCGGCGCTGTCCACGCGCAGATGGCCGCGTTGCAGATCGAACTGCGGCGCTTCGACGAAGCCGCCAAAAACCTGGACGAATACGAACGCCTGTCGCCGCTTCTGGATTTTCGCCAACGCCAGTGGCTCGAGGCCCGCCGCTGCGATCTCGCCTGTTACCGCGGCGACTACGACAAGGCGATGGAGCACGCCAATCGCGTCATGGGCAAGCTCGGCGACGGCGAGCCGGTGTCGGCCGTCGAACGCCGCACGCGCGAACTCGCCCACAAATCCGCCGGCAAGTTCTACGACAACCTGATCAAGCGCTTGAGCAATCGAACCAATACGCACAAGCGCGTCGAGCTTCCGGTCGGCTACGTGCGGCAACATCACAAGACGTGCGGGCCGGCGACCTTGACGTCGATCGCCAAGTTCTGGTCGATGCCGGCCGAGCACGTCGAAGTCGCCGAGGAAATCTCGTACGCCGGCACGCCGCATCACAGCGAACGCAAGTGGGCCCAGGAACGCGGCTGGCACACCAAGGCGTTCACGGTCACCTGGGATGCCGCCGTCGCGCTGCTCGATCGCGGCATCCCGTTCACGTTGACGACGACCGAAGTGTCCAGCGCCCATTTGCAGGCGGTCATCGGCTACGATTCGACGCGCGGCACCTTGATCATCCGCGACCCCGGCGAACGGCATCGCGTCGAATTGCAGTTTGACCTCTTGATTGAACGCTATCGCTCAACCGGCCCGCGCGGCATGGCGCTGGTGCCGATCGCGCAGAAGGAAAAGCTCGATACGCTGCCGTTGCCCGATGAGAAGCTTTACGAATACGTGCAAAAATTCGATCTCGCCCTGGAAGGCCATCGCCGCGCGGAAGCGCAGCAGGTCGTCGATGCGATGGCCAAGGCGGCCCCGGAGCATTTCCTGACGCTGCAGGCGAAACGAACGTTGACGCTTTATGATGCCGATCAGCCCGCGGAATTGATCGCTCTGGAGAAGTTGCTCACGCTCTTCCCGGAAGACCTTTACCTGGAGCTGGAGCGCGTCCGCGTCTTGCGCATGGTCGGCAAACGCGAGCAACGGCTCGAGATTCTCAAACGGCTGTCCGAGAAGAAAGAGACCGACCCGGCGTGCTGGCACCTGTACGCGGACGAGTTGGCCGCCGACGCGCGGCGCGACCCGGAGACGTTGTACCTCTTGCGCAAGGCGATTCGTTTGACGCCGCCGCAGTCCCCCCTGTACGCGAGGCTCTTGGATTTGCTGGCGCGTATCCGGCTCGATCAGCGAAAATTTGACGAGGGCCTGCATCTTTATCATTTCGCTTCGTGCCTCGAAGAGCGCGAT
Organism: Gemmataceae bacterium; assembly: GCA_036745215.1. Lineage (GTDB taxonomy): Bacteria > Planctomycetota > Planctomycetia > Gemmatales > Gemmataceae > SIAQ01. The sequence goes on from DAIOGM010000200.1 coordinate 9,906, forward strand.
GAGATGATCGCGCAGAATTTTTTCTACGCGGCCCGCGCCCGCAACGAGGCCGACCGCGTCCTGGAGCTATTGCAAAAACGCTTCAAGCGATTCGGCGCCAAATCCAGCCAGCCGGCCCGCACGCTTTACTCGGCGCTCATGCAAATGGAACGCTTCGGCGAAGCATTCGAGGTGCTCGAGCAAGCCATGAAGCTGCGGCCCAAGGACGGCGACCTGCTTACTTACGCCGCCGACGCGCACACGTATCGGGCGGAGTTCGACGAGGCCGAGCAAATTCTCACGAAGGCGGAAGGCGTCTCCAAGCCGGCAGCGCGGCTGCGCAGCCTGGCGTACCTGGCGACCAGCCGCGATCAGCGCGTCAAGGCGCGCGAGCTTTATGCCGAAGTGCTCAAGATCGAGCCCCTGGCCGACGACGCGCATCGCTGGTACGTGCAACTGGTCGTCGAGCGCGAGGAACGTCCCGCGGGCATCAAGCATCTGGCGGACATGTGCCAGCGTTTCCCGCATCACTTCGGCCTGGCCCGCCTGTGGTACGACTGGCTGTTCGAGGACGGCCCAGCGGCGCGCGAGCCGATCCTCAAGAAGTTGATTGAGATTCATCCCGCCAACGCCTGGGCCCATGCCGAATACGCGATCAATCTCTCCGAGCAAGACCGCCTCGACGAGGGACACCAGCAGCTCGACGAGGCCGAGCCGCTCGATCCCGACGGGCCAAACGTCTTGTTCACGCGCGGCTTGCTCTTCAAGAAGAAGTTCCGCACCGAAGACGCGATGTTCGCCTTCCGCGAGGCGATTCGGCACAGCGTCGATTTCGAGCCAGCCATCCATGAGCTGATGTGGCAATGCGAGAACTTTCAGAATCGGCGCGACGCGGTGGCGTTCATCGTCGGCGAACTCTTGCGTCAATCGACATTCGGCGGCGGCATCCTCGCGCTTGCAACGGCCGCGCAGCCTGTCTATCCGCCGGCCGAGCTTTTGACGATTCTGCGCCGCATTCTGACGGCTCGTCCCGATCTCTGGCAAGCATGGTCCGCCGTCACGCGTCAGCTTGGATACATGGAGCAGAACGACGAGTATCTCGCCAACGCTCAGAAAGCCATCCAGCGTTTCCCGACCAATTCGGGACTTTGGCTCGATCTCTCCGAAGCGCAACGTGCCCACAAGAACCCGAAGGTGGAACAGCAAGCGTTGCAGCGTGCGGTGGACCTGGCGCCGAATTCCATTGTTGCGGTGCGCATGCTCGCCGAGACGCTCGAACGCGCCGAGAAAGCGGACGAGGCCAAGAAAGTGTTCGAAAACGCGATACGCCGGGCGCCGATGGTCGCGGCAACGTACCTGGAGTATGCCGAGCTGCTCTATCGCCTGGGCGAGCGCGACGCGGCGATCAAGCGCGCGCGCCAGGCGCTCAAGCTTGACCCCTGGTTCGAAAACGCCTGGAACCGCCTGTGCACCTGGCTCATGCAGCTCGATCGCATGGACGAGGGCATCGAGCTGGCGCAGGAATGGACCAAGAAGCGCGCCGGCGAGACGCGCTCCTGGATCCGCCTCGCGCAAGCGCACCAATGGAAAATCCCGCCCGCCAACGCCGGCGAAGATAGCGAACGCATCGACGCGAGCGCCGCTGCGTACGATAACGCACTCAAACGCAGCCCCGTTGCCCGCGACATCCACGATATGAAGGCGGAGATGCTCGGCTTCGCCCAGCGTCTCGATGAGGCCAAGAAAGCCTGTAATCCAAAGGTATTCAAGGGCAAGCTGCCGATCGAGGTTCGCGGCCGCGCCGCCTGGGTCAAGGCACAGCAAGGCGAATACGACGAAGCCAAGCAGGCGATGGTCGCGCTCTTGAAGGAAGATTGCACCTACACCTGGGGCTGGAATCAGCTCGTCGAATGGAGCGCCTCGACGCATGAGTATCGCGAATATCTCGACGCCGCCACCGAGATGCTTCGCGCCCGGCCGCAGTCCGCATACGCGTTGACGTATCGCGGCGAGGCGCGTATTCGCACCGACGACAAGGAAGCCGGCCTGGAGGACCTGCGCAACGCACAGCGCAAGGACCCGTGCAACACGCTCGCCGCGTATTTGCTCTTCGACGAGCAGATGAACGACGAGAATTACACCGGCGCCGAAGCCGCGCTCTTGTCGATTCAGCAAAATCTCGCCGGCGATTTCGTCAAGGCGCGTCAGGTGCAGTTTAACTGCAAGCGCGAGAATCAATCGATCGCGCTCGACATCTTCAAGATCATGTGCACGTCGAACTATCCGCAGCCGCAGGCGCTCGATATGTCGATGCGCGCCCTCGACCTCGCTGGTTGGAAGAAGCAAGCCGAGGACATCTTGCGCGACGCCATGACGAAGCCGAACTGGAACACGCATCTGGCGCTCATGTTCGCGGCCCAGTGGAATCCGAACGTCGCCAACGATCTGCCCGATCGCATCGCCGCGCTGGACGCGGCGCTCAAGAGGCAACCGGAGACATTTCGCTTCCTCGATCTGAAAGCGGAGCTCTTGGCGAGCGGCAATCAATTCGAACGCTCCTGGCAGGTCTGCAAGGAAACGACGATGCCGCAGGATCAGTTCGCGCTCGACGGCCGCGCCGCCTGGGTGCAATATCGCTCCGGCCGTGTTCAGGAAGCCATTGAGGCGATGCGCGACCTGGTGAAACGGCATCCGAAGTATTATTGGGGCTGGTCGCAGCTCGCGGACTGGTATGGCCGGGCGC
>DAIOGM010000201.1:0-3324 GCA_036745215.1 Gemmataceae bacterium
GCGAAAACCGGATCATAACGGCCACCTCCGTTGTACCAGGGGCGATATCCGGCGCGAGCGTAAAACGGATCGTAGTAATTGCCGAAACAATAACCGCCGCCGAAACCGATGAACGCGGAATCGAAGAATGAATTGAAGCCAACGACGAACGTCGGCCGATACCGCCAGCCCGCGTTCAGCCACAACGGCCGATGGAAATAGACCGGCGCGAAGATCAAGCCGCGCGCGTCGAACGGCCAATCCCAGAAGCCGTCGCAATAAAGATACCCGTTCGGCGTCCAGGTATAGTGCGGCGGATTCCACACGCGCCCTTCTTGAATCGGCGCCCAGTAGCCGGGCCGCCAGGCATAGCGCGAGTCGCGATAAACCCAGACGCCGGTGATGTACATCGAATTGGTGTCCGGCGCCGGCAACTGCGGACCGTTGTCAAGCGACGCCGGCGGCTCGGGCGTGTACGGCACATCTGGCTGTTGCGGGTTCGACCAGAAGCCATTAATCCAGCGCCAGCCGTCGGGCGTTTGCGACCAGTAGCCGGGGATGAATTTGCGATTCGTCGGCGGCACGCGATAGACGCCGCTGACCCACATGTGTTCGCCGCGCTGCGCGTCCCAGGCCCAGTAGCCGGGATACCATTGCGCATCTTCGGCGTCGGGGCGTTGTTCGGGCGCGTCTTCGGGAATCGGCGCGGGCGGCTCCTTCGGCACCATGGGCCCGGGACCTGGCTGCGGGTCGAACGGCTGCGCGTACGCTTCATGCAACGGACCGCGCGTTTGCACTTCGACCGGATCCGCTTCCTCCTTGTCCGGCTTCTTGACTTCTTGAGATGTGCCCCCGCCGGCCAGCAACATTACGGCTGCCAGGCCAAGGAGCCCGATGACTTTGAATCGTAGCATGGTGTGCCTCACAGTTGCTCAAGCGGCGCTTTGCCGTGCAAGTCTCTCGGTTCGCCGTTCCGGCTTCCGGGCAGGCCCAGGATTGCGGAACGAATCCACGCGCCGATCGGGAAGGGATTATCCTTGATTGTAAACCTGCGGAATCATGAGAACAACGTAATAAAGCGCACGACTTGCGCATTTTTTTGTTTACCATTGTGAGTCTGGCAATTATTCTGGTAAGTTGTATGGGTCGCCGTAAACCGTTGCGCCGAAAGCCGGCCCACGAATAACGGCAAAGCTGGTACCATCCTTCACTTGTGCCATTCTTGCGTTTCCACCCCCATCACGCGAGCAAGAATCGGCAATGTTTTCTGCGGAGACGATTCAAATGGCCAAAGGCCGCGGCGATTTCACCGACGTGTTAATCAAGAAAGGCCTCATCTCTGAGGACCAGATTTCCGAAGCCAGAGTACTCAGCCAACAAACCGGCGCCAAACTCCAGGACGCGCTCGTCAAGCTCGGCTACGTCACGCAAGACGACATCATGAAGGCCATCGCCGAGCATTCTGGCCTCAAATCGGTCACACTCACCGACTTGACGATCGCTCCAAGCATCATCGAAATGGTGCCCGAATCGGTGGCCCGCGAAAACGTCGTCATCCCGTTCACGGAAGAAAACGGCGTCTTGCAGATCGTGATGAGCGATCCGTCCGACTATGAGACCGTCACGAAATTGCAGTTCATTCTCAACAAGGAAATCCAGCCTGTTCTGGCGCCGAAAGAGCAAATCGTTGAAGCCATCAATCGGCATTACGGCCAAACGGAAACGGAATCGGTTGACTCGGTGCTGGCCGAATTCACCGACACGCAGATCGACTTCACGGAAACCGAAGCGACCAAGGCCGTTCAAATTGGCATGGAGGAAAGCGATTCGCCCGTCATCAAGCTTTGCAATCTGATCATTCAGGAAGCCATCAGCCTGCGTGCCAGCGATATTCACATTGAACCGTTCGAAGATCGCGTCCGCGTCCGTTACCGCATCGACGGCGTTTTGGTCGAACGGGACAGCCCGCCGCGGCGTCTCTTCGCTCCGATGATCTCCCGTTTGAAGATCATGGGAAACATCGACATCTCCGAAAAGAGACGTCCCCAGGACGGCCGTATCAAAATGACGACAAAGAACAAGCACTTCGACCTTCGCGTCAGTGCATTGCCGACCAACCACGGTCAATCGGTCGTCATGCGCGTGCTGGATCGCGCCAACATCCAGGTGAACGTTAAGGACCTAGGGTTTGCTGAAGACGACTACAAACGATTCCTCAACATCATTAAACGACCCAACGGGATCTTCCTCGTTACTGGACCAACTGGTTCAGGAAAGACGACGACACTTTACTCGGCACTGAATGAATTGAACAGGCCTGATCGAAAGATCATTACTGCAGAGGACCCAGTAGAGTACTACCTTCCAGGCATCAATCAAGTCGAAGTAAAGCACCAGATTGGGCTCGACTTTGCCCGCATCATTCGGTCGATGTTGCGGCAGGCGCCGAACATCATCCTCGTCGGAGAAATTCGCGATCAAGAGACGGCCGAGATCGCAGTACAGGCATCTTTGACAGGACACTTGGTTTTTAGCACACTCCATACGAACGATGCGCCTAGCGCTATTACGCGTTTGAACGATATTGGCGTGCCGCCATTTCTGGTTGCTTCGAGCATCATTGCGGTCATGGCCCAGCGTTTGGTGCGCCTGGTTTGCCCAAAATGCAAGGAGCCGGACAAGCCGCCGGCGCACGAAATCAAGGCCGCCGGTCTCACGCCCGCGCAGGCTCAGCAAGCCGTTTTTGCGCGTGGCCGCGGCTGCCCCAATTGCAACCATACGGGTTACCGTGGGCGCAAAGGCATCTATGAAATGATGCGCATGAGCAACCTCATTCGCGAGATGACGTTCAACCGCGAGCCGACCCAGACCATTCGCCGGCAAGCCCGCCTCGCCGGCATGCGAACGTTGCTGGAAGATGGTGTAAATAAAGCAGTTACGGGTTTGACGACGCTGGAAGAAGTGCTTACGATTTGTCACCACAGTGACGAATGATTGCGTCTGCGATGGTCTGCTCGCATGATCCCGCCTCTGGCGAGCCGAGCGGCGTGAGCCGCCGGTTGAGTTTGCGCATCCTCAACCGCCTCCTTACGGACCTCGGCTCGCCGGGGCTTGTTGGTCTGAGGTGTCAACCTCGCTTGTTCTCCTGTTGACTTGATCGGCGATAAATTGACCCGGCGCCGCGCGTCCGTTTGGCCGCACGGCATGGGCCGGCGCAGCGAAAAGTGGGAAAGTCTTAGATTAAGATTTGTTAATTTTTAGCGTTATCTTTTGGATTCACCACCAACTGATGAGATAATGAGTTAAGTTGGGGCGGCGATTCCCGTTCGACATTTCGCTGCCAGC
>DAIOGM010000201.1:3334-12605 GCA_036745215.1 Gemmataceae bacterium
TTGGCCGTTCCAGCAAGCTAACGCGCATTTCAAGGAGTTGGTACGTGTCCAACGGCGCTACGCCACAGATGGAAAAACTGTTGAACACCGTGATCCAGTCGAAGGCATCCGACTTGTTCATCACGGTGGGCAGCAAGCCGTGTCTCAAAAAAGGCGGCCATTATCGACTCCTGGAAACGAAGGTCCTCGACGGCGACGACACGGTCGCCTTGATGAAATCCATCACGCCCGACCGCTGCCAGCAAGAACTCCAGGAAGTGGGCGGCGCCGACTTCGCCATCGAGTACACCGGCGGCGTGCGGTTTCGCGTCGCCGTCTTTCGCCAGCGCGGCACGCTGGGCATCGTCATGCGGCGAATTCCCAGCGAGTTTCTCAGCTTCGAACAAATCCGCATGCCCGAAGCGATCAAGCGCCTGATCATTCGCCCGCGCGGCTTGTTGCTCGTCACCGGCCCGACCGGCTCGGGCAAGACGACCAGCCTGGCGAGCATGGTGAATTTCCTCAATAACAATTACGATCGGCACATCATCACGCTGGAAGATCCGATCGAGTATTTTCACAAGCATCAAAAATGCCTGGTCAATCAGCGCGAGATCGGCGTCGATGTGCCTTCCTTCAAAGAGGGCATTCGCCGGGCGCTGCGTATGGCGCCCGACATCATCCTCGTCGGCGAAATGCGCGATCTCGAAACGATTCACGCGGCCATCGAGGCGGCGGAAACCGGGCACATCGTCTTCGGCACGCTGCACACGGCCAGTGCGTCGAGCACCGTCAACCGCATCATCGACGTGTTTCCGAAGGATCAGCAGGATCAGGTTCGCACGCAGCTTTCCGTCGCGCTCATCGGCGTGTTGTCGCAGACGTTGTTGCCGAAGAAACCGGAAGGCGTCGTCGCGGCCTATGAAATGATGATGGTTACCTCCGCCATCGCCAACCTCATTCGCGAAAACAAGACGTACCGCATCGATTCGTCGATCCAGACCGGCGCCAAGGAAGGCATGTTCCTTCTCGACGACAACCTGTTCCGCCTCTGGCGCGAGGGATTGGTCGAGAAGGAAGAAGTGATGTTGAAATCAGCAAAGCCGGCGGAGTTGGCGGGGCGTATTCGCGCCGCCGAGGAAGGCGCGCTCGATGAGGACGAAGATGAAATGGATGAGGACGATGATGAGGACGAAGACGAGGACGAGGATGACGACGATGATCGCGGCCGCGGCCGTCGTGGGCGAGACGATGATTGACTCGTAGCGACAAGCTGCCAGCTTGTCTGCTTTCGAACGGCACACAAGCTGGCAGCTTGTGGCCACGAACCTGGCTTGATTGACGAGAAGACCTGATCATGGCGAATCCGAACGATCCGATACCACCGAAGAAACCGGGCATCCCTGTGCCGCCGCCGGGAGGCAAGCCGCAGCTTCCTCCGTCCGGCAAGATTCCGGTCGGCAAGCCGGCGCAAGGTACGACGCCGCCGGCCAAGCCTGGAACGCCGTTGCCGGGCGCCGGCGCCAAGCCGCCGATCGGCAAGGCCCCGACGCCGGGCGAAAAGCCCGCCGCGCCGAAGCCGGGCATTCCATCCGCGAAACCCGGCGAGAAACCGGCCGGCGCCGTACCCGCCGCGGGCAAACCCGCCGCGCCGAAGCCTGCCGCAACTCCAGGAAAACCCGGTGAGCAACCGCCGGCCAAGCCGGGTGCAGCGTCGCCGAAAAAGCCCACCGACAAGCCGGCGATCTCCGCCAGCAAGCACAAACCCGCGCCGGTCAAGGCCGGCTCCGCCAATCGCACGGGCGGCCGACGTCTCGGTCAGGTCCTCATCGATCTCGGCTATCTCGACGAAGAAAAGCTTTGGGAAATCCTCGATGAAGCCAAGAACTCCGGCATGCAAATCGGCCAGGTCGCCGTCAGCAAGGGCTTGATCACCGAAACGCAATTGCTGCAGGCGTTGGCCGATCAGTTCAGCATCAAGTTCATTCCGGTCGAGGAACTCAAGCCGACCTCGGAAGCGTTGCTCGCGGTTCCCGAGACCGTGGCCACGGTGTTCAAGGTGCTGCCGTTGCACGTGAAGGACGGCCTCGTCACCGTCGCGATCGGCGATCCGATGAACCTGCCGTCGCTCGACGATCTGCGCAACATGCAAAACCTGCAGGAAGTCGTCGCCTGCCTGGCGTCGCCGGCCGCGATCGCCGAGGTGATGTCGCGCTGTTATCAGGGCAAGGAAGAAAGCATCGTCGATATCATCAATGCGCTCAACAGGGAAGACGACGAGGAAGGCATTGGCCCGACCGGCCGTGAGACGAGCATCGACCTCGACAAGCTGATCGAGGAAGCCGACGCCGCCCCGGTTCGCAAGCTGCTCAACATGGTCATGCTGCTGGCGATCAAGGACCGGGCCAGCGACATTCACTTCGAGCCGTTCGAGGACGAATACAAGCTGCGTTATCGCTGCGATGGCGTGATGTACGAGATGATTCCGCCGCCGCGCCACTTGGCCAACGCCATCTCCACGCGCATCAAGGTCATGTCGAATCTCGACATCGCCGAACGCCGCCTGCCGCAGGATGGCCGCATCGAACTCAACGTCGGCGGCAACCCCGTCGATATGCGCGTCAGCATTCTGCCCACCATGTTCGGCGAAAGCTCCGTCATTCGCGTGCTCGACCGCGGCAACGTCGGCCTCGACCTCAACCGCGTCGGCATGGATTCGCAGATGCTGCAGACCTTCCGCGAAGTCATCAAGAAACCCAACGGCATCACCCTCGTCACCGGGCCGACCGGCTCCGGCAAGACCACGACGCTCTATTCCGCTCTCAACGAACTGAACGAGATCACCGACAAGATCATCACCTGCGAAGATCCAATCGAGTACGACATCGACGGCATCATCCAGGTGCCGATCAACTCGGACATCGGCGTCACGTTCGCCGCGTCGTTGCGAGCGATCTTGCGGCAAGATCCCGACATCATCCTGGTCGGCGAGATTCGCGACATCGAGACCGCTCAGATCGCGGTGCAAGCCGCCCTCACCGGGCACATGGTGTTCTCGACCTTGCACACGAACGACGCTCCCGGCACGATCACGCGTTTGCGCGATATGGGCCTGGAGACGTTCCTCTTGACCGCCACGCTGGAAGCCATCCTCGCCCAGCGCCTCGTGCGCAAGATTTGCGAGGATTGCCGCACCGAGTTCGACCCGAGCGAAGAGATGCTGATGGAGCTGGGCTTGAAACGCTCCGAGCTGCCGTCGAGCCGAAAGTTCTACTATGGCCGCGGCTGCGATCGTTGCAACAACACCGGCTACAAGAGCCGCATCGGCATCTTTGAGCTCGTGATCATCAATGACGATTTGCGCGACATGATCAGCTCCGGCGGCTCGACCGATCAACTGCGCGAAACGTGCAGGAAACACGGCATGCAAACCCTGCGCGAAGCGGGCCTGAACGCGATTTACAACGGCTCCACGACGATCGATGAAATCGTGCGCGAGACGTCAACGGACGACGATTAGGAAAACTCGAAATTCGAAATTCGAAATTCGAAACAAATTCGAAATTCGAATCTCGAAAACAGGTGAATTAGACGGCGGCGCTAATCGCTGCATTTATTTTCTTCTTCGTATTTCGAATTTGTTTCGGATTTCGATATTCGGATTTCGGATTTATTGGAGCATCCTATGCCGACCTATTCTTACGAAGCGATGGACACGACCGGTGGCGAAGTGAAGGACACCATCGATGCGGCGAGCGAAGAGGAAGCTCAGCAAAAGATCCGCTCGATGGGCTACTTCGTCACGCGCCTTACCGAGGTGGCCGGCAAAAAGAAGAAGGAAAAGAAGAAGCCCCTTGAAGGCAAAAAGAAAAAGACCAAGGTGCTCACCCTGGGCGGCTGCAATCAAAAGCAGCTCGTTCAATTCACCAGACAATTCTCAGTTTTACAGGACGCCGGTCTGCCGGTCTTGCGCAGCCTGAAGATTCTCGAAGGCCAGATGAAGCCGGGCGTCTTGAAGAACGCGCTCATCGACGTCGTGGACGACGTCGAATCGGGCAACACGCTCTCCGAAGCGTTCGCCAAGCATCCGCGCTGTTTCGATCGGCTCTACGTCAACATGATCCGCGCCGGCGAGGCGGGCGGCGCCCTCGAAGTCATCTTGCGCCGCCTCGCGGAGTTCAAGGAAAAGGCCCAGAGCCTGGCTCGCCGCGTCAAGGGCGCCTTGGTCTACCCGATCGTCGTCGTCTCGGTCGCCGTCGCGATCTTGAGCTTCATCATGATCTTCATCATCCCGAAGTTCGAGAAGATCTTCCTCGAATTCAAGATGAAGCTGCCGTACCTCACCGAACTCCTGATCGCGATCTCGCGCTCGTTCGTGAAATACTGGTACGTGATCCCCGTCGTGCCGATCGCCATCATCGTCACGCTTAAATTGATTCGCCTCAATCGATCGGGGGCGTACATCCTCGACAAGATCAAGCTCAAGATTCCCGTCATGGGCATGATCGTGGAAAAGACTATTGTCGCGCGCACGATGCGCACGCTCGGCACCCTGGTCGCGTCGGGCGTGCCGATCCTGGAGGCGCTGTCGATCGTGCGCGAGACGTGCATGAACGCGGTCTTCGAGGAAATGTTCCAGCGTGTTTACGAGTCGATCCGCGAAGGCGATACGATCGCCAATCCGATGAAGGAGTGCCGGCTCGTGGACGACATGGTCGTGAACATGATCGACGTCGGCGAGGAGACCGGCGATCTCGACACCATGCTCAACAAGGTCGCCGACGTGTACGAGGAAGAAGTGGACGTGCTCGTCGAATCGTTGATCAGCTTGCTCGAGCCGTTGATGATCGTCGTGTTGGGCTTCATCGTCGGCACGATCGTGATCGCGCTCTTCATGCCGCTGCTCGAGTTGCTCGACGGCTTGTCGGGCGGCAACAAGAAATAACATTTGGCCGCTCGCGGAGGCCTTGTCCCAAAACTCGAAATTCGAAGCACGAAATCCGAAACAAATTCGAAGCTCGAAATGGAAAAAATCAAAACAAACCCATGCATGCCTTCGACATTTGAATTTTGGTATTCGAATTTGTTTCGGATTTCGTGCTTCGAATTTCGGATTTTGAGGCAAAGCCGCCCGCGAGCGCTAAACGAAGAATTTCATTTCCCGAAGGAGTTCGCCGTGCGGAGGATTCACATCATGTCCAAGAATGTGCGACGCGGCATGACGTTGATCGAGATTCTGGTGGTCATCGCCATCATCGCGATCCTGGCGAGCCTGCTCTTGGTCGGCGTGATGCCGCTCTTGCGCAAGGGGCCGGAGGTGAAGGTGCGGAATGAAATCTCCCAGTTTGCGGTTGCCATGGACAAGTTCCATACGAAATATGGCACGTACCCTCCCAGCACGTTGAAACTTTGCAGCCGCCGATCCGATTACGGGAACGCGGCGATCGATCAGCGGTCCATCGCGATCATCACGGCCATGTTTCCCCAGCTCGGTGGCACGGCTGCACCGTGGGTAGCCGTCAACTGGGGAAACCGGCAAGGCCCCGCGCCGAACCTGCCTCCCAACGGGACAACGATCAACTACACCGACATTTTGGCAGGCGATCAATGTCTGGTGTTTTTCCTGGGCGGGATTCCCAATGGCGCCGGCAAAACGCCGCTTGGCTTCTCGACTAACCCGGCGACGCCGGCCGCGACGGGCGGTGATCGCAAGAAGGAATTCGATTTCGAGGCGTCCCGGGTCCAGTTCCGCAACGGAACGATCTTTCCGTCGTACTTGGATCCATTCATCAAGCAACAGCCGTATGTCTTCTTCAGTTCGATGACGCTAAGTTCCGGCGATAACCGATACGATCCGATGCCGATTAACATCGCCGCGACTCAATTTGCGCCCGTACATACGGTTTCGCCGTATGTGCAGGACACCACCGGCGGCGTCGTGAAATACTGGAATCCAACAAAGTTCCAGATTATTTCCGCGGGCGCCGACGGCACGTTCGGCTCCGGCGGCACGACGCAATTGACGCCGATGCTCGTTCAGCAACCCTGGCCTGCCAACAGCCCGACGGCTTGCAAGGACGATTGGACGAACTTCAACAGCAGCAAACTCGGCGCCCCCGATTGAGCCAATGTACTCATCACGCTCCGCGTGATGATTTGGAAGTCAAGGACCGTAGATAGGGAAGATTGCCATGAAGCATCCAAGAGATATTTCGTTGTGCCCGCGACGCGGCTTCACGCTCGTCGAATTGCTGGTCGTGATCGCGATCATCGGCATCCTCGCGGCGCTCGGCACCTGGGGCGTCTTCGCGATGATCGGAGGCCAGTCGCGCCGCAACACGCAGAACACGCTGCGCGTCCTAGACAAGATGTTGCAGAATCGCTGGCACGCGGTAATTGATGACGCAAAGAAGGAGCCGATTTCGGCGACCACGCATCTTAATGTGTTCATCTTGGCGAACAACGATCCGGCATTGGCGAGGGTGATCTGGATCAAGGCGCGATTGGCGGAAGCGTTTCCTGTGAGCTACCTGGAGGCCGCGGACGCGCCGGGAACAGTCATCAACACGTTTGTTCCGGCGAATCTTAGAAAGCCGTATTCCATCAAATACAAGGCAAAGGTCACGGCTGCCGGGCTCACGACGTTGACGCAACCCGGCGAGTCTTCGGCCTGCCTCTTGATGGCGCTTCAAGCGCTGCAAGCCGACAACGTGAGTCTGACGGATCAATTGAAATATGCCGTCGTGAATCGCGATGGACCGACCAGCCCGCACAAGATCGACACGCTGGTTGATGGCTGGGGCCGGCCGTTGGTGTTTATTCGATTCGGCACCGGGGCGGACATGCAGTCAAATATCCAGTTGGCGAACCCAGCGAAACTCACCAACGCCAACATGACCCGCGAATTTCGCTTTTCCGATGCAGTGGATGCGGATGGGAAATTGCTAACACCTGCCTGGTACAACGCGCTGCCGGTGCCAATGCCGCTGCCGCCGACGAATTACCGCCAGAAATTCGAGAAGGCGTTTCACGTGATTGGCCCGGCGCCGGTTGCGCCTGCAGTGGTTCCGACCAACGCCTATTTCGTGATACCAGTCATCGCTTCCGCGGGCGCTAGCGGAGATTCATCGAGCCTGGTGAATTGGAATGCAAGTCATGGGCTCAATGATTTCAACGCGGCTGAGTCGCAACCCGGGTCGAAAGACAACATCTACAACTTCCTCCTGCGAGGGGAATAACATGAAATCCAAATCAAACCGCAACGCATTTACGCTGGTCGAACTCCTGGTCGTGATGTCGTTGATCGTCATCCTCGCCGGATTCGCGATCGCGTTTTTCCCGAACGCCGCGTCGTCGGCCCGGGAGTCGCGCGGCGCCGGCATCGTGAAATCGACGCTCGATATCGCCAAGATGCGTGCCATGCGCGACCAGGCGCCGCGCGGCGTGCGCTTGTGGATTCGCAAGCCCGATGGCGGCGCTTATTCGTCGCCGCCTCCAACTTGGGCGGCCGGAAACGCCTACGGCCAATTCGATACAGTTATGTTCTTGCTTCCACCGCCAGACCTGCTAACTGCATTTCGGTGCATCGCCCCGCATACATCCACTCTGGCGAATCAGCCCGTCGTGAACGGAAATGCGTTTTGGCAGAAAACGCAACTCGTCACGGAAATGCAGTACATCGAACAGCCCGAAGATTATGCCGACGGCGCCATCGATGCGCTGGTTGTGCCTTGGAACGTTACTAACAACTATCCGGCATTTTCAAACGTGACGTATAACGGGCTAACCTATTACTCGAGGCAAATCGTGCCTCCAAATCGACCACAAACTCCCGACAACGACATACAATTTTGGTTTCCCAATGCCACGATCGTCAGGTTTTCGGCAGACATTGGAAATAACTATTCTTTTGTGAATACTTATAGTCCGTTGAACAGCCAGAATTTCAACCTTTTGCCTCCAGACAGCAACATGAAGTATTGGCACGTTCAACCGGGCGATTACTTGGAAATCCAGGGAGGCGGATTGATGCACCGAGTGCAAACGGTTTTTCCGCTCAACCCGACGGCGACTCCTCCATTGATGCCGCGTCAGCTCGCAGTGACACCGCCGTTGCCTTTCACGGTTAACTCGGCGACGCTGAATTATCGCATCATCCGCGCGCCGCGCGTGGTCGGCGACGAGACCGTCAAGATGACGGAAGGCACGCTGATCGATCTCGATACGAATTTCATTTTCGACAATCCGCTGCCGCAGCAAACGAATCCGGGGAGCGCCAAGAATGCGGTGGATATTCTTTTCGCTCCCAACGGCTCGGTCATCAGCCGCGGCGTGACGACTCCCAACATTCACCTGTGGGTGCGCTCGCCGGCGCAGGATAATCCGAACGACGTGTTTCGCGGCGAACCGACGATCGTGTCGGTGTTCGTGCGCAGCGGCCTGGCCGGCGCGTATCAGCCCGATCCGAATCAGATCGTCATCACCGGCTTGACAAACCAGCAATTCACGACGATCACCGCCGCCGGCGGACACGGGCTGACGGTGGGGCAGCCGATCACGATCTTCGGCCTGAACGGTCCGCCCGGCACGGCACTCAATGGCCCCCTCAAAAAATGGCACGTGACCGAAGTGCCCAGCGCGACCATGTTCAAGATCGACAATGGTGGGGCGCCGGGATTCTATGCCGGCGCCGGCGCGATCCGGGCGCCGTATCGCCTCGTGAAGTAGGCTTGCATTGCGAACAAGGCAACGCCGTCCGCGCTCCCCAGCGGGTTGCAGCCAAACCAATATCGGGAGAATTCATCATGACGCGGCGTTCCGGGGTCACCCTCGTTGAAGTGCTGGTCGCCATTTTCATAATGGGCATCGGCCTGATCGCGCTCTTGACGCTGTTCCCGATCGGCATGCTGCGCATGGCCCGCGCGATTCACGACGACCGCAGCGCCCAGTCGTTTCGCACCGCCGAAGCCAACGCGATCGCTCACAGCCTCGGCACGGACATTGATGTCGTTTCCGTCCCCACCGATCAATATAACCGCAACCAGGTGAATCCGGACGTGTTCAGCAATCCGTGTCCGTTCTTGCCGCGCGGGATCGTTGCCACGCCGCCTTCGGTGGCGGGTCTGCGTAATGCGCACCCGTACCGCGAAAGTTTTCCCATCCTCGTCGATCCGATCGGCTATTACAACACGACCGGCGTGGCGCAGGATTGGGTCGGCGGCGTCGAACCGGTGCCTCAGGCGGTGGGATTGCGAGGCGCGTTGCGGCGCAGGCCGGTGGAATTCGTGCGCCG
>DAIOGM010000202.1:0-12580 GCA_036745215.1 Gemmataceae bacterium
TGAGAATCCTGTTTGGCATTTCCCCGTGACCCCCGTGTTCCCCGTGGTTCACCTCATCCGTTCGTTTTTGTGCAAAGCTGAGCCACGGGGTTTATCCCCGTGGTTTGGGCGCGACGTACCACGGGGATTAACCCCGTGGCTCGCTTGAGGAGAAAGAAACCATGGCTCAAGAAACGCTCGGCGACGATATCGTCTTCGCTCCCATCCGCGATCTGGCGGAACGACTGCGCACGCGGCGATTGTCGCCGGTCGCACTGACCGAGGCGTATCTCGATCGCCTGCAAAAGATCGGCCCGCGGCTCAACGGCGTCGTCACGCTGATGCGCGAGTCCGCGCTCAAGGAAGCGCGGGCCGCCGACGAGGAAATCCGCGCCAACAAATACCGCGGGTTGCTGCACGGCATTCCCTATGGCGCGAAGGACCTGCTCGCGACCGCCGGCGTGCCGACGACGTGGGGCGCGGAGCCGTTTCGCAAGCAGGTTTTCGATTACGACGCCACCGTCGTTCGCAAGCTGCGCGACGCCGGCGCGATCCTGCTCGCGAAACTGGCAATGGTCGAACTCGCCGGCTCGTTCGGCTACAACAACGCCGACGCGTCGTTCTCGGGGCCGTGCAAGACGCCGTGGAACCTCGATTACTGGGCGGGCGGCTCGTCGTCCGGGTCCGGGGCCTGCGTCGCCGCGGGATTGTGCGCGTTCGCCATCGGCTCGGAAACGTCCGGCTCCATCATCACGCCGGCGGCCTACTGCGGCGTCAGCGGCTTGCGGCCCACGTTTGGCCGCGTCAGCCGCTACGGCGCGATGGCACTATCGTGGACGCTCGACAAGCTGGGGCCGATGTGCCGCTCCGCCGACTGTTGCGGCATCGTGCTCGCCGCCATTGCGGGCCGCGATCCGAAGGAGCTATCGACGACGACGCGCACCTTCGCCTGGCCGGAGAATCGCGATCCCAAGCAAAAGTTCCGCGTCGGCGTCATCCGCGGCGCCACCACCGGCATTCAGCCCGAGGTGCGCGACAACTTTCGCGAATCGGTGAAAGTACTTAGCCGATTCTGCGACGTCGTCGAGGACGTGCCCTTCCCCGATTTGCCATATGGACCGGTCGTCAGCGTCGTCATCAACGCCGAGGGGGCGAACTCGTTTCGCGCGTTGATTGAAAGCGAGCGCCTCAATGAACTGCGCACCGCCCAGATGAAGACCGGCGCCGTCGCCGCGTCGATAACGATGGCGGTCGATTACCTGCAAGCGATGCGCGTGCGGACGCGCATGAAGAAAACGCTGGAGGAGCTGTACGGCAAATACGACGCGTTGATCGCGCCGGCGCGTTCGACGGTGTCGTACCCGATCAATCGCGACTTCAGCCAATCGTACGGCAACTGGCGCGGCGGCCCGCCGATCATCCCCGCGGGCAACGTCGTCGGCCAACCCGCGATCTCGATTCCCAACGGCTTCGGCCCAAACGACCTGCCGACCGGCATCCAGTTCACGGGCAAAGTGTGGAGCGAAGCGCGGCTGTTGAGTCTCGCCCATCAATATCAACAGGCGAGCGACTGGCATCGCCGCCGGCCGAAGCTTTGATGACGCCCGGGGGCGAGGTTTAATCGTTTATCATCGGTTGGTGCTGTCCTAGTCTCATTTTCCGCTGCCAATCAAGTTGGCGGCGCGCTCATGGCACAGGGAGCTAATATGGCAATGGAGTACAGAATTGAGTGTGGAAAAGCCATCGACCGAGCAACAGCTTTGGAAATACTGGCGAAAAGTCCATACTTCCACAGGCCGCCCCAGCCTTTTAGGGAAGGCGAAGTCTGGTTGTCCTCAGTCATGCCGGATTACGACGTGAGGCTTTTTCCTGAAACATATGGGTTTTTTCTTGAGGTTTCAAGCATGACAGATGAACTGTCAGAATTACTGAAACGGTGGTTCGCTGAATTACGTAAGTTGGGTGAGTGTTCGATCATTGATAATGACACTGAGGAAGAAGTTAAGTTTTGGTAACTTCGTATTTGACCATAATATGTGGCCACCACTGCAAGACTGCGTGCATTGCGTCGTCGCCAAGGTCATGGCAACGCAATAAGCCCTTGGCGCCTGGTTCAATGCCGCGGTACCCCCTCTCCCGCAAGGAAGTGAACACCTTGCCTCGTTCAACGTCATAAGTGACACTCTTCAAAGAATTTACGACATAGGACCAGGTGTTCATTAATTGATGAACACCTACTCGGATCGACGCAGATTTACCTCAGGGCGCGGTTTCGTTACGAATTCGGCGTTGCTCGCCGTTCGTTCGAAGCTCCTGATTCTCGCGCACGAAGAACAGGATCACCGTCGCGGCCAATGCCTGGGCGGCGCTCCAGCCAAACGCGGTAATCGCATCAAACTGGTAGTACAGAAAACCAAAGATCAAGCTCGCCGGCAGTGTGGCGATGCCGAGCGCGAAATTGTACCAGCCGTAGGCGAGCCCTTTGCGTTCGGCGCCGACCAGAATGGCAACAAACGTTTTCTCGGCCGGCTCGGTCATGCTGTAGTAGAGTGCGTAAGCGAGAAAGAACACCCACACAGTCCAGGCGCCGGTCTCTTCGGTCACGAGGCCGAACGCGAGATACACGCCCGCGTAGAAAAGCCAGCCGCCGAAAAGGAATGGCCGCGGGCCAAATCGATCCACCGCGGCGCCGAGCGTGAAATTGCCGGTGCTCTTGACGACGTGGAAAACGCACCAAAGAACGGGCAACATCTCCTTCGACACGCCCAGCTCGCCGGCGCGAATGAGCAGAAACGCGTCGCTCGAATTACCGAGCGTGAAGACAATCAACGCGACCAGGTAAAGCTTGAAGTTGCGATCGAACGGCGCCAGCGTGAGGCGAACCTTTTCTTTTGGCGGCGACGTTGCGGGGGCCTCGCGCAGGCCGAAGACGAGAAGCGCAATCACGGCCACGCCGGGCACGATCGTCCACAAGAAAATCGTTTCGAGCGCGTTCGGCCAAAGCAGGAGCAATCCGGCCATGATCAATGGGCCAACTGCGGCGCCGATGTGATCCATGGCGCGATGGAAGCCGAAGGCTCGGCCGCGATTCCTCGGATCGGTCGAGTCGGCGATGAGGGCGTCGCGCGGCGCCGTGCGAATGCCCTTGCCGAGCCGATCGCTGATGCGAATGAGGAAAAGCTGCCACGGCGCCACGGTGATGCCGATGAGCGGGCGGACCAGGGCGGTCATCACGTAGCCGACGAGGACGAAACCTTTGCGCGAGCCGGCTTGATCGGATCGGCCGCCGGACCAGAGCTTGAGCAGGCTCGCCGCCGAATCCGCCAGCCCCTCGATGATGCCGAGCCACAGTTTATTGCCGCCGAGAACGTTGATCAGGAAGTACGGCAACAGCGGATAGATCATCTCGCTGCCGATGTCGTTGAACAGGCTGACGAGGCCGAGCACCTTGACATTGCGCGGCAACGGCTGCGCCGGCGGAGGCTCGTGCGTCGGGCTCGTCGCGGCGTCGCTCATGGCGACTGTTGTACAAGAAATTCGCGTTACTGATCTTCAGAAAAGGAATACGCCACACGTCGGGAGGGCGAGGCTCCTGCCGAGCCGTGAACGCTGAAAAATCAGCGGTCCAAACGGCTCGGCAGGAGCCTCGCCCTCCCGGACGCGAGCATTCCTTTCCTGAAGGTCAGTAGCGCGAGCGTTTGATCGATGTGTCGGGCGGCTGAGCGGCCGGCACCGGCACTTTTTCATTACAGCCGGGGCAATGAACATGCCGGCCGGCCGACGAAGGCTTGACCTTGAGCTTCTTGCCGCACGCGCCGCAAGTGACGATGAGTTGAGCGGGCGTTGTTTTTGCCGGCGCCGCTGCCGACTCTTCGGCTTTCGGCGCCTTCGCCTTGTTTCGCCGGACCAGAAGCCAAACGGCAATTGTCCCGAACGTGGCGATCAGCAAAAACAAGGGCAACAAGGTGAGCAAAAACCACGGGAATTTCGTCGCTTCGTCCGGTGCGGGCACGGGCACGACGGCGACTTCCGGCTCGGCGGTTTGCAGCCGCAATTCGAGGACGCGCATGTCGAGATTCGCCTTGAGGTCGTCGCCGGGCATGCCGCCGATGCGCGTCATGCGAATGACCATGTCCCCCAGGTCCTCCTTGATCAGCTCGATGAATTCCTCCTTGTCGCCTTCCGCCATGGACGCCGTCAGAATGGTGCCCTTGCGCGACAGCCGCAATCGGCCGCGCTGGCTTGCGTCGGTCGTGATGAAGGTTTGACTGACCTTGGAGATGCGATTGCCGTTGGCGTCGTTGGTGCGGTGGACATAGTGATAAAATGCAGTGCCGTCGGGTCGCACGCGGCGCGCAAACGCGATGCCGTCGCGCGGCGGCGGCGTATCGGGCATCAAATAGAGTTCCACGCCGACGCTCTGGCCTTTGGTTGGAGGGTCGAACTTGAGGATCTCGTATTGCGCGGTGATGATGAAATCGCCGCCCACCGGCGAAGGGAAATCGACGCCGACGGGCTGCTTCGGAGCGTTCCCGGGCGTGAAGGTGATGCGCAGGCCTTCGGCTTCCGGCTTGACGAATTTCTCCGCATTGGCGCCGTTGTAGCGCAGAATTCCCTCGTCGAGTTTCGCGCCGCGGAAGTTGAAATGGAAATCTTGCGCTCGTGTCGCCGATGTGGCAGCAAGAAAAACCGCGGCGACGATTGCAACGACTTTCCATCGTTGGCCACATTTCATTGGTTCAATGTTTCTTCGGCACATAACCAACAAACTCCTCGGCCGTGATGGTGAAGTCCAGGAGCCGCACGTCGAGCGCGGCGTTTTTCGACCAGACCGGATCGGCGGCGAAACGAACGATCGTCAGCGTCGCGCCGCTGACTTCGAATTGATGGATCGGACGAAACTCCGCGGCTTCTCCCTCGGCCACGAATGTATGGAACGTGCCGCCCTTGCGCGTCATGCGCAAGCGCGACACGCCGGCGGCTTGATCCGTCGGCTCGACTTTGGTGAACTTATTGAGCCGTTCTTTTTCCTTGTTGAAGCGATGGCCGACACTGAATACGGGCCCGCGTTCTTGGGCGATCACCTTCGCGAGCCAAACGCCGTCGCGGTCCGGCGAATTCATGTAGACGAAGACCGACGCGCCGGCGATGCCGGGCGGCCCTTGCGGTCGCGCGACGTTTAAGAACTCAAGCGTCGCTTCGATTTCGAAGTCGCCGCGGACCAGATGGCGCAGCTTGATGCCGACGGTGTCGCCGGGGCCGTCTTCGGCGGGAAGCGTGACGCGCAAGCCTTCGTCTTCGAGGCGGATGTATTTTTCGGCGTCCGGGCCGGTCCATTGGAAGAACTCGGCGTCGAACTGCTTGCCGCGAAACGAGCGCTGCACCCTGGGCGGGCCGGCGATTGCCGGAATGGGCTCCGGCGGTTGCGGGACCGGGGGCGCGTTCAGATACTCCGACGCCAACAGCGCGGCGCTCGCCAACACGATGACACCTAGAAACGCCGCCGCCAGTCCGGCCCAGCCGAATGTTGACGAGGACGCCGTCAAGCTCAACACCGACGGCGACACGATGCCCGCCAGCGGCGCCTTGGTGGCCAACGCGATGGCCGCCTGACTGGCCGCTTGCGCCAACGCCGGCGGCACGGCGGCATGAATGGCGCTGGCCGACAGGAGCGTGCCCAAAAGCGCCAGGCTGACACCGCGTTTCACGAGCCGATCGTGCAGCCGTTCGCGGCCGCGGCGCAAGCGTTCCTTGACCGTGCGCGGATTGACATCCAGCGTTTGCCCCGCTTCCTCCTGCGTCTGGCCTTGCATCAGGCACAAGATGATCGGCAAGCGCAGCTCGTCGGGGAGTTGAGCGATCTCCTCTTCGAGAATTCGGCACGCCTCGCGCAGCGTGATGTCGTCCAGGTTCGCCGTCGCTTCCGGCTTGGCGTGCGTCACTTCCCTTTGCCGGCGCGTGGCCCCACGCATCCGCGCTTTGCGCGCCAATCGAACGGCCACCGTTTGCAGCCAGCCGACGACGGAGTTCCGCTGGCGAATCGACGGTGCATTGCGCACCAGTTCCAGAAAGCACGCCTGGAAAACATCCTCGGCATCTTGAGCGTGCGACGTGGCGTGTTTGCAGACGCCGAAGATATAGGCCCCGTGCCGGCGCATCAGCGTCGCAAAGGCGTCCTGGTTGCCCTCTCGAATGAACTGGTCCAGGAGCAACCCGTCCGCGGTGAAAATGGGTTCGCTCGTTGGTTGTTTCACGTCGGCGGACACGGCATGCCTCCCTTACCATAGACGTGCCATTCAACGGGGCCGTGGACAGGCGTTTTTCCAACTTTCAACAAGGAAAGATTTCGTGCCATCGACACCGGCTCCTAGCATTATGATGTAAGGATACCTGGCGAGGAAAGACACCATGGCGACCGCCGTCCTACGCGTTGTGCAATCAATCCGCGGCAAATCGCTCCAACGAGAGCGGGCGAGCAGCGCGGATCGTTCGTTGCTTGAGGCGTTCGCGCAAATCGGCGACGAGGACGCGTTCGCGGAAATCGTGCGACGGCATGGGCCGCTCGTGCTCGGCGTGTGCCGACGCATCCTGGGCAACGCACAAGATGCGGAGGATGCGTTTCAAGCGACCTTCCTGGTACTGGCGCGCAAAGCAGCGAAAGTGGCCTGGCACGAATCCATCAAAAACTGGCTGCACGGCGTCGCCTGCCGCATCGCCATGAAGGCACGCGGCCAGGCCATCAAACGCGCCCAAAAAGAAAAGGCCGCCGCGCCGGCATCGGACGCGAGCACGCCCGCGGTGCAATGGAACGAGTTGCGCGGCGTTCTCGATGAAGAGATTGAACGATTGCCAATCAAGTATCGCGACGTGCTCATCCTTTGCTATCTCGAAGGCAAAACGCGCGACGAAGCCGCCGATTTGCTCGGCTGGTCGATCGGCGCCGTCAAGGGTTGTCTGGAGCGCGGCCGCGAGGTTTTGCGAACCCGGCTATGCAAGCGCGGCTTGACGTTGTCGGCGGCGCTGTGTGCCGGCCTCTTGTCGGACGCAACCGTCGGGGCCGCGCAGGTGTCGATTCCATTGCAAGCAGCGACCGTCAGCGGCGCGGTGCATTTCGCGGCGGGGTCGGCGATGCAGGCCGGCCTCGCGGGGCCCGTACTTTATCTCGCTCAAGGAGCATTGAACGCCATGTTGATTGCCAAGATCAAAACCATCGGCTTGATGACCCTGATGTTGTGCTTCGGAACCGGCGCGTTCCTCGGCGTCTACCACGCGGATTCCGGCGGCGCGGCGAACATGTCCGTCACGGCGTCGGCGCACGGCCAGGAAATCCCGCGTCGTCCCGCGGCCGAACAAGAAAAGGACGGCAAGAAGAAGTCGGGGGATTTCTTCGGCTTGATCAAGGCCGTCGATCTCAAGGTCGGCACGCTCACCGTTCAATCCCTGCGCGACGGCGACCGCGAGGATGTGACCTTCAGTCTCGGCGCCAAGAACTTGAAAGTCGAATCGACCTTCGGCCAGGCGCTCAAGTTAACCGACCTGACGCCGGGCTTACGCGTTCATCTTCAATTGAAGGAAATGGATGTCATGAGCGTCCAGGTCGAGAATCCGCAGGTGCCGGCGTTCTTGACGAAGATCGACGCCGAGAAACGCATCGTCTATGGCCGAGCCGAACGCATGAATGCGCAATACGAAGTCGCGGCAGATGCGAAGCTGACGATCAATGGCCGAGCGGTCAAGCTCGCCGAGGTGCCGCTGGAGGAACGTGTTTTCTTGACGTTAACGTTCGACCGGAAAACGGTGCTCGCCATGAATGCCAAGAAAGTCGCCGGCGAGCGGCCAGGCGTGGAAAAACCCCGGGAGGAACTGCCGCAGGATCGGCGCGTCGAACGGCCCGTTGATCGGCCGGGCTTCGTGCAAGGCACCATCGTCGATATCGATGCGGCCAAGAATACCGTGAACGTGCTCGTCGGCCGACCGGAAGAACAATCCATCGAGACCGTCGCGCTGGCCAAAGGCGCCAAGGTGCACGTGCAATTTGCCGAGCGTTCCGTGGCGGAGATTTCGCTCGCTCAGTTGACCAAGCCGCTCCAGGCGATGATCCAACTGAGCGACGACAAGAAATCCGCCAGTTCACTGATCGTCCTGGCGCCGACGTTGCGCGGCGGCGTCAAGTCGATCGACGTGGCGGCGAAAAAGATCACGCTCGTCTCGGAAGGCCGCCAGGAAAAGACGCTGGACATTGATGCGGACGCCGTCATTCGCGTGCAAGCTCGCGACGCGGCCAAGCTCGCCGATGTGACGGCGGGGATGAACGTGATCATCGGCTTGAGCCTGGATCGGCAACGCGTCATCGGCATTGTGGTTCAGCCGCCGACGCGACGCGAAGGGGATCGTTAGGCCAGTCGCACAAAAACAGATGAAGCCCCGGGGTGAGGTACTCCGAACCCCGGGGTTCGGAGTACCTCACCCCGGGGCTTCATCTGTTTTTTACAGGAATTTGGGTGGGAGTTCACTTCTTCTTGACCGGCGTCAAATCCTCCAACTTCGATTTCGCAAACACCGACCAACGCGTTTCCAACGCCTCCGCCGTCGGTGGCTCGCCGTGAACGTAAAGGGCATAGCGTAGCCGCAGTCCCTTCCCCGGCGCGATCGTGCGCGGCGCGTCGAACGTCAACGCCGCGCCCATCCAGCCGTCGTTGCGAACGTGAAATACCGACGGATGATTCGGATTGCCCGGATGATCGAACAGCGTGATGCCTTCAACCTTGTCCCCGACGATCGGCCCGGAGTAATCGACCCATTTGGCGGGCTTCCAGAAGACATCCTTCTCGTTGATCTGCCCCGCGGAATTGCGAATCGTGCCGCCGCCGTCGTTGACGCCGATCGACTTCGCCATCCGCACGCCGATGATGCCGAACGGCGTTTTGCCGAGCGTCACGTCGTTGGTGGCTTCCAGTTGCAGATCGAGAATCATGGCCCATTCGCCGCGACCCAGCGGCTGCACCGTGATCGTGCGGCGTTCGACGAGCAGCGTCTTCTTGGTCGCGTCCTCGATCCAGTGATTGAGCGACGTTACCGATGCTTCCTCATCGCCGTCGGTGAACTTCTCGATTTTCTGATGCACGATGCGTCCAGCATTCTTGCCCGTGTCGCCCCAGAAGGTGACGCCGTTGACGTCGTGGTGCGAGATCCACACCGAGTTGTGATGACTATGCCCAACCGGATCATGCGGATGCCCCATGCGCGTGAGCGACTGCCCCGACGGTCCGATGAGTGGGAATACGAACGGCCGTTTGAGCGCGGCGCCAAAGTGGAAACGGGCGATCTCGATGCCTTCGCGCTGAAACGACACTTGCTCGTACGGCTGCGGCACCGCTTGCACGCGCGGCGCGGGTTTGGGTTGCGCGGCGCACAGCGAAGGGAACCACAGATGAACGCAGATGCACACGGATGTGAAGAGGATACGGCGCATGGCGGGCCTCGGGAGATTGGAAGAGAATTCGTCGTTCAGTTTGAACTCGGGCTTAGCATCGAATCCGGTGACACCGCGTGGCAATAACATGTTCACCCTCAAGGCGCCAGTTCCGTCATCCCCGTGGTTCCAATGCCTTACAACCAGGAATCATTCAATGTCTATCCGGTAGCTGATCATCCAGATTTCAAGCTGTTCGAGTTTCACTTTCCAGCGATTCTTGAACGCCTTCATCCAGGCGCGGTTTGCGCGCGAGCGTGTCGCGGTAAACGACGCCGGCTTGTTGCCATCGGCCTTCAATGACTTGGGTTTCGTAGCTGACGGAGCCGAACTGGTCGCCGATTTCCAGAACGGCAAGGGAAAGCCATTCGGGCGGCACCTGGCGGCCATCATTGAACTGGCGCGGCAGCATCACCTCGAAGCGCCGCCACTTCGTGCTCATAGGTCGCAGTTCCCTTCACGGTGTAGGGGATGTTCTGGGCGGTCAAGGTTTCGAGAGCAGCTTCGGGTACGATGTGCAAGCCGCCGCGCAGGACCTTGCCGGAAAATCGGCCAATCAGAATGGCAAGTCCTTGGATCTCGGTGTCGCGGTCCGGAAATTGAATCAAGATCATGTTCGATCCTCCCATGCCAGTCTAACGGAGGCCGGACGAAAATGCAAAACCAACGATCGATAACCCGTCGGCTTAGTGCTAAACCGCCGGCTCCGTCATCCCCCGCGGCTCCAATGCTTTATTCAACTCCGCTTCCGTCACCACCGCGTCCGAGTCCTTCTTCTTGAGCGTGCCCGCTTTCATCTTCTCCAGGCACAGATCGCGCACCGTCTTGCCGGCCTTGAATGCTTCCTTCGCAATCGCCGCGGCCGTGTCGTAGCCGATCAACGGGTTGAGCGACGTGACCATGGCCATGCTCCATTCGACTTGCTTTTCACACGCGGTCGGGTTCGCTTCCATGTCCTTGGCGCAGAAATCGATGAACGCTGTCACGCTCGCGCTCAAGAGGTCGATGCTCTCGATGATCGCGAGGCCCATGACCGGCATCATGATGTTGAGTTCGAACTGGCCGCCGGTTGCGCCGCTGAACGCGACGCATTGATCGTTGCCGAGAACGCGAGCGCAGGCCTGCATCATCGATTCGCACATGACGGGGTTGACCTTGCCGGGCATGATCGATGAGCCGGGCTGCAGGTCGGGCAGGATGATCTCGAAGAAGCCGCAGCGCGGGCCGGAGCCGAGCCAGCGGATGTTGTTGGCGATCGAGAACAGGCTGACGGCGATCGAGCGCAACTCGCCGGAGCATTCGACGAGGCCATCGCGGTTGGCGTTGGCTTCGAAGTGGTTCTTGGCTTCGACGAACGGGACGCCGGTCTCCTTGTGCAGGACTTCCGCGACCTTGGCGCCGAACTGCGGATGCGTGTTGATGCCGGTGCCGACCGCGGTGCCGCCGGCCGGAAGTTCGAGCACCGCGTGCAGGGCTCGCCTGGCGCGATCGACGCACAGGTGCAGTTGCCGGGCGTAGCCGCTGATCTCTTGCCCCAGGCGAATCGGCGTTGCGTCGGCCAGGTGCGTGCGGCCAATCTTGATGATGTCGTCCCAGTCTTTCGCCTTCTTCGTCAAGACCCCTTCGAAGGCTTGCAGGGCCGGGATCAATTCAGCGTGAATCGCCTTGCCGGCGGCAACGTGAATGGCCGTTGGGAACATGTCGTTCGTCGATTGGCCCATGTTGACGTGATCGTTCGGATGGATCGGCTTCTTGGCTTCGAAGCGATTCTTGCCGATCATCTCGATGGCGCGATTGGAAATGACCTCGTTGGCGTTCATGTTCGACGAAGTGCCGGAACCGGTTTGATAGACATCGATCGGAAATTCGCGGTCATGTTTGCCGGCGACCACTTCGCGGGCGGCGGCGATGATCGGCTCCGCGACGTCGGCTTTCAGCTTGCCGAGATCGCGATTGGCGACGGCGGCGGCGACCTTGACGAGGCCGAGGGCGCGGATGAGCTTCGTCGGCAACGGCATGCCGGAGATCGGAAAGTTCGCGACGGCGCGCTGCGTTTGAGCGCTGTAAAACGCCTTCGCGGGGACTTGCACTTCGCCCATGGAGTCTTTTTCGATGCGGAATTCGGCAGTCATGTTCGATGGCCCGTGGTGCGGATTGATCATTGGATGCGGGGCTATTGTATTCAAGCCGCTTGTCGTTTAGCGCTCGCCCGGCGCCACGCGAGCGCTAAACGACAAGCGGTCACCACAATCCCGCCTTCTCGTCATACCCAAACATGCGATTGAAGTTCTGCACCGCCACGCCGCTCGCGCCGCGCACCAGATTGTCCTCCGCGACCAGCACCACAATGCGGCCACGCACGACGCGCACGGTCATGTCGATGAAATTGGTGTACGCGCTGTCCTTCGTCGCCGGGATCTGGCTCGTGACGCGCACGAACGGAGCGTTCGCATAGTAAGCGCGATATATCTCGAGGAGTTGCGCTTCCGTGAACGCACGATGGGGCGTCGCGTAGATGGTCGAGAAGATGCCGCGGTCCATCGGGATCAGGTGCGGCGTGAAGATCACTTCCACCGGCTCGCCCGCAACGTCCGTCAACGTCTGCTCGATTTCCGGCGTGTGACGATGCTGACCGACGTTGTAGGCTACGACGCTTTCGTTGCATTCGGGGAAATGGTATGGCAATTTCGGCGTGCGGCCGGCGCCGGAGACGCCGGACTTCGAGTCGATGATGATGTCTTTGAGCTTGATGTATTTGCCTGCAACAAGTGGCGCGAGGCCGAGGATGCCAGGCTGCGGATAACAGCCGGGGTTGGCGACGAGCGACGCCGACTTGATCTCCTCGCCGTAAATTTCGGGCAAGCCATAGATCGCTTTCGCGAGGTTCGGCAAATCGTGGTGGCTTTCGCCGTACCACTGAGCGTACACATTGGGATCGCGCAGGCGGTAGTCGGCGCTCAGATCAACCACGCGCAGCCCACGTTGAAGCAGGCCCTGGATGGCGTCCATCGACGCGCCGTGCGGCAAGCAGCCAAAAACGCACTCGACGCCCTTCGACGCGAGCTTGCCGGCGTCGAACGGCTCCATGCGCAGATTGATTCGGCCCGCGAGGCTCGGATGCGATTCCGC
>DAIOGM010000203.1:0-2294 GCA_036745215.1 Gemmataceae bacterium
GTGACAAACTCGGCATCGGCACTGTTGAATACCGGACGGTAGCCGTTCGGCGTTACCGTAAGGCGGCATCCCCTGTGATCTTGGATTTCACCTTTCCAATCTTCGAACACGTCCGCCAGGCTGGCGCAAAAGACGCGCCGACGCTTGCCGGCCCTCTCGGCCGCGGCGTTCCACTTCACCGGTTCCGCCCAGGTCGCGTCCGCGGCTTTAACTCGAGTACCGTCCGGCCCCCAAACACCGCGGACCATTGGGAAGCGCTTGGCGTCTCGCCAGGCGTAGCAGTTTTCGCAACCGGTGTGCACTTTGGCGCAGCCGCGCCACGGATTGAAGGTGTGATGGCACCACTGGATTTTCGTTTTCTCAGCCACGCGATTCCCCTTGTGCGTTGGTCACAGATAAGCCGGACGCCGTTTCCCCGATCGGCGAGGCGTCCAACATTTCTGTGACATCGACCATCTTGCCCCCAAGCAAACGATTGCGAGTCTTGCGGCATTTCGTCGAGCACGTGACCGCGTCCTCACGGCACGCCTTGAAGCCCTTGCCGCACACCCGGCAGAAACACGACCGACGCCGGAAGCCTTTTCCCCTGGGCATGCACCTATCCATCCTTTTCCGTCCATTTCCGGATTTGTATGTCTATACGTCGAACGCGCGCGCGCGCTTCGCAGGTTTTCCCTTACAGCGTAAGGACTTAAAGCGCGCGTTGGTCAACGCGCGCTTCAAGTTGTTTCTAGCAAATGACTTAACTGCCAAGCGCGCGCGCGCGTTGGACGTATACACATACAAATTCATGATCGCTTCTCCCGAAGGAAGTACCTGAAGCTCTTGGCCCGACCTTCCACGGCGACCAAGGGACCGGGATTATCTAGCGTGCCACAAAGGTTGTCGAGCAACCTCATGGCCTCTGAAGACGTGCCCCAGAATTGCTGATTGGAGTGCCGCAGTTCACGTACGGTGGTTGAAAACCACTGATCACGCGGGATGCGCTCGCCAAAACGGTCGCGAAGCCTTTCCAAGAGCCGGGCCGACTTCAGGTCGGCTCCCTCGAGCTGGCCCATGGCGTAAACCCGCTCGGCCTCTTCCGCAAACCAGTCGGCGAGGATGGCCGCATTCCGCACGTCGTCCGCCTCCACGACGTTGGGACCGCACGTCTCGATCGAACCGCAGACAGAACTAATCAACGCAAATCGAGCGCAGTAGGTTTTCATGCGTGCGAGAAGCGTACGGAGCTCTCCGTAAGCATCCTCAACGCGCGCCTCCCACATTTCCCGCCACTCGTCCCACACGCGTTGGGCGTTTGCAGTGAAGAGCATTTCAACCGGCATCCAATTTTTCCCGGACGTGCCCTCGCGATTGAGGAGCGCGACATTTCGAATCAGCTCGTGATAGCGCCTGGTGACTGATGCCGACGGTGGAGCATAGGAACCGGCCTGGGGGACCTTGCTCGGGTAGATCGGCAGGATGCGACCGATCATGCCGTTTGCGAAAGCTCGCGGCGCCGCGACGTCTTTCCAGTCACTTGGCGTCATTCCACCGGTTACGCTGCCGAGCCGAAGATAGCGCGTTCGACGCCGATTCTTCGTTCGCAAGGAGCTTTTGCTGGCGCCGTCAAACATGCCAATCCAGAACCGCTGTTCCATACTGCCGTCGCCGTTGTTGTAACGGCCCATGGAAAGAAAGAACTCCATCAGCTCCTCGAATGAAAACAGCAGGCCGCGTGGATTCATCTGCAGCCATTTGCCGACCGCCTCCATGGTGACGTCGTCGGCAATGAGGACCTGGTCATGAGGTTCGATCGGCCGGCCGGGTCGTTCCCCGCTTTCTTTGCCGGGCTTCCACGCTTCATAGGCGGCAACCAAATCATCGTGAATGCGGAAGACCTCTTCGCTTTTTGCGTCGAGCTCGGCGTCAAATTTCATGGCCGGCTCGACGGCGTCGCGTAACATGACGCTTTTTTTCGAAGTGGAATCGCCAATGATGCAACTGAAAATGGCGCTCGGTTCCCACCACGTTTCGTTGATGCGTATCACGCGCGCTCGGCCCAAACAGCCGGCAATGATCGACAGGCTATAGAGAGCAAACATCGCGGGGTTAGCCTTGTGGGCCTTGCCGCGCTCCAAGGACATTTCAGCCAACGTCGGATAGAGAGCGTGAAACGGGAATTCTTTGAATGCCTTGTAACCGATCAAGACGTCGTCCTCGGCGCCCTCGTCTTCCGCCGCCGGCTCGCCGAACGATTCCCCACGCAGCACAAGTGGAATTTCATGATCCTTCGTCGACGTCGTCACTATCTT
>DAIOGM010000203.1:2304-6636 GCA_036745215.1 Gemmataceae bacterium
GATGGCGACCCGGGCCTGGCTTGCCTCGACGACAGTAAGTTCGACGCCGGCGACTAACGCATCGTCAATGCCCTTGTGTTTGTCGGACCAATGTTCAAACTCGATCGCAAAATCAGCTTCAAGCAAGCCGCTGGCACATTCGTCGAGCGCCTTCGCAACGTGGGGCTTGGCCGTGAACTCCATGTCGAACGCCAGGCGAACCGTCTTGACGCTCATCGCTCGCAGGACCGGAATCACACCGCGCCAGTTGTTGATGCCAGGAAATGAAATCGTGGGAAAGGCGTTGAGCCAAAACGCGACGTCGGCTTTCAACTCACCTTCGGTGATTCGCACGGTTGAGTTGTAAAGCCTGTCGAGCTCGTCGGCCGCGACGGGCATGCCGGCGGGGACGTGAATTGGAGCGCCCGGGGAAGGTCCACCACAAAACGCGCTCGAAAGAGATACGTATTTGGCCGTGCCGTCCTTCGCCTGGTCTCGACGAATCTTGATGGACCGGATTCGGCCGTCGATGCCGCGGACGGGGATTAGCAACCCGCCAGGGCCGGCCAGGGAGATTTTCCGCTGCCCGCCGTCGGCACGAACAAAAAACCCAGGAACATGCAAAACCAAATCGCCGAATTGCTCCGCGACTTTCGCCGCGATGAAATCGATCGTCGAGCTGATGGCGAGCCCATCGGCGCGATCGGCCAGCGATCCATAGGCGCCTCGATCGATCGCGACATCCGCCAGGCCGCGGCGACGCAATGCCTCGCGATGAGGCTTCGAAAGGTCAAGGAGCGCCAGCAACTCGCGGTAAACGGCATCCAACGTCGGTGGGTCAGCGATCTCGGCCGGAGCCCCTAGAGAAGAAAAAGATGATGATGATTTCGGTTTGTATTTATCTTCCATGAGGAAAGCTCCTAAAGGCGTTTTCGCGACGTGTTTTTTGGTGTACAATTCTTCACTTCGTTCGGTTTTATGGATAGGTAATTTTTCTTAATAGGGCGTTTTTTTTCTCTTAGGACCATCTTTCGACCTGCCCTGGTTTCCCAGCCGGGGTAACGCTCCAGGTTCTGACGCGCTTCCCAGACACCAGGGCAGGCCGATCGACGGTAGGTCACGGGTCCAATGCGTCTCTCATCGCGTCGCGTGCGGTGCCTGGGAATTTTCCGAACGCACCAAACATCAGCGTGAAGACGGCTTTTTTGTTTTCGTGATCGAGACCAATTCCGCTATCGTCGAGCCATTTCAAAATGGCCCGCAATGCGTCTCGGCCCTTGGCGCTTTTCGCCAGATGTTGAGCCGCGTCAATCAGGTCTTCAACGGTCACGTCCGTCAAGGCACACCTCCCTTTTCGAGGATCACGGCCGCCGACGGCGGGACCGTCGCTTCCGGCGATGCCAGCTGCACATCGCTCAGGTACGTGTTCAAATCCTGGAGCTTCAGCGACATGCGCACGAGCGGTTCGAGCGACTTCGGATTTTCGCTGACTTGCTCCAGGACCCGGGACATATCCCAAAGAAAAGGAATCAACCGGGACAGGATTACGTCGGACGTCTGCAGCGCGGCGTTCTGGTTCAACGCTCGACGCGCGGCAAGAACCGCATGCTGGCTCAATTCGTTGACGAACGCCTTCCACAACTCGTCGACGGCGCCGTTCTCGGTCATGGGCTCAAGGAATTCCATCACGAGCTGCCGGGTTTGGTCAGGACAAACAGTCATCGTTTGCATGAGAATGCTCCTCCAAAAAATCAGTGGGCCCCAACGCCTTTTCTGGCGGTGTCGGCCGAGAGCGTTTGTAGGTGACGGAGTGCTTTGACACAGAGTGAACGGGAAATGGGCTTGGCTTCCAGGGCGAGCATCAGGCAGGTAAGCGAGGCGAAGAGTTGACGATAGTCGTCGCAGTCGTCGTCGATCGTGTCGAGCTGCGCGTGGATCGCTTCGCAGAGCTCGCCGAGCTGCTTGCGGCGTTCGCCCAGGCCGTAGGGCCATTGGATGTAGCGGGCAAGCATCGGCGCTTGAGCGCGGGCAAATCTCTGCGTGGTATGGACGGACGTCATCACGCACCCCCTTTCGCTGCGCGCGAGGAGAGCGCAATGCGGCGGGGTTTCCGCGGACAATGCGGCGTGCGAGGCCTCGGCTGTTTTCGTGGGGAAATAAAGCGACGCGAGCTTCGCCGATCGCGAAGCGCGAAATAGGAAGTGTTGCGCATTCTTGCGCTTCCGTGTGACAGTCGCTTTTCCCAAAGTCGGTTACGCGCCGACTATTGGCTGGGATCGCCGATCTGTCGGGGGTGATTCTAACTCAGCGCACCATTTTGCGGCAAGGCAATTTATGTGCACCGCTGCGCATCTGTGCTCGTACCGCCGTTTCTAACGGTGCCAGCTGATGTCGATGCGTTATAATTGGTTCAACGGGACGGCGGGAGTAGCTACCCGCTTGAGCCTGCCCGACGATGCGCGTTTCCTACCTCATGCGACGCGTCGGGCAGGCAATGCCCGATCGGAGGTAAGAACAATGGCGCCGATCAACGTGCATGTGGAGTTTCCGCTTTGGGTCGTAACGCCGCCGGAAAGCGCGAAAGTCGAAGAAATTGCCAAAGCCATCACACGTGGAGGCGTTAAGTGCGCTTTGCTTTTCAGCGACGAAATCTCGGCCAAGGAATTTCGGGATTCGAGCGAGCAATTTCGCGGCAACGTCGTGCGGCCGATCATTGATTTGTGGCATTTGATCGGCCTTCTCACGCTCTTCGAAAAAACGGGTTTCGCCAATGTCATCATCGACCCCTCCCCTTGTACCGATTCACGACCCACCGGGAGCGGCCGAGGTCTGCCCCTTGTCGAATTCCGCGACGAGCTCGAAAAAATGGTCCTTTGACTACAACGGGCCGATGATCGTTCTCGATGAGCCAGTCTTCGTCGGCAGTCCGCAGAAATGGTCCTTTGACTACGATGGGCCAATGATCGCACTTGATGAGCTAGTCTACGTCGGCTGCTCCGTCGCCAGCTCGAACAGCACCGACTGATGAACGGCGTCAACCTCGGCGTCCGTCGCCTCGTAGAACGCAAGGTCGGCGGCGATCTTCTCACGCAACTTCTTGCGCACGCCTTGCTTTTCTTTTACCTCAACGAATCCTTCCGCGGCCAGTTCTTTCACGGCTGTCGTCAAATCAACCCACGAACCGCCGGCCGTCGCCCGGCCCAGTCTTTCGGCGAGCGTCTTTTGCCCGGTGTAATCGCTTGTCGTCTCGACCAATTTCAAGATTTTTTTCTGCAATGGTTTCAACGCTCGCGCGGCCTTTACGACGCGGTCCGCTTCGTCGCGCTGAAAGTCCTTGCGAAGTTTCTGGGGCGCAATCACCTGAATTGGCCCGCTTCCGCTCAGCGGAAGTTCGCGTAATAACCGTTCCTTCAATCGTTGAAATAGTCCTTCCTCATCAGCTGGCATCGCCTTAGGCGGCGATGCCGCCGGCGTACCATTGACGGCAGCCTGGGCCGCGGCGCCTCGCTTGATGAATTCAAGAACTTGGTCGAGTTTGCCTTCTTGCGTGGCGTTCATTTGATTCTCCAATTCTGGTTTGGGTTGGGACTTCGCGGCCGGCGACGTGGCCATCATCGCCGGCGGCGATGGTGGACGTCGAGCCGCTTGATCGATCGACTTCGCGCCGCGGGCGATTGCGATGGCGTCTGCTTCGTTCATCCAGGCCGGCTGAATGTAGGTCCGCACGGCGTGGCGCCCCCAGCACGCGATGAACTGGCCGAGCTCGAGGGACGTGATTTCGTCCAGCTTGGGCTTCTTGATCGACGCCGGGATCATCGCCAGCGTTCGCTTTAACTCGTTGAGCTCGCGCTGCACGCCGAGGATCCACACGCTTGCGGCCTGGCGAACCACGGTATCAACGCCCGCGATGTCCTGGCTGTCGCACAATAGGAAGTTTCCCAGGACGGCGCCTTTCCTGGCCATCGCCACGGCCTCGGCCGACGCCGGCGAGACGCGTCCACGTGGAGCAAACTCCCACGCCTCGGGAAACACCGTCAACACGCCGGATTCTTGCAAGTTGATCCGCTCCAGGCACGCACGGATTACCATGGCCTGGAGTTGTTGGCCGGCGCCGGCCAGGTCCATGACGTTTAGGCCCGGCTGCAAGTCGAGCACGTCGGATGCGTTGAGCTCGCGCATTTCGGGCAAGACGAGATCGAGGTATTCGCCGATCAGCTCATAGGTTTCTTTCGTATTGCCCTTGGCCTTGGCGCCGAGCCGCTCGACATTGTTGCGCACGTCTTGCAGCGACTTGGCGCCCTTGGCGGCGTTGACGATCCAGTAGCCGCCGCCGTCGGTCACGCGGATGCCGAC
>DAIOGM010000203.1:6646-12497 GCA_036745215.1 Gemmataceae bacterium
AGCGTTCGTATTTCATGGAACGCTGGCCAAGTGCCGACGCCAGGATTGTTTCAACGAGACGCCAGTGAATCGGCCGATCACCTTCGCGCGGCAAGAATGGTCTCAACCGTCGCCCCTCAAATTGCTCGCCGCGCTTCGTTACGAAGGCGAGGGCGCGGCGTCCGGAGCGCACGACGATCGCGCGGAGCGTTGTCGTCTTGCCGCTGAGCTGGGTTTGGCCGGTGACAAAAGTATGGGCCAACGGAATCCGAACCGGCTCTCCGGAGCCAATTTCGAATCCGGCCAAAACGGTTTCATCGCGCCGCGCCGTCATGACACGTTCCTTTCTTCCCGATCGGCAGCATCGCCAGGCCCTGCGATGGCCGCGGCTACCGTCGCTTCTGACGGTGGGATCCGGAGAGCCGCGGCCATTGCTGCTCGATCGACGCCCGCCAGGGCCGCCGCGATCACCTGGCGTTCGCGCGCGTCCATGTCCTGGAATTTAACAAGCCAGCGTTTTCGTTTGCGCTTGATGCGTTCCCTTTCGCGATAGTCTTTGCCTGCGAAACGATGATCGTGCAGCACCTTCGGTTCAGGGAAATTGCACCAAAGCCCCTCGGTGCGCAGGCCGCCGCGAGTCATGGCGGGGATTTCGTAATACCACCAGCGCTTGAGCGTCTTCTCGTACAGCTTGCACGGATAGTGGGAGATTTGAACGAAGCAAGGCAATGCGGCCGCCATCGCCAAGAGCGCCGAGTGTTTTTCCGGCGTGTCGAATTCGCAATCGTAGAGGAGTTTATTCGAGCGCGTTGCGCGCATGTAAGGCGCATCGAAGTATACGAGCGTGTCCGAGGACCTCACCGCCGGTAACGACGGTACAAGATCCATCGCGTCGCCGTGCAGGACCTCACACCTGGCGGCATCGTCGCGGCCGGCGATGTACGATCGCAACCGATGGCAAAGCTTCGCGTCGACGTCGATGAGCACTGAGGACGTTGCAGCGAGCTTCTTGCGCCAGACGGCAGCGCAGCCGGCGAAACCCTCGACATAGACGCCATGCGGCGGCTGCAGGCGAATGATGCGTTCGGACACACCGCTGGCGCCCTTGCTGCCAGGGTAACCGTTCATTGAGCTATCGGCGGAATGGGAGGTGAGTGCAGAAATGAAACGGGAAGAGGGCATACCTTGCCCCTCGAACCGTTGTTTCCGGGCCTTGCTCGATCCAAATTGGCTACGCACCAATGATTGGCAGGATTCGAGTTCGCGATCCGCTCAAGGGGCGGAATTCAATCGGTCGTTTCTAGGATAGGCATCTCGCCAAGCGACATCAACCCAAAAAAATTTGGCCTGGCAATCGCCACGTGCCAATAACGCAGCGTCACCAGGCCAAGGAGTTATAGCCGACACCGGCGGGAGACCCACCAGCCCGACTATACCGAAGCGATTGCTTCGGCACGTCGGGGCGACTGGATTCGAACCAGCGACCTCCTGAACCCCATTCAGGCGCGCTAGCCAAACTGCGCCACGCCCCGTTCTTGCGAAATTATAGGGGCAGCCGCGCGCCGTTACAAGAGCGATCGATTGGCGCGGTTATGCCGGTTGTGCTGGTCAGCGAAACATTTCCATGCGCGGTTTGCGTGAAATGGGCAAGACAAAACGATCGTCCGCATTGATAATGGCATGACCCTTCCCGGCGATTGCGCACGAATCCAGTCAGCCATGAAAACGATTCCCTTGATGCTGCGCGCACTGTTCGGCGCCATTCTCGTGATGTCGATGACCACGCCTTTCGCGGCGCCGGGCCCGCACGAGATTCCAGACGACGATTGTTTGCCAAAATACCCGCCGCCGCCGGTGGTGAAGATCAACGTACGCGTGCCGGCGTGCGCTGAACCGGGAACGGCGATCAGGTATTGCATCGACGGCGGAGGCTCATCACGTCCTCGTCAAGAATGCGCTGCCTGACAACGCGAAGTTCATCAAAGCTGATCCCGTGCCGTCGAAGCAAGGACCGGAGTTGCAATGGAATCTCGGCACCGTCGGCGGCGGCGCCAAACGCGAGATCGTTCTTTGGTTGCAGCCGACCAACAAGGAGGAAGTGAAGAACTGCGCTCGTGTGCAATTCGAGCACGGCCAATGCGTGACGACGCGGCAATCGATGCTGCCGCACGGCGTGATGCCGCCAGGCGTGCGGCCGCCGGTCGTCACGACGGTGCCCGACGACGGCGTCCTGGAATTGAAAGTCGAAGGACCGGCGATGCAGTACGCGAACTTGCCGGCCGAGTATCGCATCTGGGTGACGAACACGGGCAAATCGAAGACGACCAACACGCAGATCCGCGCCTTGATTCCCGAGAAGCTCAAGGTCACTCACGTCAGCAAACCGGGCATCGACGAGAAGAACCTCGTCGAGTGGCGGCTCGGCGACCTCGAACCGGGCGCGAAACGGCTCGTGGAATTGACGGTGCGCGCGACCGACAAGGGCGACCATTGCATCAAGGTCGTCGCCGACGCCGACGGCGGCCTCAAGACGGAGAAGGAAATCTGCACCAAGTTCGGCGGAGTCTCCGCCATGTCGATCGAAATGCACGATCGCGAGGATCCGGTTTTCGTCAATCACAAGACGAGTTATCCCGTCGTCATCCGCAATCAAGGCAGCGAGCCGTTGACGAAAGTGCAGCTCAAGGTGTTCGTTCCCGATGCGCTCAAGTATGAACGCGCCAATGCCCACGCGGAGCCGCAGGCGCTGGTCAAGGGCGGGCAATGGATCGAATTCCCCAGCCTGCCGCCGATTCCCGTCGGCTCGGAGGCGAAGTACGAGATCTTTGTCGTGGCGGTGCAGGCGGGCGTGACGGTGTTTCACATCGAAGTGGTGGCCGAGCAGCTTGAACTTGGCCGGCCCGTCATTGAGCAAGAGAGCACGACGATCGTGGACGACCGCGAAAAAGTAAAAGCGAAAGAACTGAGTCGAACGAAATAACGTGAATCGCTCGGCGTCCTCCGCGGCCTCTGCGTTTCCTTGAATTAGTAACGCACGCCCGCACGAATCGCGAGACCGAGGAAGCCGAAGTTGTTGTTGGTCGCGGACGACGGCCCGATCGCGTCGAGATTGCTCGCATTACCGCCGCCCCACCAGACCTGCCCGGCGAAGCCCGCTTGCACGATGAGGCACGCTCGGCCGATGTTGCGAGAATACTCGCCGCCGATCTCCAGTTCACCCACGGGCAGCACATCCGTTTGATTGCGCGAGAACTCCTGCGCCACGCCATTATTGACGGCGGTGTAGATTTCATTCGCGCGGCCAAACAGGATCGCGCCGTGTGCCTGTCCATAGACCGCGAAACCCGATTCGCCGATGCGGCGTTTTGTCTCGAGCGAAAACGACGGACCCGCGGCGTTGATATTGTGGCCAGACGTCACGTCAATGCGAGTCGCCGCATTGGAAACGCTGGCACGATAATCCTGGCTCATGTGCGTGTAACGGACGCCGACGCCCAAAAGGTGCGACCAAAATGCCGTGTCGTAAGAGCAGGTAGCCTGGAAATCGCCGACGTTGATCGCGAGGTCGCTCGATGCCGACAGCGTGCCGTTGATCGCGACGTTGCCAAGCGGCAGCGATGAGACGACGCGCACCGTTTCGCCGGGAGCGGCGGCATACGACGCGAACGAATCGTGATCGAACTGAAACCAGCGGCCACGCACGCCCCAGCCGCGTTCGCTGACGTAGCCGAGCCAGAAGCCGGGCGCGACTTCGAGGTTATGTGAGAAATCGAGCTGGCGTGCAACGTTTCCGTTGCCAACGACGAACGCGGGATTGGTTTCGAAGACCGCTTGAAGCAGATAGATGCCTGCGTAGATCGTCCATTCGCCTTGCCGTTCACGCGTGTGGTTTGGGCCTTTGGCGGTGTCGTCGAACGTTTGCGGCGGCAGGAGGACGGCGTCGTTCGACGGGCCATCGAGGCGAGCCTGGCCCGGCAGCGTTGGTTGATCCGCCGACGCAAACGCAGGAATCGTGCACAACACGACTGCGACTATCCAAGCGTCTCGAAGTATGGACATGGAAAATCCCTTTTCCAAAAACGAATCCGGGCCAGAAGCGTGGGCGAAGGTTTGCCGCGGCCGGACATTCCGATTATCTCTCCTATCGGGCATTTTCGATTCGTTGCGCCATCGCGATTGGCGAAGACGACCTGGCGCGTGACCGGAAAACTCGGCATCGCCGACACAACCATAATACTCAATGTATCTTGCCAATGCTGAGGACAAGCGAGCCGCTTGTCGCTACGGCGAATTGCCGCCGGTCACGATTTCGATGCCTTGCGGCCACGCCTCCTTCGGCTCGTATCCGAGCAGGCGTTTGGTCGTTTCGAGATCGACCATCGCTTTTCTGGTCTTGCTGGTCACATACACCACATTGAACTTGTTCGCCATTTTCGCCTCAACGGCGCACGCGAAGAAACGGCCCGCGTCACCGGGGCTAAGATAAACGTCTTGCGCCCATTCGGCGCCGCGGATTTCTTCAACCTGCTCCGGCGTGCGCGGGCACCAACCCAGGCGAACCGCGATCACCTCGATGCCAAACTTCTCCGCGAACGATCGGCCCGCCCCTTCAAGAAACAACTTGGCCGCGGCGTACCAGTAGCGCGGCGT
This sequence comes from Gemmataceae bacterium, assembly GCA_036745215.1. Lineage (GTDB taxonomy): Bacteria > Planctomycetota > Planctomycetia > Gemmatales > Gemmataceae > SIAQ01. Next base: position 11,276 of record DAIOGM010000203.1, read on the forward strand.
CGGTTGCACGTTCGCGTCAATCGGAAACGGCCCCGTCATGCGTTGATACCACACGACCTGTCCGCTCGACGCGACGATCATTCGCTTCACGCCGGCCTTTTGAGCTTGTTCAAAAACGTGATAAACGCCGACGATGTTATTCGGCACGATCTCCGCGAGAAAATCCGCGTCGTCCGGCGTCGCCGCGAGATGCACGACCGTGGCGACGCCGACCATCGCGCGCGCCACGTCCGCTTCACTTGTCAGCGTGCCAACGATCATGTCGCGCAATCCCGGCGTCGCCACGCGATCGAAACCGCGTACGGTGTGTTGGCGCGTTAGCAATTCTTGCACGACGGCGCGACCGATCCGGCCGCTCGAACCGGTGACGAGAATCATGGCGATGCTCCGAGTTTCCCTGTTTGACGATCACCGCTGAACCGTATCCGCGTCTCTTCAATCAGGCGCTCGACGCGCGGCACGCCGGGGTCGATGCCCGCCTGGCGCATCGCCTTGATGTGGCCACGCAACATCGCCCAATCGTCGGCGGTATCGATGTCGTACCACGGCGCCAGCAGGGCGGGTTTTGCGTCTCCCGGCAGCCGTTCCATCAATTCTTCGAGAACGTGCGACGAACCCCAGTTCACGCCAACGAATGGCCGCAGCAGTTTCTGGCGCATGCCGATCAGGTAGAACCCGCCATCGCACGCCGGGCCGATTACGATGTCGTGTTTTTGCAAGGCGCGAAACGCATCGGTGATGTAGTGCGTCGGCAACGTCGGGCTGTCGGCGCCGACGACGACCGTTCGGCCATAGTCCCTTTGGACCAGATCAAAAAAACACCGCAAACGCCAGCCAAGATCGCCGTCGGGCTGACTTGCCAATTGGAAGCGCCCCTGCGAAAGTTGGTCGAAAAATGCTTCCGCATTCGCCGGCGCGAAGTAAATCGCACGCGCCGCATCGATCGTGGCCAGGCGATCGAGCGAATCCTCGAGCATTGCCTGCGCCGCCCGTTGCGCCCAGTCAGGGTAAGTCGTCTGCGCCAGCCGCGTCTTCGATTGTCCGGCGATTGGCTGCTTGGCAAAGATCGCCAGCATCGGCTTGTCGCTATGTGGTCCAATTTCAATTGTCATGGCAACACCGATGATGGACGTTAAGATACGCCGTAAAATATATGTTTCCGAACGGGTGCAACCCATGTTCCCGGTGTGAAAACGCAATGCATTTGCCCCGAAGGGGCAGC
>DAIOGM010000204.1:0-2981 GCA_036745215.1 Gemmataceae bacterium
TCGGCGATAGCGGGGCGCCGGACGTCGCGTTCAACGCGCCGGCGGACGGCTGGTATCGCATCATCGTCACCAGTTTCGGGCAGGGCGGCAATGGGCCGTATTCGTTGCGCGTGAAGTAGACTGGCTTGCGTTTAGCGTTCATTTGGCGCCGCGCGAGCGCTAAACGCAAGCAAGGCCTAACGCGCTGCCTTGCGAAAAACCTCGCGGCACTCCAGCGGATAATCCGTCAACATCGCATCGACGCCCACCTCCGCGGCTCGACGCCAGTTCTCCGGCTCATTGCCCGCGACAAGCTTGCCGGAAAGAAACACGCGCTTGTTCTTGCCATGAATCAACTTGACCTCGTCCGCCGTCGGCACGAAGCGCACATAAATCCAATCGACGTTCTTGTCATCGAGCGCCTTGCCAATGTCCTTGGGCTCATTGACAAGCATCGCGATCGGCGTCTTGGCGTCGGCGGCACGCAGCTTGGCGCGCAACTTCGGTCCTTCGATCGTCAGGCCGATGCACATCACCCGATCCAAGACGCCGTGCTTTTTCGCCAGCGCCACCACCTCGCCGGCGAGCGTTTCATCTTCCTCCTTGATGTCAAGCGCCGCCACCGTCTCGGCGTTTCCGCGTTCCTTCAAGAGCTTGAAGGCTTCATCCAGAGTCGGCACACGTTCGCCCTTGAACGAAGCGTCGAACCAGCCGCCCGCATCAAGTTGCCGCAACTCCGCGAGCGTGAAGGAGCCGACTTTGCCGCTCTTGTTCGTCGTGCGCTTCACGTCGTCGTCGTGCACCAGGACGAGCACGCCGTCCTTGGAGCGGCGGATATCCAGTTCGAAGCCGAGTCGCAAATCGATGCACGCCGCGAAGCCGGACAGCGTGTTCTCCGGCGCGTGCCGCATCAGGCCGCGGTGTCCAACGATGCGCGGCGGGCCGTCGGCAGCGCCATGTCCGCACCAAGTACCGAGAGTCGCGACCGCAAGAAACAACATTCGAATTCGCATGATGAAGCCTCCCAGTTATTTCGTAGGGACAAGCGGCTCGCTTGTCCCTTTGTCGAGCGGGGACAAGCGAGCCGCTTGTCCCTACGGCTAAATAGCCGCCCCGTATTTGCGAACAAACGATAGGTAGAAAAACCAGTGGTGAACTCCCCGACCACTGTGTATTTTGATATGGTTCCCACTGGCCCGCGGCACAAACACAGCCGCATTTGCGAACCTTGATGATCCTCTCACGAGCACAGGGATAGATAAAATGCCCTACATCGGCATCGATTTCGGCACCAGCAACTCGGTTGTGGCGAATTTTCAGTACGGTCAAGCGGATGTCTTGCCCAACAACGAGGGCCAAAAATGGACTCCGTCCGTCGTCACCATGCGCCGCGACGGCAGCCTCTCCTTTGGCGCGGAAGCCAAGGAAAACTTCGACGAGGAACGCTCCATCCGCTCGATCAAGCGCATCCTCGGGTCCGGCGAACGCGTGCCGTTCGTCGGTCAAAACCTGCGCACCGAGCAAGTCGCCACGATGCTTTTTTCGAAGCTCAAGAACGACGCGCAAAAAACGCTCAACGAAAACTTCATCAAGGCCGTCGTCACCATCCCCGCCAACTCGAAGGGCCTCGCTCGCCACGCCACGAAGCTCTGCGCCGGCGCGTCGGGCCTCCAGGTGCTCACGCTCATCAACGAGCCGACCGCCGCCGCCATTTGCTATGGCCTCAATACGCAGCAAGATCAGACCGTCCTCGTCTACGACTTCGGCGGCGGCACGCTTGACGTGACGATTTTGCGCATCCATCACGGCGTGTTCGAGGAAATCTCCTCCAAGGGCATCGGCAAGCTCGGCGGCGACGATCTCGATTACGCCCTCGGCAATCTCCTCGGCAAGCGCTTCATGGAGAAGACCGGCTACGATATCCTCAATTCTCCCTATAAGACGCAGTTCATGCTCGCCGTCGAACGCGCCAAGATTGAGCTGTCCGACCAGCCCGTCGCCATCGCAAGAAAAGCGGAGCTGGTGCCGGAGAAGCATCTGAGCCTGGAAGAAGAAATCGATCGCCAATCCTTCGAGCGCGAGATCATGCCGCTCGTCGTCAAGTCCGGCCAGGCCATCGACGAGGCGATGGTGCTGCGCGGTCTACGGGCCAAGGACATCGACAAGATCCTCCTCGTCGGCGGCACCAGCAAGATTCCGCTCATTCGCCGCTTCGTCTCGGAAAAGCTCGGTGGCAAGGAAGCGGAGCCGTTCGAAAAGGTCGATCCGATGACGTGCGTCGCCCAAGGCGCCGCCATCGTCTCCGCGATCCTGCAAGGCGCTCCGGGCCTCGACAATCACGCGTACTCGGTCAAGCTCGAGCATTCGCTGTGCGCCAATCCGATCAATGAGAAACGCCAGGTGTATCTCGACCCGATCATCAAACGCGGCGTCGATATTCCGTGCGCGTTCACGAAGACGTATCATCCCGTCGCCGACCCGGCCGAGCGCGTCATCATCAGCGTTTTCGAAGGCGATGTGTACGACGACGTCGCGAATCAGGAGAATGTCAAGCTCGCCGAGATTCCCTGGGAGTTTCATCCGCCGCGGCAACAGCGCGATGGGGCCATCGAAGTCACCTTCGAGTACGGCGACGACGGCATCCTCACCGTGCAAATCCACGATATCTACACGGGCCAAAAGAAACGCTTTGCGATTCAGCAATCCGGCGCCGACCAGATGGACGCCGGGCAAATCATGAAAATGAAGCGCATCAACGAAGACTTGATGAAACGCAGCGAGGATGTCGAAAGCTCGTCGGAATATCGCGACGCGGTCGAAATCTTGAAGAAGACGGAGCAGGACGTGATTCCGAAGATCGAGAACCCTGCCGACAAACGCGAGCTGGAAGAGCTGTGCCGAAATGTGCGCGAGGCGATGTCGTCGGGTGATCGCAAGCGGATGGAAGACGCGAGTTCCGCGTTGAACGATCGGCTTTTGAACTACGCATATCTATTGTAAAC
>DAIOGM010000204.1:2991-12495 GCA_036745215.1 Gemmataceae bacterium
AGTGTAAACCGCTTGCGGCTTCGCGCTCTCGTGGCGCCACGCGAGCGCGAAGCCGCAAGCGGCAATAATGGAGCGCCGTCATGCCGAAGTGCCCTCAATGTACGAAACCGCTGCGCGAGATCACGCGGCGTTGTCCGAGCTGTCAGGCAGACCTCGATCTGCTCGTCGATTACGTGAGCCATCTGCAAGGCGGCCTCGAACGCGCGGAGAATCTCGTCAAGGCGGGCGATCTTGGCCAGGCGGTCTGGGCGTATTTGGAGGTGCTCGAAGTCGATCCCGATAATCCGACGGCGCGGAAGCAAGTCAGCCAGGTCGTGACCGCGGTGCGGCAGTTTGACACCGTGACCGCGGGCCGGCGCTGGGCGGTCGGGTTGCCGCCGCAGCTTCCCAAGGCGCCGCGGCCGTGGTGGCACTGGCTGTTGATCGTCGGTGCGGTGCTGTTGGCGTTCGGCATCGGCGTCGGCGCAGCCAATTTCGATTGGACCTCACTCGCGATTCCGGCAGGCGACCCAAAGTTCCCACAACCCGACAAAGGACACATGGGCCCGCAAATACAGGCGCCTGCGAATTAATTCCTCGGTCTCCGTCATGTTGAACCTCCACGCTCCATCGCCGCCTCGCTGGCTCACGCAAGTGTCTGCACATCTCGACGAGCTCTTGATCGACCACGCTCATTGCGAGAAAAAGGCCGCCGGCGTCGCGATGAATCTCTTGTTTGCGTACGTCGAGGAAGCGGAGCTGATCCGCGAAATGTCGGCGATCGTGCAGGAAGAGTTGAGTCACTTCCATCAAGTGCTCGAATTGCTCGAGCGTCGCAACATTCGCTTCCGCCGCATCCCGCCGAGCCATTATGCGGAGAAGCTGCGCGTGTTTGCCTCCAAGATCGAGCCGATGCGAGCCGTCGATCGATTGCTGATCGCCGCGCTGATCGAGGCGCGTTCGTGCGAACGATTCGGCTTATTGCGAGATCACTTGGTCGATCGCGAACTCGCCGATTTCTTCGGCAGTCTGTTCGAATCCGAGGCGCGGCATCACAGCACATACGTTCGTTTGGCGAAGCGATTCGCGCCGGAGGAGACCGTGTACGCGCGGCTCGCGGAGCTGGCGATCGAGGAGGGGCGCATCATTGAAGAAGGCGAGGCGATGCCGCGGATGCATAGTTGAAATTAGCAATTGACAATTAGCAATTAACAATTTCCAATTGACCATCGCTCGGTACGGCCCAATTTGAAATTGCTAATTGCTAATTGTCAATTGCTAATGAGAACTACAAAAAGGAGCCAACGATGTCGCGAATTCCAGGCATCCTGCAGATTGGCGTTGGACTAGCATTATTGGTCACTGCCACGGCGCAGGTCCGCGCGCAGGAAAAATCGAAACGCCCGCCGAACGTCATCATCGTCTACGCCGACGATCTCGGCTACGGCGATATCGGCTGCTTCGGCGCCAAGAAGATCAAGACGCCGAACCTCGACAAGATGGCGAAGGAAGGGACGCGTTTCACGAGCTTCTACGTGGCGCAAGCGGTCTGCTCCGCGTCGCGCGCCGCCTTGATGACCGGCAAATACTCCAATCGCACCGGCATCCTCGGCGCCCTCGGACCAGCCAACAAGAACGGCCTGCCCCGCGAGCACATGACCATGGCCGAGATGCTCAAGACGCTCGGCTACGCGACCTCGATGATCGGCAAATGGCATCTCGGCCATCTGCCCGAATTCCTGCCGACCAAGCGCGGCTTCGATGAATACTACGGACTGCCGTACTCCAACGACATGTGGCCCAAGCATCCGACGGCGAAGTTTCCCGATCTACCGCTGATCGAAGGCATCAAGACGATTGAACTCAATCCCGATCAAACGAAGCTGACGACCGATTACACGGATCGCGCGGTGAAGTTCATTCGCAAGAACAAGGATCAGCCGTTCTTTATTTATCTGGCGCACAACATGCCGCACGTGCCGCTGTTCGTGTCGGATCGCTTCAAGGGCAAATCGGAAGGCGGCACGTACGGCGACGTCATTTCGGAGATCGACTGGTCGGTCGGGCAGATTCTGCAAACGCTGCGAGAACTCGACATCGACGACAACACACTCGTCATCTTCACGTCCGACAATGGGCCGTGGCTCTCGTACGGCAATCATTCCGGTATCGCGGGCCTGTTGCGCGAAGGCAAGGGCACGACGTGGGAGGGCGGCGTGCGTGTGCCGTTCATCGCGCGCTGGCCGGGCCGCATGCCCGCGGACAAGACGCAACCGGAACCGGCGATGACGATTGACATGCTGCCGACGATCGGCCGCCTCACGGGCGCCAAGCTGCCGGGTAAACTCGATGGCAAGGATGTCACGCCACTTTTGTTGAGCGAGGCGGGCGCAAAGAGTCCACACGAAGCGTATTTCTTTTACTGGAACAACGAGTTGCAAGGCGTGCGCAGCGGCCCATGGAAGCTGTACTTTCCACGCACGTATCGCTCCATGGTCGGCCAGGTTCCCGGCAAGGACGGCAAGCCGGGCTTGTACAAGAACGTGACGGCGGGACTGGAGATGTTCAATCTTGAGAGCGATTTGAGCGAGACGACGAACGTCGCGGCGAAGAATGCCGACGTGGTGCGGCGGATCGAAGCGCTGGCGGATCGCATGCGCGCGGATTTGGGGGATTCATTGCGGAAAAAATGAAGTCAATTCGTTGATGGTGGATTTGACCATCGCCAAACGTCAAACACGGAAACCAGAAAATCCGCTTCTGAAACTGTATACAGAACGGCCAGCGGTGGCTCGACGAGGATTCGCACATCCTCATCACGGGATTCGCCGACGTCCAAAGGGTAATGCCGAAGCAGCCAATCGATCCGATTGGCCGCTTTGGTAATGTCCGCTCGATCGGGGCCGATAGTCCACAATTCCGCGAGGAGATTGTCCGAGGGGGATTTGAATACTACGGTCCATTTCATGTTTGGCTCAGATCCTTCCAGATTTCGGCCAACGTCCTGCCGCCTTTTTGATTGCGCATCTCCCTCAATTCTTCCTCCGTATGCGGGCATTGCGCCTCTGCAATCTGGTAGATCATGCTGCGATAAACTTTCGCCGGCACATAATGACCAACGGTCGCGCCGCTCTCATCGCAGATTTCCAACTCCTCGTTCAAGCCGTTCAGCTTGGAACGCAGCGTACTATCAAGCGTGATTTTGCTCATGGAAAAAGCCTCCAATTGATGATTGGAATATACCCGTTGGAGGCTTCGAATGCGACAGGAAATCACTTCGCCGGCGCCGGCTTCGCTCTCCAGATGATGCCGTCGAAACCATAGTGCAACAGCGACACCAGCAGCGTCATCAGCTGCCAGGCGTAAACCGACTGCGCATTGACGAAGTAATTCGCGGCCCCGAGGACGGCCATGAAGACGATGACCGCCAACCCGGTGCGCGTGATTTGATAATGCCAGATTCCGGTCGTGCGCTTCTGCACCGACCAGTTGCAAATCGCCAGGTATTCGACCGCATGGAAAATGGCGCCCGCGAAGAAGAACGCGACCATCCACGTCAGGCTTTCCAGATGAATGGCCAGCAACTGAGCGGAATAAATCGCGATCACGCTGCTCATGTACATCAATCGGCCGAGCGTCTGCGGGCGGAACACAGTGATTTCACGTATCAGCAATATTACCGATGGCAGCACCATCACCGGATCGAGCCACGGCAGCCACGGCGCCAGCCATGCGACGCTCGAAGCATATTCGGTCGCGAGCGCCATGTGAATCGCCAGGCGCACGAACACCCACAATACCAGCGTGCGGATCGCCATCTTCTCGAACTCTGCGTCCGGCAACGTTTGTTCCGGCCGCGTCACTCGTCCATAGATGCGCGAGATGCCCGCGTGCTGGGCGGCGAAGTGCCAGGCGTTCCAGATGTAATCGAGCATCATGAGCAGCATCAATGAACTGGCGGCGTACGGCACGAAGCCGGCGACCGCCACGAGCCCTAGGCCAAGCCCGATCAATGCGAGCGCCAGGCCGCCGAACTTCGCGGGCTCCTTCCAGAATCGCTCGGAATCGCAGAACACGAGCACCAGCGTGATCCAGCGATGCGGCGTGCTCAGGAAGTAAACTTGAAACAAGCTGACGGGATTGGCTTCATCGAGCGGACGCCAAAGCGCCATCAGCACGGCAATAGGCCAGGTTAGATTGGCGAGGAAAAAGAGATCGAACCACGGCCCGACCAGCCAGCTTTTGACGGCCTTCACGGCGGGTATCGTCGCCGAAGCGGGGATCGAGACGGCGGGCATTGGTGCAAGCGATGTACTCATGGCGGCCTCGGGGATTGCGCAGACGATGGCGCTTAACTTTAGTTCACGAAATGGGCCGGATCAAATGAGCTGAATTGCTTGTAACTGAGCAAACGTCGAGTAGAATAGGGAAACTGGTCGAGCCATATTCGGAACCGCAACTCGTGCGAGGATTCACGTATGCAACTGCGCCTGATTGCCACGCTGCTGGTTTTGTTTGGATCGATCCTGCCATTGCGAGGGCAGGGTCTGGAACGGCCGGTCGAAGCCGCCACCGAGGAAATGGTCGTCGATGCACTCAAACAACTCAATTGCCGATTCAACGTTGATGAATGGAAATTCAACATCGAAATGGGCAAACGCACCTTTAAACTCTATTGGCTCGACAACGGCAAGCGCCTTGCCCTGAAAGCGTCGATCAAGGGGCAACCGTCGCTGCAAGCGATCAACCGCTACAACGAGAAAACCGCATCGACGAGCCGCGTCGTGCAGAACGAAAAGCTCGGACTGCTTCTGGAATCGGGCGTCGATTGCCAACTCGGCATCACCACGGCCGGCATTCGTAAGTTTGTGATTCGCTTCGTCGGCGAGATCGGCGAGTTCGAAACGTTCGTCGCCAACAACAAGGACGTCGCGCCGATTGCGCCGATCGACGTGAAACCGATCGTCAAAGGTGAGAAACAAAAGGTGCCGATGAACATCGACCCGGGCTCCGATGACAAATCGCTGACCATCACCTTCCCGACCGGCGACGCCAAGTGGGAAACCGCATGGAAGATCATCTGGGACATGGAAAGCGGCGAACAGGCGAATGCTCAGGGCTACAAAACGATCAAGAAGGTCAAGGGCGAAGACAAGGAGTTTCCTGCTTTTCGCGCCGGCCGTTCCGCGCTACTATTCAAGATCAAGAAAGCGTATTTCAAGCCGGGCCAGGACGCGGAGTGGATCCAGGTGCTCGAGGACGCGCATCCGCAAGAGTTCTACGTGCCGTATTATTTCAAGAACACGCGCTTCTACGATCTGCGCGACGTCGGCTCCTACGTCGGACTGTCGGCCAAGGAAGGCGGCGCCATCAGCCAGCCGCTCAGCAAAGCCAAGAACGTCATGGCCGAACTGCGCGATACCGGCGTCGCCTACAAGCACGGCAACATCACGCGCCGCGGCGAGGAACTCACGCTCTGGGCGAACTTTGGCGCCGCCAATTACACCTACATGATCGAGTACGGCTTCCGCGACGACGGCGTCATCGTCTTCCGGCATTCACCCACAGGCTACAACTACTTCAACCACTTCGACGCGTCGCACATGCACGGCAGCTACTGGCGCCTCGGCGTCAAGCTCGGCCCCGAAGGCAACAACGAAACGAACCAGGTCTACTCCGTCAACTTGCCGAGCGACCCGAAGCAGCAGGGCGACACCAACGGCAAGCTCGACATCAAAGAAATCACCAAGGAAAGCTTCCTCGACTGGAACGCTCAAGGGTTCACGCGCATCCGCGTCACGAACCCGAATTACACAATCATTCCCGAAGCCAAGGATCGTCCGCCGTTGCCCATCAGCTATGACCTGGTCACGTATCCGCAAGGCGTCGCCCGCCACAAACGCAATCCCGACGAGAAATTCTCGCTGCATGACTATTGGATCACCCGCGCCGATTGCCCGGAGAAGATGTACGTCAACCTCGGCAATTATTTCTTCAACGAGACCGGCGCCGTCAGTCCGAAGTTGCGTAACCTTGAAAACCAGAACGTCGTGCTCTATCACTCCTCATCCGCTCTCCACACGCCGCGCGCGGAGGACGGCATCCTCAAGGGCAACAGCACCTCGAACGGCCAGGCGACCGTATTCTGGACCACCTTCGAGATGCGGCCGCGCAACCTGTTCCTGAAGACGCCGATTTATCGGTCGTTGCCATAAGTCAATGGATATGTGAAACGCGCCGGCGAGAAGTCCGAGATTTCTCACCGGCGTTTTCGTTCGGTTCATATAACATTGTCAATACTTCCCGGCCAAATCCTTCCCACCAAGAGGAGATTCGGCAGTGCTCGATGCCATGATTCTTTTCGCCCAACAAAAGGGAGCCAAAGGCGAAGCCGAAGCGACGGCCGCGCTGATTGTCGGATCGACGGTTTGCTGCTCGATTGTGTTGTCTATTTTTACCACAGGGTTGTTGATTTATTATTTGGTGGTCGCTTACAAGGCACTGAACGCGGTTTCGCCGGAAAACCGCGACATGGAACCGGGAATGGTGTTTTTGTATTTCATCCCGCTCTTTGGCCCGCTCGTCTGGAATTTCTTCATCGTTTTTCGCATAGCCAGTTCACTGCAAAAAGAATTCGACGAGCGCGGAATACGGTCGGACGGCGGAGATTTCGGCCAGACTCTGGGTTTGTGGACAGTGATCCTGACGTTAATTTCGTGCTTCCCCGTCAACGTCGTATTGGCCTTCATGTGGCTCGGCAAGATTAGGGGATATACTGCCCAATTAACGAGGCGGCGCAGCAGATCCGATGACGACGATTAGCCGGCGGAGATCAGGCAGAAATCTCGGAATCTCCGTTGACCGCATGGAGCCGTAATGTCAGAATGAGAGCTTGGTGCAAACCCCTAAAAGGGTTTGCCGCCAAACCATCGGCGACGCGCAACGGGCGGTCGCCCTTGTCCCCACGTCTTACAGAAGGAGAAAGAAGTCCTTGCCGCCGCCAGATAACCGCGATCGTGATCGAAGGGAGTTTCAAACACGGGTCAACGAACACATCCGCATCAGTCCGGTGCGCTTGATCGGACCCAATGGTGAACAAGTCGGGGTCATACCGACCTCGCAAGCCATGGAAATGGCGCGCGAGGCTGCGCTCGACCTCGTTGAAGTCGCGCCGCTGGAGAAGCCGCCGGTCTGCAAGATCATGGACTACGGCAAATTCAAGTTCCAGCAAAAACAAAAACAAAAAGACAAGACCAAGGCCCATCAGCAAAAGCTGAAAGAAATTCGTCTGCGCCCCAAGACGGATGTCCATGACGTCGAGACCAAGATTCAACAGGCCAAAAAGTTTCTGGAGCACCATGACAAGGTGCTGGTTTACGTCATGTTCAAGGGCCGCGAGATGCAGCACATTGAAGAGGGCAAACGCATCTTGCATTTAATGCGTGAAAAGCTGCTCGAGATCTGCAAGATCGAGAAGGAGCCGTCGCTGGAAGGCAAGCGCATGTCGATGATGCTGGCGCCGAAATAATCGGCGAGCCACGGGGTTTATCCCCGTGGAATGAACATCACTACCACGGGGATAAACCCCGTGGCTCGCTGGATCAATTGACAACTCATTAGGCAGTCCTACAATACTCAACTCTCTTCGGCTCGGTCCGTGGAGAGTTGTTGTTTTTGGGAGTCCGTCGATGCCGAAGATGAAAACACACAAGGGCTCGCGCAAGCGTTTCCGCGTCTCCGCGACGGGGAAGCTGAAACGTTCGCAGGCCGGCAAGAAGCACTTGAACAGCCCGAAAGCCGCCAAGCGCAAACGCCAACTGCGCGGGCGAGTCGCCGAGGTCGGCCGCGTGGCCGAGAAGTACATCATCGCGATGGGCGGCCAATAGCCGTTTCACGCGCGCAACGCCCCCAGGGTTTCCATGCCCCTGACCGTTGCGTCCCGCCGCTTGCGGCTTAGCGCTCGCCTCGCACCAAGCGAACGCGAAGCCGCAAGCGGCCCAAACCGAAAGGAGCAAAGTCATGGTTCGCGCCAGAAGCGGCGTGCCGATGAAAAAAGGCCGCGCCCGCACCCGCAAGCTCACCAAGGGCTTCCGCGCCAGTCGTCACAATCTCTACCGCCAATCGCTCGTCACCTTGATTCGCGGCCGCGTGTATGCGCTCGATCAGCGCCGCTTGCCGGGCGCGCGGCGTCACGTACAGCCGGCTGATTCACGGGCTGCAAAAGGCGAGCTGCGAACTCAATCGGCAATCGCTGTCGGAAATCGCGATTCATGATGGGGCGACGTTCGACAAGATCGTCGAGTTCGCGAAGAAAAATCTGTAATTGAAAACGCGAACCTCGGCGAAAGCCCACGAGTCGAAATCTCGTGGGCTTTCGCGTTTCCAGAAATAAGAATATGCCAAGCCCCAGGATGAGCGCAGCGATTCCTGGGGGTGGTACGCTGTTGGAATTGGTCAAAACCTGGTTCGACCCCCGCCAATCGCTGCGCTCATGGCGGGGCTTGTGAGTGCACATGTCAAACCTCGCCGAATTGGAATCGCGCGCAATCAACGAACTGGCCGCCTGCGCCGATGAGGCATCCTTGCGCCACTGGAACACCAAATACTTCGGCAACAACGGCGAGGTCCTGGCGGCGCTCAAGGCGATCGGCGGCATTCCGAAGGAAGAACGCAAGGCGTACGGCCAGGAGGCGAACCGTATCAAAGAGGCGCTAACTGCGGCGTATGAGAAGGCGCTCGCCGACGCGAAAGAGCTTGCGCTCAACGCAAGTTTGACTTCGAATCCGCTCGATGTGACGCTGCCGGGCCGGCAAGTTCAACGCGGGCGTTTGCACATCGCCACGCAAATCATGCGGCAAATCTACGCCATCTTCGCGGACATGGGCTTCCAGGTCTACCGCACGCGCGAAGTCGAAAGCGATGAATCCAACTTCGAGCTGTTGAACATGCCGCCGCACCACCCGGCACGCGACATGTGGGACACGTTTCACACAACGGTCCCCGGCGTCATCCTGCGCACGCACACATCGCCGGGCCAGATCCACGTGATGCGTGAATGCTGCCCGCAACCGATCCGCGTGATCTTGCCGGGCATGTGCTATCGCTATGAAGCGATCACGACGCGCAGCGAAATCCAGTTTCAACAGGTCGAGGGCCTGGTAATCGGCGAGCACGTGACGATGGCCGATCTGAAAGGGACGATCACCGCGTTCGCCCGGCGTCTGTTTGGCCAGGAGCGGCAAGTGCGCTTTCGGTCGAGCTACTTCCCGTTCACGGAGCCGTCGATCGAAGTGGACATCGATTGGCCCAAGGACGATCCGAACGCCGATCGCTTGACCAAGGGAACCGGCTGGCTCGAGATCATGGGCGCCGGCATGGTGCATCCGGTCGTGCTGCGCAACGGCGGCTACGATCCGGCGAAGTTCAGCGGCTTCGCGTTCGGCATGGGGCCGCAACGCATCACGATGCTGCTGCACGCCATCGACGACATTCGCCTGTTCTGGCAGAACGATTTGCGGTTCTTAC
>DAIOGM010000205.1:0-6475 GCA_036745215.1 Gemmataceae bacterium
GGCCCGCGCCGTCGCCTTCGGGATGACGGTCGGCTACTCGAAGCCGACGCGCGCGGCGGACTCGCCGTACCGCTACTTCGATAGCGCCGAGGCGCTCGCCGCCGCGAGCGACTTCCTCGTCGTGTGCACCCCTGGCGGGCCGGCGACGCGGCATCTCGTGAACGCGCGCGTGCTCGCCGCGCTGGGGGCCGAGGGCTACCTCGTGAACGTCGCGCTGATCGACGCCGCGAGCTTGTTTGGCGCGGCCGATCTCTTCGAGCAGCTTGTCGGGCCGATCGCCGAAATCGAAGGCGCCGAACGGGCCGTGCAGTTGCTTGGCCTTGTACGCCTTCTTCTCCGCTTCATCCAGGCTGCCCTGGCCCAGTAGCTTGCGAGCGTCGGCCATCAATTTGACCGATTCGTCGCGATCGGAAACCTTGCGAGCGGCGACGAGGTCGCGCCGCAACTTTTCCGGATTGTCTTCCCACAGTCCCCAGCGTGCCTGCATATTGAGGGCGTGCGTGCAGACCTTGTCGGCGTCGTCGTATTTCTTTTGCGCCAAAAGGCTGCGGCCCATCTTGACGAGGGCGCGCGGATCGGCGTCCTTTGGAATCTCGATCGATTTCTTCGGCAATTCAATTTTCTGCGCGTCCGGGTTGAAACCGGCCATGTTCGGCCCGCTCGTCGGCTCGCCGCCGCCGGTGCGACGTTGAATTTCGTGCAGCAACACGTCCGGCGTTGGTTCATTGGGGTTCCACTGGATGTTCATCTGCTTGACTTTGATGGCGACGAAACGCGCCTTCTCGATGTCGTTGGCTTCGAGGAAGATGAACCCGTCGCGCAGGATTTGCCGGGCCATGTCGCCTTCGGCTTTGCCGCCGGGCGCGGGGCCGTCGTTCTTCGCTGCGGAACCGCCGAAGGGCCAGAAGCCGAACTTCGATGTGGACGACTCCGCTTGCTTGGGCGCGGGCGCCGGCTCGGTCTTCTCCGTTTTGGCGAACAGGTTGATATTGGGCAACCACGAGCTGCCTTCGCTTTTCGCCGCGGGTTTGGCGGCCGGTTGTTTCGCGCGAGCAGCCTGGATGTCGCGACGCAGCTTGGTGGGGGAATCGCTCCACGGTTGAATCCACGCCGGCAACAGCGAGTTCTCTTTTTCCGCCTGGCCCGCAAACGCTTCCGCCGCATCCAGATCGCCGGCTTGCAGTGCCGTGCGGCCCGCGGTCAAGAACGACTTGCCGTCTCCCTTGACCTCCATCGACACCGACGCGTGAGCTTGCATTTTCTTGTTCAGGACGGCCAGTTGCGCTCGATCGGCGGGGCTCAAGTGTTGATTGGAATTGAGCGCATTCAGAAGCGGCCCGGCGTCGTTGTGCCGGCCCTTCTGCAGTGCGTCCGAGGCCTGGCGCATTTGCTCGGCGCCATCGTCGCGGCTCTTGAGCGCATTCGTGTTGTAGCCGCTGAAGGTCGCCAGATCCTGTTGCTCCGGCAATTCCAGGCTCTTCTGACCGCTCCGGGCGGTTTCGAAATAGCCGGCGGCTTCTTTGTAGTCGCCCTTCTTGTAATGATCGATGGCGATTCGCAGCGCCTCGCGCACCCGCGCCGGAGGCAACGAATCGTCCTGGCCGAGCCCGCGCGGAACAGCAAAGAGCGTGGCCGTTAGCATGGCCGCCACGGTCGCAAAAGTGCGTGCGTTCCCCAACGCCCTGGTCAACTGAATCGTAGCCACCCCTGGCCTCCTTTGCCGTCGAACCCCGGTATTCGCCTACCGCCCACACGTCGCCTTCCCCAAGGCGGACGCCTGAAAACGGCCGACTCGAATGATCCATTTTTCTTCAAGTTTGGTTATAAATGCGGCGGGACCATAGCGAGGGGACTTACATGCGTCAAGACCGATGTGCGCGAGCTTGTGTTTACTGATCTTCAAAAAAAGGAAAACACGAGAAGCCGGGAGGGCGAGGCTCCCGCCGAGCCGCGAACCTCGAACCAACGTAGTCCAAACGGCTCGGCAGGAGCCTCGCCCTCCCAATGCACGCGTTTTCCTTTTCTGAACATCAATGGTGCTTACTGAAAAGTGACGAGAATAGACAAGCTGCGAAGATTACTTCGAGAGCGTTTCCTTGACGGTATCAACAACGCCCTTCGTCAATCCCTTGGTGACCGCTCTGCCAAAGCCTTCCACCGACTTTTGCCATTCTTTACCGCGCGCTTCGCGAGCCACGTCCGAGTCGAGATGAAAACGAACCGCGATGTCGTCCTTCGTGAACGGCAAGCCATCCTGGCCGCCGGAACGCACCGTCAACGTTTCGCGAATGCCCTGGCGTTCGTATTTGACCGTGATCTTCTTGTCCCACGGATCGACCTCGTCCACGTCGTTGACGCGGACGAACCAGCCGTCCTCGCCGATCTTCTCGCTCAGCTTGTCGCCAATCACATTCACTTGCGACGTGGCGCGGTTGCGCATGGATTCAGTCGATTCGCCGCATCCGCACAGGAGCAGCGGCAACACGAAGACGATGCATTTTCTCATGGTTACCCCGATCTTCGAAAAACTTCTCGATTTCCTTTTTCCCCGCCGCGAACGCTCTGCTACCATGTCCCTGTTCGCCAATCGAACCACCTCGACCAAGCAGGAAATCTCCATCATGCAGTGCGATGTCTTGAGCCTCATCCTCGGCGGCGGGCGCGGCACCCGTTTATATCCCCTGACCATGCTGCGCTCCAAGCCCGCCGTGCCGATCGGCGGCAAGTATCGCCTCATCGACATCCCCATCAGCAACTGCATCAACAGCAATTGCAATCGCATCTTCGTCCTGACGCAGTATCTCTCCGTGAGCCTGCACCGCCACATCGCCAACACTTATAAATTCGATCCATTCTCCAAGGGATTTGTTGAAATCCTGGCCGCCCTGCAAACCAACGAGGCGTCCGACTGGTATCAGGGCACCGCCGACGCCGTTCGGCAAAACATCCGCTATGTTCATGAAGATCCGTGCACCGACGTGCTGATTCTTTCCGGCGATCAATTATACCGCATGGATTTCCAGAAATTGCTGGCGACGCATCGAAAAACCGGCGCCGAGATCACCATCGCCGTCATGCCGGTGCGCGAGGACCAGACGCCCGCGCTCGGCCTCTTGCGCGCCGACGACGCCGGCCGAGTCACCGGCTTCGTCGAGAAGCCGCAAACCGCCGACAAGCGCGATCCGGTCCGTATGAGCGAAGACTGGATCAAGGCGCGCGGCGTCGAGCCGCAGGGGCGCAACTATCTGGCGAGCATGGGAATTTACCTATTCCAGCGCGACGCCCTGTTTCAATTGCTCAACGATCCGCCGCTGGCGACCGACTTCGGCAAGGAAATCTTCCCGCGCAGCATCGAGTCGCGCCCGGTCTACGCGCATCTCTTCGACGGCTACTGGGAAGACGTCGGCACCGTGAAGTCGTATCACGAAGCGAACATCGCCTTGACCGCGGATGATCCGCCCTTCGTCTTCCATGCTCCGGAGGGATTGATCTACACGCGCATGCGTTACCTGCCCGCCTCGCGCATGAGTTCCGCCACGCTTGAAAATGCGCTGGTCGCCGACGGCTGCGTCATCGGCGCCGGCACGCGCATTATCCATTCGGTCGTCGGCGTTCGCACGCACATCGGCAAGAACGTCACCATCAAGAACAGCGTTCTGATCGGCGCCGACGGCTACGAAAGCGTCGTGCAAAAGGCGGAGAACCAGCGTCGCGGCCTGCCCCACATCGGCATCGGCGACGGCAGCGTCATCGACACCGCGATCCTCGACAAGGACGCCCGCGTCGGCGCCAAGGTGCACCTGATCAACAAGGACAAGATCAAGAACGGCGAGGGCCCGAACTTCGTGATTCGCGATGGGATTGTGGTGATTCCCAAGAGCGCGATCGTGCTGGATGGCACGGTGATTTGAGGCAAGTCAAATTAGCAAAAAGATCTGGGGCAAAAAAATGAAGACAGGAGAGTAACTCCGTTGTCTTCATTTTTTTGCCCCAGATTTTTTTGCAAAGTTGTTACTTCTTCGAAGGAGGAACGAACAACCGATTGATCGCCGCGTCTTCCATCGTCTCGACGCCGTTGTTGGCGTCGATGATCAACGCCGTGCCGCTTGGCGTCACCCAGATCAGGTAGTTGCCGAGCGTGTAGACGTCCTTCACTTGCGGATGCAGTTCGAGGATGCGGAAGTACGCCTCGGACTGGGCCTTGACGGCGACGGTTTCCAGCTTCGTGGTGAACGCGTCGTCGATCCAGACGCCGCCGACTTCGACGACGTTGCGGTTTTGCACGTTGCGGGACGCGACGCGCTCCTGCTGATTCTGGAAGCGCAACGCGTTGTTCCTCACCGCGAAATCGACGCCGAGCTGGCCCTGCTGCACATTGTGAAGCTGTTTGCCATTGAACGCCGATTGCGCTTTTTGCAGGGCCGATTGCTGATAGAACGCGTCAGCTACGGCCTTCTTGTCCTTGGCGTCCCCCTTCTTGGCGGCGTCGTTCAGACGCTCGGTTTCCTGGGTCGTGCGTGACTCGGTGACCGGCGCCTTGTCCAGGCCCTTGGCGAAATCGGCGACCTTCTTTTGTGGCCCGCCGGCGCCGCCAGGCGCGGAAAGTGCCCGCGGCAATCCGGCGCCCTTGCCGAGACCGGCGACCGGCGCCAGCGCGCCGTCCGGCACCAGCAAATAACTTGTGTACGGCGTCGTGATGCCGTAACGCTTGGCGAGCTGCGTCACTTCTTCGACGACTTCCTTCGTCTCGCCCTGCACGCGAATTTGATCGAGCAGATAGCCGACCTTGCGGCGAGCCCAGAGGTCCTCGACGAAGCCTTGATGCCCTTCGGTCTTTTCCGCGAAGTTGAGTTCATAGACGAACTCCTTCGTCTCCTTGCCGATCGTGCCGGTCAGCTTGATCGACGTGTGGCCCTTGCCGGTGTAGCGGCCAAAGACGACGAGCTGGCTGCCATGGAAGAGATCGGGCAATTGCGGCGGATAGACTTCGCTGACCTTGATGCCGTCGCCGACTTCGAGCTTCAGATTGGCGAGGACCGGATTGCTGATCTTGGAATAGAGGCTCGACACCTTCGCTTCGATGTCTTCGCCTTCGCGCACATAAGAGGAGATCGCCTTGGTGTTGTCGGCGATCGCATCCAAGAGAACGGTGTTGACGTCATTGCCGACGCCGAAGCTGAAGATGCGTGTGTTGCCGGAATTTTTCTTGGCGACGTTGGCGATGATCTTGTGCGGATCCTTTTCGCCCCAGGTCGGCTGGCCGTCGGTGAAAAAAACCATCGTGAAGGTTCGGCTCTCGTCGCTGGAGCGCATCGCGAGCGCTTCTTGCAACGCGCCGTCGATGAAGGTGCCGCCGGTGGAATCGAGATCATCGACCCACTTGCGAGCCGCTTCGATATTCCCCGGCGTCGCGGCTTCCAGCTTGTTCTCGTACTTGATGACCTGCGAGGCGAACTGGACGATTGCGAAACGATCCTTTTCGGTCAGGCTCTTCAAGCAGTATTTGAGCGCGTTCTTCGCCTGGCCCAGACGATTGCCGATGCGCATCGAGCCGGAGGTGTCGATCACGTAGACGAAATCGCGCGGCTGGTGCTGCGACTTCGACAGCTCGGCCCGCGGCGACAGGAGCATCATGAAGTACCCGGGCCGATCGGCGATCGGGCGATGCGTCAGCGCGGTCAGGCCGATGTCCTTCGGGGCCGCCTGGTAGAAGAGTTGGAAGTCGCGATCAAGGGTCGCCTGGTTCTTCTCGAAGCCGACGGTCGCTTGCTTGTCGTTGGGCCGGGTGATGGTGATCGCGTGGCTCGGCGAGTAGATATTGGTGATCGGGTGCTCGGACTTCATGGTCAGATTGACCGAGAACTTCTCAAGCGTCTGGGCCGCCTTGCCGTCGGTCTTCATCGGGAACACGTACTCGATGAGACCGTTGTCGTTCTGGTTGACGCTGGTGTAGGTGAGCGAGATGCGTTGATCTTCCTTGGGCAGCACCGGGAAGACGCGCAGCTTGATGAGGCGATGGTTCATGTATTCGAGCAGGCCGGGGTCCTTGGTTTGCGAGACGATGGACAGGTAGATCTTGCGGGCCTCGGCGGCTTCGACGATGGCGCCGGGGGTTTCGACGCCGTTGACCCACATGGTGAACTTGCGAACGGACGCGCCCATCGGCACCGGGAAGAGGTAAGTCGCTTCGAGTTGCCGGCCGGTGTGATTGCGGAACGACTGCTCGATGCGCGTGGTCGCGACTTGCTCGGTGATGTCGATCGTCACTTTCTGATCGACCAGAGCGAGCGGCGGCAACTTGACCTCGGTGGGAATGAGCATGCCGCTGGCGTGCGCGGAAGTGCCGACGATGGCGAAGATCGCGATGGCAAGTAGACGTCGCATGGGTGGCCCCTTTTGGAAAAGCGATTGTGTCAATGGTAAGACGAATCTCAACCGACGACGGTTTGCGGTCTCGGCCGTTCGTTCCTCCTCG
>DAIOGM010000205.1:6485-12492 GCA_036745215.1 Gemmataceae bacterium
TGGACAATGATGATCGGACGACTATTAGTATCACCATGAGCCAGGACGCACCTTCTGGGAGCGACTCCTTTTCGCCGGCGCCCGCGACGTTTCCGGCGACCCCGCGGGCCGTGCGCCTACGCGCGTTCCCGTGGCTTTCTGGTTGTGCCCTGCTTTTCCTTGGCGCCATCAGCATTTGCTTATGCCCGGCCACCATCGTGCCCCTGGCCTTTACCACGCTCGGCAAGTGGACCGGCACGAACGCCCCGGGCAAGATCACCAAGAAGGAAGATCGCGGGCGACGCGGACACAGTTATGTCATGCAATTCCAATTCCACCTCGACGGCCAAGTGCACGATTCGGAGGTTTTCGTGGATTTGCGCACCTACAACGAATTGAAAGTTGACGATCCCATCACCGTCCGCGCACTTACCTTCCGGCCTGCCCTCAGCGCCTCGATTGTCGAGCCGGAGATTGGCATCGCTGGCGGCTACTTCGCGGCCGCCGGAGTCACGTTGATCACGGGCGCCGTCTTTGTGCTCTTGACGTGGTTCTTCGTCAGCCGGGCCGTTCACCGGCGCAAGCTTGCGAAGCTCGGCACGGCGACGCTCGGGAAGATCACGGGGAAACACGTGCTGGGACGCAAAACGCACAGGTATCGCCTGACCTATACTTATACCGTTTCCGCGGGAGGGCATCGCGAAGCTTCGATGGACGTGAGCAGGGAACAATTCAACAGCATCTCCAGTAACCAGACCATCACCGTGCTCTATGAGCCGGCCCATCCGGAACAAAGCGTCATCTATTGTTTCGGCGAGTACCGCGTCGTCGGCGTTTGAAATGCCCGTGAATCAAGGCTCAAAAAGCATCGGAATTGGGTGCGTTGTCCACTCCGAGCGTTGGGCTTTTACCCAACAAGACTTGGGCAACAAGTCGGCGTCGCAAGTTATTGTTTTTCAATGAGTTGCGGCGGAGCCTCCCCCCCTTTTACCCCTTTTGTCGCCCCAGGTTCCGCTTAACGGGGCCGATCGAGTACCGTTGCGGGCTGAGTTGATTGAAGAAGGTGTTTTCCCGGTCGTTTGATTACTTCGCTCCATGCGCCTGCAACAATTCCATGATCCGCTTCGTGTCTCGTCGCGCCTTGTTGAACGGCTCCGGATTGAACCACTGCGCCAGCCGCATCATGAATCGCATGATGATGCTCTTCTGGTTCAAGCTCATCGTCTTGTCAAACGTCGCCATGGCCTGCAGCGCGGTCTTGCCCTCGTCGTCCTTCAAATTCGGGTCGGCGCCCAGTTCCAGAAAACGCTTGACCATGTCGTATTCGAGATTCACGGCCGCCAGGTGCAACGGCGGATATTCGCCCGCCAGTGCATTGATGTCGGCCCCTTCCGCGACGAGCTGCTTGATCTTGGCCTCGTCCTTGCCGAACACCGCTTCAACGAGCTGCTGGTGCGGCGTCAGCGGCTCCTCGGCGGGGAAGTTGTCCGCTTCGGGAACGTCGGTCACCGTGTCATAATCGCCGACGGCGACGACGTGATCCTGATGCCAGAGGACGCCCAGGCCGTGCTCGCTGTCCCAGATGCAATCAAAGTAAAGGCCGATGTAAGCGACGCCCTTGAAGTGATACTCCGAGATGTGGATTTCGGTGCAGCGGAGCATTTTCCTCAAATCCGTGACCGTCTTGGCCTCGGGAAACATCTTGTACCAATCCGGCTGGCCGCGGCGGTTTTCACAATATTGGTCGAAGACGCCTTTCATGATCGCCGCGACGACGTCCGCTTCCTTCGCGACGAACTCGCGAAACGCATGCTCCTGTTCGGGCGACGGCCCTTTCTGCGTCGGATCCTCGATGACGACGGGGAAGACCCCCTGGCGATATCGAGCCTTCCGAATCACTTCTTCGCGCGCGTACGCTGCATCGTCTTCTTCGTTCTCCTTATCGAACTCGTCGTATTCGGACATGTCCTTCTCGATCCAGTCGGCGACCTTTTGCGAAACCTTGTCGAGGCCCTTTTCCACCACGCCAGGCTTTTCCGGCGGACGATCCGCGTCCTCGGCTTCCAGATCAGCGTAGGAGCGGCCGTCGTAGTAAACGTCGTACTTGGCGAGCGTGCCGAAATGGTGTACGGTGTGCCATTGGTTGTCGTCGGCTTGCCATTCAAGTTTGCCGAATACGGGGTGCAGCATGAGAGAACCTCCGGCGATGGTCCGACCTTGAACCAAGAATACTCGTCTATTCGTAGTAAGGAAAGGTCCTCCATTTCCATCTCTTTTGAATGAGGTTCATCATGCGTTTCTACCTGCAAAAGGCCGCCGCCGTCGGGTTCCTGGTATTTCTGGTGCTGTGGGTCGCCGGCACGCTGCGCGGCATCACGCTCGACTATCCGCTGCCGACGCCGATCACGATTTCGGAGTTTCGTTCGAGCCAACAACAATTCCAGGGCGCCAACAATCTCAAGCAGCTCGGCCTCGGCTGGACTGCGTTGCCGTTGGTGCTCGATCACCCCAAAGTGGAATTGATCCGCATCCACGATAAACGCGCCATCCTGGCCATCGGCACGAGCGAATTCACGAAGGACGAAGCAGCGATTCGCGACGCCATCAAAGAGCAAAACAAGCAGGAGCAAAAAGCCGAGATCTTCACAGAGCACCGCAGCGGCATCGAACCCAACCGCAAACTGGCGATCGAGATCGGCGTGCATCCCGATAACTTCGACGCGCTGGTCGATAAGCTCCAGACGATCGGCACGCTGTCCTCCATCACCGTCGAACAAAAGGACCGTACCGGCGAGTTCCGCACGCTATTTGCAAAGCGGCAATCGCTCAAGAAGCATCTGGAAGCGATCGTCAAATTGCGCGAAGGCAAAAGCCCGACGCTGGAAGATTCGCTGCGTCTGGAAGGCAAGATTCAAGAGATTGAAAAGGAAATGCAGGGCTTGAGCGTGCAGTTCGGCGACCTGATTGGGGCGGAAACGTACTATCACATCCACGTGACGCTGGCCGAGCACGTCCCAGGCGGCAAGGGCGACAAGACTTACACGATGCCGCAGCGCGTCGGCCACGCGTTTTTGTGGGCGACAGCATGGTGGTTCGCCGTCGCGCTGGCGTGCTGCGTCGCGGCCGGCGCGTGCATGAGTGTGTGGGTGTTGATGCAACGGCAGGCGAGATGAGCATCGCTTGCGGTTTCGCGTTGGCGCGAGGCGTCGGGTGCGCGAAACCGCAAGCGAGTGGCGCGTCTATTTCTTGAGATCGAAGTCGAAGCGATTTTCGGCGGGCATGACCTCTTTTGTCAATTCGCTCTCCGTGTTGTACTTGGCGGGAATATAGGCATCATAGGACGGCTGAATGTCCTTCTCGGTGCCGGGGCGAACGCGGTTCGCCGAGATGATGACCTTTTTCTTGCCGACCTTGGATTGGAGCTCGTACTTGCCGTTGCTGATTCCTGCACTGGCGAGCCCAGCGCCGCCTTCGGCTGATTCGAACACGATGCTGCCATTCTCGACCGGCTTTCCGTCGAAGGTCACCGTTCCCGTAACCTTGTACGTCCTCTCACCGCAACCGGCTGCCATCAAAAAAATGCCGACGACAAGCGGATAAATCATTCGCGGGGTCATGCGTCACGCTCCGTATTTTGACTCGCCTCATCAATCCAAGGTCACTGATCCGCCGTCACGCGGGTCGCAAAGCATCCCCCAGGCCGCTGCCGTGAGCCCGGCCGACACCATGCGCACGGTCCCGTCGCCCATGCCCACGACCATGCTGCCCGAGTGAAGCGTCTGGGCTCTCTCCCTGACGCAGCCGTTGTTCCATGGCACGCCCGATTGAAAGAGCGGACAGTTGGGCGGCGTCGCAAAAGTACCGCTGCGGCAAATGTCCGGCCGCCAATCGGCGTTGGCGTCCGCCCACAGCGGGCTCCAGCATCCCGCCTCGCCGCCGGACGGGCACGTGCCGCACTTGATGTAACGCTCGCCGAAGAAAACAATATTGGAAGTGCCATCCGTGAGTTTTTGAAACGTGGACCGGCCGTTGGGGTCGCCGGGCGGGTTGCCGAACACGAGGAAGTTGGCCCCATAGTTGCCACCGGCGAATTGTTCCGCGTGCCCTGAACGACGCCCATCTTGTTCGGACTGGTGGCGTCCGTCGGGCACAAGTACACTGGGATGCGCTGACCATAGACCGTGGGATTCGGATAGGGGCCGATGTAGGGCTGGTCCCTACGGCTGTAGGCGATTTCATAGAGCGGCCCCTGCTCAATGTACGGAAGCAGGAAGACGAACACCGTCCAGCCCCGGAAGTTCTTGTACGCCGGCGCGGTCGTCAAGGTGCTTGCGTCCGCGGACGAAAGCGGCGGAAGCGCCTTGTAGGTGTCGTGGCAACTATGCGCGGCCAGGCCGATTTGTTTCATGTTGTTCTGACACTGCGACCGCGCCGCCGCCTCGCGCACCTTTTGCACCGCGGGGACCAGGAGCGCAATCAAGATCGCGATGATGGCGATGACAACCAATAACTCGATCAACGTGAACGCGGCACGTCGCTTGTTCATGGTCCGACTCCACGTAGTTTGGGAAGTGTGGAATCAAATGTAACGCCGAATGATCTTGATTGTCCAGCGAAAAAGCGCAGCGATGAGCCGGCTTTAATGAACATGAGAAACGTCAGCTCAAATAGGCTCGTCGTGCCGCGTTGGTTTATTCGATTTCGCTCAGAACATAATCCGGATCGCGTGGCACGAGTTTCAGCTTCTTGCAGTCCACCAGAAAGTCCAGATCTTCGAGCACGATCGCGCCGATCAACGCGGTGTCGCGATTGGGCTGCACGATGGCCGTGAATAGGCTGTATCGACCTTGCAGACCCAGGTGAACGGCGCCGACTTCACGACGCAAGCTGCGACGGCCGTCCGCGCATTTCACTTTCGTCTTGGATTTGAACGGCGGCAAGCCGAGCTCTTTCACCAGGGATTCCGGCAACACCATCCGCGTCGCGCCGGAGTCTACGAGTCCTTCGACGACTTTGCGGCGAATTTTGGCCGGATCGAGGTGGCCGTTCTCCGCCGCAACCATGTCCGCATAGTTGGTTATTTCAACCTCGACGGCGAAACGCCCCATTTTTGCTTCCTTCTTTTTCATGATGAGCCTCGCATGCAGGCGACGCGGTTTGAGTTTCATTCTACCTTCCCCTATAAAAAGCAACAACCATCCCGCCGCCGCCGCGGCTCTCCGAAAACGGGTTCAACGCCATGACCAAGCACCTCCTCGCCGTCGTCGTCATTCTGTTGTCTATTTCGTTCGCGCATGCTCAACGGCTCGAACTCAAGAAGGGCGACCGCATCGCCATCGTCGGCAACACGCTCGCCGAACGCATGCAGCACCACGGCTGGCTGGAGACGCTCCTCCACACGCGCTTTCCGCAGCACGATCTCGTCTTCCGCAACCTCGGCTACTCCGGCGATGAGGTCGTCATGCGACTGCGTTCCGCCAGCTTCGGCTCGCCGGACAGTTGGCTGACGAAGACGAAGACCGACGTCGTCTTCGCGTTCTTCGGCTACAACGAATCGTTCAAGGGGCAGGAAGGCGTCGCCAAGTTCTCGGCCGATCTCGACGCTTATGTCAAGAACTTGCTCGCCAATAAATACAACGGCACGTCGGCCCCGCGCGTCGTGCTCTTTTCGCCGATCGCGCATGAGGACCTCAAGGACAAGAATCTGCCCGATGGCAAAGAGAACAATGTGCGTTTAGGGCTTTACTGTGACGCGATGGAAAAGGTCGCGAAGGCGAACAATGTAGATTTTGTCGATCTTTTTTCGCCGACCTTGAAAGAATACTCACAATGGAAGCATGTGAAATGGACCATTAATGGGATTCATCTTAATGAGGCCGGTGACCAGCAACTTTCGCATATGACCGACCTTAATATGTTCGGTAAACGCGAAGATACTGCCCGGTCGATTCTTGAAAAAACCCGCGCCGCCGTCCTCGAACGCAATTTCTACTGGTTCAACCGCTATCGCACCGTGGACGGCTACTCC
>DAIOGM010000206.1:0-4426 GCA_036745215.1 Gemmataceae bacterium
CGCGATGGAGACGTTCAAACGACTTGGCGTCGCGGACGATGCGATCGACGTCGCGTGGGTCCCCGGCGCGTTCGAGTTGCCGCTGGTGGCACAACGCATGGCCGCGTCGAAGACGTACCTCGCCGTTCTCTGTCTGGGCGCCGTCATTCGCGGCGACACCGATCATTACGTTTACGTGTGCAGCGCCGCGACCGACGGCATCCTTCAAGCGGGCCTGACGACCGGCGTGCCCGTCCTCTTCGGCGTCTTGACCTGCGACACCGACGAACAGGCGTTCGACCGCGCCGGCGGCAAGGCGGGCAACAAGGGCGCCGACGTCGCCGTCGCTGCGATTGAGATGGTGAATTTGCTCAAGTTGCTGCCGTGACGTTTTCCGCAAGATACTTGCGAATCCCCGCAAACGTGTCACTCCATCCCTTGACGCATCCAGCGTAAAACGCGTCCGCCTCCGCACACGTTGGAAAGCCATCCTGCACCACGCGCAAAAGCGCCCCGGTCGCATGCGGCGTCACCGTAAACTCCGTCACAAAGTCGGCCTGAAACGGCAACGGCCCGCTCTTGGCGCGATAGCGATAATCGACCAGCACCATGCGGCGCGGCGGCTCGAAATCGCGGATCGTCGCGATCGTGATGTAATCCGGATCGTCTTCCGACGCCCCCCATGCCGCCGCCCACGTGCCGCCCGGCTCCGCGAGCACGACGGCCCGCGCGACGCCCCACCAGCCGCGTATCGCGCTCGGCGTGTGCAGGATCGCAAACAGCTGTTCGGATGACGCATTGAACGCCTCTTCGTGCGCATGTTTTCTGGATGCCATACTTTCTCCTCCATCACATGCTCAGACAATACCGCGCGAACGAGTACGTCGGCAACGCAATTCCTCTCGTCCGCGGCGCACTCGATCGCTAACATGGTAGTGGGACAGTTTGATTCGAGGACGAGGCATGACGAGGCGTTCGCGCGGCCGGGAAGTTGCATTGCAGTTGCTCTTTCAACGCGAGCACAACGCGAAGATGGACCGCGCCGCCGTCGAGCAATTCGTACGCGACCGCTTACACGAAGAACCCCTCCGCAAGTTCTGCCTGTTCCTTTACGACGGCGTCGTCGAACGCCTGGCCGACATCGATGCCAAGATTTCCGCCGCGGCCGAGAACTGGCGGCTCTCGCGCATGCCGACGGTGGACCGCAACATCCTTCGCCTCGGCGCCTTCGAGCTTCTCTTCATGCAAGACACGCCCCCCGCGGTCGCCTTCGATGAGGCGATCGAGCTGGCGCGACGCTACGGCACGGACGATTCGTCCGCGTTCGTCAACGGCGTTCTGGACCGCATGCGCCGCGAAGCCAATCCCACGGAGACGCCGTCCGAGCCGGACGCGAAGTAAGCAACCGATTCTGGCTCAGATATCCATCCACCATGCCGGCCGGCCAACCCTTCACTCAGCTCTGTCAAACGCTCGCTCGGCCACGCTATTTCGGCCGCGTCGATTTGCACATGCACACGACGTTCAGTGACGGCACGTATACGCCCGCGGAGGTTGTCGATCTGGCGAAGCGCAGCGGATTGTCGGCCATTGCGGTCACGGATCATGACACGCTTGCCGGCATCGCGCCCACGCAGCAAGCGGCCGGCGCGGCGCTCGAGGTGATCAGCGGCGTTGAAATCACGGCGGAATATCGTAGCCGCGAACTGCACCTGCTTGGCTACTTCTTCGATCCGACCAACTTCAGCCTGGGTGCGGCCCTCGAGCGTCTCCGGGCCGAACGCGCGGGACGCTTTCAAGGAATGCTCGAGAGATTGGCCGGGCTCGGCATCCATTTCGAAGAGCGCGTCCTGGCCGGCCTGCGAAAGGAAACGTCGCTCGGCCGACGCCACCTCGCTGAGATGCTGGTCCAGGCAAAAAAGGCCGCCACGGTACGCGAAGCGTTTCAGCGCTGGCTCGGCGACAACGGCCAGGCGAACGTGCCCAAGGTGCGCTTGCCGGTCGCCGACGCCATTGCCCTGGTGCGCGGCGCAGGCGGGATTGCGGCATGGGCGCATCCTAATTATCATTGCGAGAAGGAAGCGCTGCTCGAACTGAAGCGACTCGGCCTGGGCGCCATTGAAGCGGAGTACCCCAGCTTTGCCGCCGGCCGCATCGGCGAACTGCGCCGGCTCGCCAGGGACGTCGGCCTCGCGATCACCGGCGGCAGCGATTGCCACGGCCCCGACGAGCCGCGCCGCGCCATCGGCTCACGCAGCATCAGTCACGATGAGTTGCTCCAATTGCGAGCGTTGATTTAGACGAGCAGCGTTGAGATACCCGTAGGACGGACATTCCTGTCCGTCCTCGCGTGGACGGACAGGAATGTCCGTCCTACGTCTGGTAAGTTTGCACCTGCAGATCGCCTTAGCGCAAGCTCAGCGGTGAGCGCAGCGAACCCCTGGAATCGATTCGTTGAACCCGTAGAGTCGAGAATTCACGATGGGCTTACGATCCTTTCTCCGTGCGGCCCTGACGAAGACGCGCAGCCTGTTCAGCGGCATCGCGCAGCTTTTCAGCTTCCAGGGCAAAGTCGATGAGAAGTTCCTCGGCGAACTCGAAAAGCGACTCTACCTCGCCGACGTCGGCACCTATGCGACGCAAGAAATCGTCAATCGCGTTCGGCAGGCGTATCTCGACAAGGAAGTCTCCAGCGAGATGATCACGTTTGTCAAGACGCAACTTAAAGAGATGCTGACTGCGCAAAGCCAGGGACTCACCCTCGCGCCAACCGGTCCGACCGTCGTCATGATCGCGGGCGTCAATGGGGCCGGCAAGACCACTTCGATCGCGAAGCTCGCCAAGTATTGCATGAATCAAAACAAGAAAGTCATGGTTGCCGCCTGCGACACGTTTCGCGCCGCGGCCGTCGAGCAGCTCACCATCTGGAGTCAACGCCTGGGATGTGAAATCGTCAAGAACCAGCAAGGCAGCGACCCGGCCAGCGTCGCTCACGATGCGTGCGAAAAGGCGAAGGCCCGCAATTTCGATGTCTTGATCGTCGATACCGCCGGCCGACTGCACACGCAGACGCACCTGATGAAAGAGCTGGACAAAATACGCCGCATCGTCGCCAAGCAAATCCCCGGCGCGCCGCACGAAGTCTTGCTCGTCCTGGATGCGACCAGCGGCCAAAACGCGATCACGCAAGCGGAGATGTTCAAGAAAACCATCGATTGCACCGGCATCATCCTCGCGAAACTCGACGGCACCGCGAAAGGCGGAGCGATCTTCGGCGTCAAGCAGAAGTTGAACCTGCCAGTAAAGTTCGTCGGCCTCGGCGAGGGCATCGATGATTTGGAAATATTCGATCCGAATGAGTACGTCGAGAAGCTGTTCGAAGATTGAGCGATTTCAGCCACTACATCTCGCGCATGAACATCACCGCGGTCACGATCAGGATGCCAATCACCGCCGCGCCGAGCACACCAGCAGCAATCCACCACGCGAGTTGCCCGCGTTGCGGCCGAGTGGCAAGGTCGGAGGTCTCTTCGGCCGATGCGCTAGGATCTTTTGGCTCCGCGGGCTTCTTGCCGTTCGTCACTGCGGAGATCGCCGTCTGGAATTCCGGCCAGGTCGAAAGCGGCTTGAAGGGACCTTGCGGCGACCGGCCCGCCTCGGCGTCGAGCGGGATCGAGCCTTTGCGCAGGCGCGGCAGAATATCCGCGATCGGCGCCTTCGCCTTGCAAAGGTTGCCGCGCCGGTCGCGATAGCACAGGAACCAGAGGACGCGCTCTTTTTCATGGGCCGTCCGCCGCGTCTGCACATCGAGCTGCGTCTTTTCGACGGGACTCGTCAAGCGTTCGACCACGATCGGATCCCGAAGTGCGCTGTCCACGTTGACAAAGCTAGGGATCGTGGCCGAGAGCTGGGCGCGCTCCAGATCGACGATGACTTCGCTGACCGTCTGATAACGACTCTCCGGATCGCGTGCGAGCGTCTTGGCAAGGATCTCATCGAGCCGGCCGGGCACGTCGGGGTTGTGCGTCATTGCCGACGCAAACGTGCCGATGCCCTTTTTCTCGACGACCTCCAGCGACGAATCGCCCGTGAACGGCACCGCGCCGGCCACCAGATGATAAAGCGTCGCGCCGAGTGCGTAGATGTCGCTGCGTTCGTCTGCCATCTTCGCGTTCATCGCCTGGTGGGACCTGCCGGTGGCCACGGTCATGGTCGCAGCGGCGCTCCTCGGACTCACCCTGCCGGGGCTCGCCCACCGGCGCAACCAGGACGCCTCCATCGCGCGGCAGAAGGCGTTCAAGTCCTTCGGCGAGGAATTCCTGGACGCGATCCAGGGCCTGCCCACGCTCAAGGCCTTCGGGCAGGGGCGCGAGTACGGCCGTCGCCTCGCGGAAAAGGCGCGCACGCTGTCGCGCGAGACCATGTGGGTGCTCGCAATGAGCGTCAT
>DAIOGM010000206.1:4436-12482 GCA_036745215.1 Gemmataceae bacterium
ATAGGGCATGTAGTACGGCGTGCCGATGCCCTGACTGGCGTGCGTGAGGTTGTTGAGGTCGTCGCGCCGTTTGGCCAGGCCGAGATCGGACAGCTTCGCCAGGCCGGAGGACATCAACAGGATGTTGCTCGGCTTGATGTCGCGATGGATGATGTGGTTCTTGTGGGCGTGCTCCAGGGCGCGAGCGATGTCGAGAATAATGTGCACGGCATCGCCGACTTGCAATTTGCCCGCGCGATCGAGCAGCTCATGCGCGCTCGGTCCGTCCACATATTCCAGCACGATGTAATGACTGCCGCTATCGCCGTCCTGGCCCATGTCGAGGCTGCGGACGATGTTCGGATGCTCGAGCATCGCCCCGTGTTGGCCTTCGAGCTGGAAACGCTTGAGGATTTTCTGATTGGGCGCCTGATCGGCGGCGAGCACCTTGACGGCGACCTGGCGGTTTTCCTTCGTGTCGAATGCGAGGTACACCGCGCCCATGCCCCCCTGGCCAAGGCGGCGCAGGATGCGGTACGGCCCGATCTGTGTCGGCTCGTCCGCGGCGATCGCGCCGTGACCGTTCGGCGGCGTAGCCAGCAGCCATTTCGGCGTCCCGTCGGCGCCGACCTCGGGGGATTCGACGAAGATTTGCGTCGGCGCGTGATCGTGACGCAGACTGTGGCGCTGCTCGGCGTTGATGATGCCCGCTTCGTGCAGAGCATCGAGGAAATCGACGTCGTCATCGCTGCGCCGACGCTTCTCGACGGTGCGCAATATCGCATCGACGCGGGCCGCATCTAGTGCGTACCACGAAACGGCCAGCCGCGCAAAGCGCCGGTTGGATTCCGCGCTGGCGGACATCTTGTCGGAAATCGACACGGGGCAGTCAACCTCAGTCTGGGAACTATGAATACTCTAGCGTAGCTGCGAACGTTTCGCAATTTGATTCTGGCGATTCGCCTTGTACTCACCACAGACGCATTGAGAACACCGAGGAAGTCACACTAAGTGAAATTGGGCTTTGCACAAAAACAGATGAAGCCCCGGGGTGAGGTACTCCGAACCCCGGGGTTCGGAGTACCTCACCCCGGGGCTTACGGAGTTTTTGTGCAAAGCGGTGAAATTGCTATTCACCCAATGAACGTCATCCGTAACATCGAGTTTGTCATGCCCGCCGCGTTGCTTTATCCGCCGAGTCCCGCGAACGTTCCCGCCGAACTTTTGGCGCCGGTGCGGCGATCCGGAATTCAAATCCTTCTAGTGTTATGTGTGCTCGCGCTATTCATCCTGCTCTATTTTGGCTTGATGATCGCCTGCATCTTGTTCGTCGTCTGGGCGATTTTCTTGTGCCCGCACGAGCCGGGAAACTGGCTCTACGTCAAGTCGGCCGTGCTCATGGCGACGCCGTTTGCGGGCTTCACGTTCCTTGTCCTGGTCAAGAATCTCTTCAAGACGCGTCGCGCCTCGACAGACGATGCACTCGAAATACGCGCGAGTGAACATCCCAAGTTGTTTGACTTCATTGATCGTCTCTGCGGCGAACTCGGCGCGCCGCGGCCGCATCGGGTGTATGTCGATGGTCGGGTCAACGCTTACGTCAAGCCGGAGTCGGCGACTTTCTTTCATCTGATCCTGCCGACCCAGCGCAGCCTCGTGATCGGCCTTGGCCTCGTCAACTTGATCAATCTGAGCGAGTTCAAGGCCATGCTCGCCCACGAATTCGGCCACTTCGGCCAAAGCTCGCTGCGATTGAGTGTGTACGTCGCCAGTGCGCTGCAGATTTGCATCCACATGATCGATGGCGAGGACGCCCTGGACCGCATGATCCTCGCGTGGTCGCGCATGGACCCCGCCTTCGGTTGGCCGGCGTTGCTGCTTCGCGCCGATATGTGGTGCGTGCGCCAATTGCTTCGCGCGATGGCGATTGTCATCTATCGATCCAACAACGCCCTCAAGCGGCAAAGTGAATTCGACGCCGACCTGGCCGCCGTTCGCGCCGCCGGCAGCGACGCACTGACGCACTTGCTAAAGCGTTGCCATCTCGCCCAGGCGTCCATGCGGCAGACGCTGAGCGATCTTGGCGTGGCCGCGGACAGCCGACTTTACACGAAGGATCTGTTCCATCATCAAAGCGCGGCGGTCGAGACCGTTCGGCGAATGAGCAAGGACCCGCGCCTCGCCGATCCGCCGCCGTTGCCGGAGGACGTCGCCGCGACGACGCAGGTTTTTGCCGACAACGACGAACTTGCCGGGGATGCGTGGGAGGATCATCCGTCGTACTTCGAGCGCGAATGTCGCGCCAAGGCCCATTATGTCCGGACGGATCTCGACGAACGTTCCGCGTGGCGTCTCTTCGATAACGCGGCCGAATTGCGCGAACGCGTCACCTTCAACTTCTATCGGTACGATTTCAAGCTTTCGAAGGACATCCTCCGGACCGACGCGCAGGAAGTGCAAGGCTTCATCGACGAGGAGCACGCCGATCGTGTTTACCATGCCAAGTATCATGGCCTCTACGACGGCCGCAATCTCATCCTGCGTGACCTGGACGAACTGGCCCGGGACGCGGTCGGTCAACCCTGGAGCATTGCCGAACTGGCGCGAACGCATGCGGTGCTCTACGACGCCGATGTCAAAGAGCGCGCGCAACTTTATGCCACGCACATGGACGAGTTCAACCGCCTCGTCGCCATCCAAAACGGCTGGCAACGCCCGAAGACCAACGCCTTCGAATTCCGCGGCGAAACGTGGCCGCTCGCGGACGTGCGCCGACTGCTCGCGAATGTGCAGGAAGAGATCGAAGCAGACAACCGTTGGCTCGAAGAACAAGACCGCCGCGTCTTCATGACCTACCTGCAGATGGCCCAGCTCATCAGCCCCGATGTCGCGACGGAGCTTCTTCGCCGATACGAATTTCATCGCGAGCTGCAAAAGATATGGTTCGAATTGAGCAAACAAGAACGTCCTCTGCGAGCCGCCATCCAATTCGTGAACACGCGACTGACGAGCCAACTGCAAACGAGTGACTTTGATGATGTGTTGAAAATCTGGCGCGACGCGCACCAGACGATGGGCGCCCTGCTCAAAACTTCGGATGCTCTGATGCTGCCCCCGTTAAGAAACTTGCCGCTTGGCCAGCCGTTGCGTCCATTCTTGCTTGAAAAAGATCTGGTCGGCGCGCTCAGTAAATATGAACAAGGCGTCTCCGACCGCTGGGTCAAACGCTTGCTCGACCAATTCGGCGAGATGAAGTCAAACGTGGACCGCATGCACCACAAGAGCCTGGCCGGCATTCTTGCGTTGCAAGAACACATCGGCAGCGAGTGCGAAAAGCGGTGGGCGAGCCTGGCGGTTTAGCTCGGTCTTGCACGCTTTTTCCGCCTCTGTTACGATAAGCCCATTCATTAGGGAAAGGATGCCCACCATGAAGCTCTTCGTCACCGGCGGCGCCGGGTTCATCGGGTCCGCGTTCATTCGGCTCGCTCTCGCCGAATTGCCGGACTGCACGATCGTCAATTTCGACGCGCTCACCTATGCCGGCAATCTCGACAATCTGGACGGCATCGACGAGCGCCATCGTTTCGTGCAAGGCGACATCGCGGACCGTCGCGCCGTGCTTGAGGCGATTGAGCCGTGGACCGACGCGATCGTCCACTTCGCGGCGGAGTCGCACGTCGATCGCAGCATCGCGTCGGCGGATGCGTTTTTGCGCACGAACGTGCTCGGCACGCAAGTCGTCCTCGACGCCGCCCGCGAACGGCGCGTTGGCCGGTTTTTGCACGTGTCAACGGACGAAGTCATGGGCAGTCTGGCGGAGAATGATGGCGCCTTCTTTACCGAAGCGTCGCCGTTCGCGCCGAACAGCCCGTATGCCGCATCGAAGGCCGCCGCCGAACATCTGGTGCGCGCCGCTCATCAAACGTTCGGCCTCGACACCGTGACAATGCGTTGCGGCAATAACTATGGGCCGCGACAGTTTCCCGAAAAGTTGATTCCGCTGGTCCTGGCCAATGCGCTCGAAGACAGGCCGATCCCGGTTTACGGCGACGGTCAAAACGTGCGCGATTGGATTTACGTGGACGATCATTGCCATGCCTTGCTCCAAGCGCTTCAGAAAGCGCAGCCTGGCGCCGTGTACAATGCCGGCGCCCGGAATCCGCGGCGGAACATCGAGGTCGTCGAAACCATCCTGACCATGCTCGACAAACCCCTTTCGCTGATTCGTCATGTCAAGGATCGCCCTGGTCACGATCGGCGCTATGCCATCGATCCGACGAAGTTCGAGCAAGACCTCGGCTGGCGGCCGCGCGACATGTGGCAAAGAGGCCTCGCCAAAACACTCGAATGGTATCGCGACAACCCCCAATGGGTTGAGCGTGCGCGCAGCGGCGCCTATCGAGAATACTACGTTGGCCAATACGGCTGCTCAGCGAATAACGAGGTCGCCGCGTAACGGAGTCCGCGCATGAAGGGAATTCTCCTCGCCGGCGGCCACGGCACGCGCCTCTATCCGCTGACGCGCGCCGTCAGCAAGCAATTGCTGCCCGTGTACGACAAGCCGGTCATTTATTATCCGCTCTCCGTCCTCGTACTGGCCGGCATCCGCGATATTCTGATCATCAGCACGCCGCGCGATTTGCCGCTCATTGAGGATTTGCTGGGCGATGGCAGTCAATGGGGCCTGTCGTTGTCGTACGCGGTCCAGGCAAGTCCAGCGGGCATCGCGCAGGCATTTCTCATCGGCGAGGCGTTCATCGACGGCGATCCGGTGTGCCTCGTTCTGGGCGACAACATATTCTTCGGCCACGATTTCGTGCAAACGCTGACCAATGCCGCCGAACTCGAAGACGGCGCGCTCGTGTTCGCCTATCGCGTTAACGATCCGGAGCGATTCGGCGTCGTCGAATTCGACAAGGACTTTCGAGCGCTCAGCATCGTGGAGAAGCCGAAGAAGCCGCGCTCCAACTGGGCGGTGACCGGTCTGTACTTTTACGACGAGCAGGTGGTGCGCATTGCCAAGGAATTGAAGCCGTCGCCGCGCGGCGAGCTGGAGATCACCGACGTCAACGATCAGTATTTGCAAAAGCAACAGCTAGGAGTGCAACCGCTCGGCCGCGGCGTGACCTGGCTGGACGCCGGCACGCACGACGCGCTCCTGGCCGCGTCGTTGTTCGTGCAAACGCTGGAGCGGCGGCAGGGTTTGAAGATTGCGTGCCTCGAAGAGATCGGGCTTCGCAAGGGCTTCATCGACGAAAGCCAATTCGCTCGGCTGATTGACACGGCCGGCAAGACCGAATATGGAGCGTACTTGCACCGCGTGTTGAACGATTATCGAAATGACGTCTGCAACGCCACACGCGGCGGAGTCGCAACCAGCGACGTTTGAATTCAGCGACCTTGCGAAACTTCTGCGGAAAAGCTCAGCATCATCGGCAAGATGGCGAGCGTGACCACGAGCCACATCACGGCCGCGAAGCCGAGCGCGTGCGTCCACTGGAAACGCAGGATCACCCAAAGGCCGATAAACCAGGCGGCGAAATGGGCGATATTGAAGAACAAGTTCAACAAGAGCCGGGTCATGCGAAAGCGCACGGGTAGCCCGGTGGGTCGGCCGTCGATGTTCCATTCCTGGATGGTCCAGCCGTCCGAACTGCGGAACAGGCGGTAGTCTTCAACGTCGGAATCCACCCGGTCGAATCGCATCTTGGCTTTTTCCTCGGCATTGCCTTCCACTTCGATTTCCAAGGCGATCACATCGCGTCCCTGCCACCTGCGGCCCTGCGGGTCCTTGTATTGAAAAATCTGATTGAATCCGTCGAAATCTTTGAACAGCGTGTAAACAACGCGTTCGCCGTCCTTTTCGCCTTCTTTCTTACCGGTGTTTTTGATCGCCCAGATTTTCGGCGCAGGGCTGGGACGCATGTCTTCGGTCGCCGTGAAGGTGAAGATGGTGTTGATTGGGATATTCGTTTTGCTGGCGCCGGTCGAGAACGCGATCGACATGCACCACACCGCGTAGCCGACCGTCAACAATAGTGCTGCCGCCGGCGCCTGCCAGAAGATGCCGGGGCTGGGCTCGGTGTAGATGTAGCCCTGAAAGAAGAACGTTCCGGCCCAAAGAACAACGATCAGGCTGACCATGGTGATCAGCAGGATAAACAACAGCGTCAACACGATGTACTCCGCTTTCTCGTCCGGCCGCCCATGCGCCAACGGATTGCTGGCGTTCGCTTCTAGTATACGAACGTCAAGGAGCGTGTTTGGCGTCGGCGCTCAAAAACCAAAAGCGTTCGCAGCCTTTTTCATTTTACATGTCACGTAGGCACATCAAAAGTTGCTGTAGTTGATAGAGGCATTATTTCGACCGGCGCCCATCAACCACGCAACCATAGGGGACACCCATGTCGCGCGCTCATTCCGTCAACCGTGGCCGACGTTCACGCCGCCTGGAGATCGAACCGCTCGAAGACCGCATCGTGCCGGCGATCACTCCCGTGACCACCGATCTTTGGGACGTTAACCAGGGGAACGTCGTCACCGCGAATAGCGCCGTGGTGGGGCCGCCGATTTATCCTTCTGCGCCGTTCTTGTCGAACATTCGCAACATGTTCGGCAACGTGCAAGCCGGCGTCGTCGAGCCTGGCAATACGCTGTTTCAGGACTTCGAAGCGCCCGGCAGCGTGGACTTCGTCGAATGGCAGACGCCCAGTGCCATGACGCTTCGCAGTTTCCATCTCATGGCCGCCCACGACGGGTTCGGGCGGAATTTCAACCATCGCGGCTTCAACAAATTCACGCTGTACGCCCAGAATCCGACAACGTTGGCGTTCGTAAAAATCTTTGAAATCTCGCCGGCGAGCTTGTACGGCAACACAACGCCGCCGAGCAATGGCTACCTGGACGTCACGCCCGGCGGAAACAACCTGAGGGTGTCGGCCAACTTGACGCCGATTGTGGCGCAAAAGTTCCGCGCGGAGTTTGTGCAGCAGGGCGTCGGCTCAACGGAAAGCGGCGTTCGGATTGTGGAACTGGACGGCTTCGACACGTTCGATACGGCCGGTCCGATTCCCAACGTTGCTCCGACAGCAAACGCCGGCGGTCCCTACTCGGTTCCGGAAGGCGGCAGCGTTCCACTCAATGGCTCGGCTTCGAGCGATCCGGACGGCACGATTGCAACGTATCAATGGGACTTGAACTACGTCGCACCGAACTTCGACATCGATGCCACCGGCGTCGCGCCGAGCTTCAGCGCCGCCGGCCTCAACGGTCCGTCGAACCGCACGGTCGCTCTGCGCGTCATCGATAACTTGGGGACTTCGAGCGCCGTTGCGACGTCAACGATCAACATCACGAATGTGCCGCCCAGCGGCGGCGCCGACAATGCCACGGTGACCGTCAATGAAGGCGCCACGGCAAGCAACACCGGCACGTTCAGCGATCCGGCCGATCCGGTCAGCCTGTCGGCTTCAATTGGAACTGTGATCGACACCGGCAGCAGTACGTGGAGCTGGTCATGGACTACCAGCGATGGGCCCGATGATAGCCAGACGGTGACGATCTTCGGCAACGATGGCGAAGGCGCCGTGCCGATCGCGAATTTCGGTCTCGTTGTCAATAACGTCGCTCCCAGCGGTGCAGCAGATAATGCGACCGTGACCGTCAACGAAGGCGCCACGGCGAGCAACACCGGCACTTACGCCGATCCGGCCGATCCGGTCAGCTTGACGGCGTCGGTCGGGGCAGTAATCGACACCGGCAGCGGTACGTGGAGCTGGTCATGGACTACCAGCGATGGGCCCGACGACAGTCAGACGGTCACCATCTTTGGCAACGATGGCGAAGGCGCCGTGCCGATCGCGACTTTTGGTCTCGTTGTCAATAACGTCGCTCCCACCGGCGCCGTCGACAATGCGACCGTGACCGTCAATGAAGGCGACGCGGCGAGCAACACTGGTACTTACAGCGATCCCGCCGATCCGGTCAGCTTGACGGCGTCGGTCGGGACAGTGATCGACACCGGCAGCGGTACGTGGAGCTGGTCATGGACTACCAGCGATGGGCCCG
>DAIOGM010000207.1:0-3589 GCA_036745215.1 Gemmataceae bacterium
GACGTGGTTCGACTCACACCAGCCTCACTGAGCCACTTGTCCATGTTCGCCTCCAAGGCCTATTTCTCGCTGACCGAGATCCTGGATCCTGCGCATCACCGTACGCACAACGAGTGGCATCAGCTCGATCATCGTCCGGTCCTGTTGCCTCACGCCAGCGGTGGGTTGACGGTCATTCATAACACCGATGGCCGCTACACGACGCCGGAGTCGATCGACAACCAGATCTATGCCAGCGTCATCGACCTGCCCAAATCGCTTGCCCCGATGCTGGTTGCGCATTTCGCTGGCGAGAACAAACCGTCTGCTGAACTCGTCGCCGAAAACGCCAGCACCAAGCGCATGTGAGAGCATCGCATCAAAGCCGCGGGCAAGACGTATCAGTACCTGCGCGGCGAATACCATCGCCACACCGAGATATCCTGGGACGGCGCCCCCGACGGCTCGCTGGAAGACATGTTCCGCTACGCCCTCGACGCCGCCAAGATGGACTGGATCGGCTGCGGCGATCACGACAACGGCGCCGGCCGCGAATATTCTTGGTGGCTCACCCAGAAATTCACCGACGCCTATCACGGCAAAGCCTTCACGCCCATGTTCACCTACGAACGCTCGGTGCCGTACCCGCACGGCCATCGCAACGTCATGTTCGCCCAGCGCGGCATCATGACGTTGCCGCGCCTCGAAGCGCCGGACGGCAAGAAAAAGGCCGAAGGCGGCGTCCATCCCGATGACGCCAAGATGCTCTATCGCTATCTGCGCGAATTCGACGGCATCTGCGCCATGCACACCAGCGCCACGTCCATGGGCACCGACTGGCGCGACAACGATCCGGTCGTCGAGCCGATCGTCGAAATCTATCAAGGCGACCGCATGTCGTATGAAATGGAAAACGCCCCGCGGGCAGGCTTCGATCCGCAGACCGGCTTTGAACCCGCCAACGTCGCCGGCTGGTTCCCGAAGGGCTTTGTCAATCTCGCTCTCAAGAAAGGCCACAAGTTCGGCTTCCAGGCCTCGAGCGACCACTGGTCCACGCACATCTCGTTCTTCATCATCCTCGCCGAGAGCCGCGATCGCCAGAGTTTGCTGAAGGCCGTCAAGGCACGCCATTGTTACGGCGCGACCGACAACATCCTCGTCGATTTCCGCTGCGGCGACAAAATCATGGGCGACGACGTCGTGACGAATCAGGCGCCGACGTTTGACATCAACGTCGTCGGCACTGCTAATATTTCCAAGATCGACGTGCTGCGCGACAGCGAGGTTGTGCAGACGTTGAAGCCGGCGGGGTTCGGCTTCAAGACGACATGGACCGATCCGACGCCGCAAGCCGGGACGCACTACTATTACATCCGCGTCTTGCAGGCGGACAACGAGATCGCCTGGGGCTCGCCGATCTGGGTGGAATTAAAGAAATAGTAGCCGCAGATTGACGCAGATAATCGCAAATGGGGCGTGCGAAGCCGACCGTGGCCGCAAGCTGCCAGCTTGCGTGCTGAATCGTCAGCAAACAAGCTGGCAGCTTGTTGCTACGACTGGCGTTGCACGGTTGACAGGCCCATATTATCTGCGCTCATCCGCGTGCATCTGCGGCTGCATTTTTTTGTTAGGCGAGGTGATATACTGGATGAATCGATAGCATCTTTCGAGGTTTCGACGCATGCCGGCCCGTGTCGTCCTGGCGATGAGTGGCGGAGTGGATAGCTCCGTCTCGGCGTACCTGCTCAAGAAGCAGGGCTACGACGTCGTCGGCCTCTTCATGCGCACCGGCGCGCATCACGTTGACGAAAACGAGTGCGACACCACTCAACCCGACCGCAAAAAAGGTTGTTGCAGCGCCATCGACGCCGGCGACGCGCGCCGCGTCGCCGATCGGCTCGACATGCCGTTCTACGCCCTCGACTTCGAGGGCGACTTCAGCCGCATCATGGATTACTTCGTCGATGAGTACACCCATGGCCGTACGCCGAACCCGTGCGTCGTGTGCAACACCTGGCTCAAATTCGGCAAGCTGTGGTCGTATGGCAAACAGCTGGATGCCGACTTCATTGCGACGGGCCATTATGTGCAGATGAAGGACGGCCAGGTGCATCGCGCCGTCGATCCGAACAAGGATCAGACGTACGTCCTGTTCGGCCTGCGCAAGAACATTCTGCCGCGCTTGCTGTTCCCGATTGGCGGTCTCTCGAAGGACGAGGTGCGTGCAATCGCGCGCGACGCGGACCTGAACGTCGCGGAAAAGCCGGACAGCGTCGAGATTTGTTTCGTGCCGAACAACGATCACGGCGCGTTCATCAAGACGCGTCATCCCGACTTGGCGACGGCCGGCAACATCGTCGATCGCGCCGGCAATGTGCTGGCGCCGCACGACGGCATCGAGCAATTCACGATCGGCCAGCGCAAGGGCCTCGGCTTCGGCTCCGCGTCGCGCCGATATGTTTTGGAGATCATCCCGGAAACGCGCGACGTCGTCATCGGCGATCGCGAGGAGCTTCTGGCGACGTCGCTGTTGGCGTCGCGCGTCAATTGGCTGATCGACGGGCCGAAAGGGCCGCTCGAATGCACTGCCAAGATTCGCTATCGACACGAAGCGGCGCTCGCGACGGTAACGGCTTTGGACGGCGGCGAGGTGCGCGTCGATTTTGCGGAGCCGCAAAGCGCGATCACGCCGGGGCAGGCGGTAGTGTTTTACGATGGCGATCATTTGCTAGGCGGCGCGTGGATCGAACGTGCGGAATCGGCAAAACCTGAACGTGGTTAACCGAGGCGGTTTCCATTCATGCCCAAATGCCCAAAGTGTCACAAGGAATTGCCGCCCGCCAGCCGGTTTTGTCCGGCCTGCGGCGCGTCCACCGCATTGCCGGGCGAAGTGACGGCCACCCATGAACCGTTGGGTGAAGAAACGCCCGTTCGTCCGTTGTCGCCCATGCCGACATCCTCGGGATCAGCGCGGTTCGCGCCCGGACAGGTGTTGGCGGAGCGTTATCGCATCGTCAGCCGGCTCGGCAAGGGCGGCATGGGCGAGGTCTATCGCGCCGACGATCTGCGCCTGGGGCAATCGGTGGCGCTCAAATTTCTTCCGGCCAATTTGCGAACGGACACGCGCGCTCTGGCCCTCCTCCATGAAGAAGTTCGTCTCACGCGGCAAATCTCGCATCCCAATGTCTGTCGAGTCTACGACATTGCCGAGGCGAACGGCCTGACGTTTATTTCGATGGAATTCATCGACGGCGAGGACCTGGCGTCGCTGTTGCGCCGCATCGGCCGATTGCCGCACGACAAGGGGGTCGAGATCGCGCGTCAGCTTTGTATGGGAATGGCCGCGGCTCACGAGCAGGGCGTGATCCATCGCGATTTGAAGCCGGCCAACATCATGCTCGACGGCCGCGGTCACGTGCGCGTCACGGATTTTGGGTTGGCACGCGTCGCCGAACAGGTCGCCGGCTCGGAAGCGCGCGCCGGCACGCCCGGTTACATGGCGCCGGAACAACTCTCGGGCAAGGAGGCGACGGCCAGGAGCGACGTCTACGCGCTCGGCCTGGTGCTGTACGAAATCTTCACGGGCAAACGCCCCTTTCATGCGTCCTCG
>DAIOGM010000207.1:3599-12473 GCA_036745215.1 Gemmataceae bacterium
CTGAATTACAGAAGCTTCAAGAACAATCGACGCCAACGAGTCCGTCGAGCCACGTCGCCGATCTCGATGCAACCGTCGAGCGTGTCATCCTGCGATGCCTGGAACGCGATCCGTCGAAGCGGCCGACCTCGGTGATTGCGGTGGCGGCGGCGCTGCCGGGCGGCGACCCGTTGGCGGCGGCGCTGGCGGCGGGGGAGACGCCGTCGCCGGAGATGGTCGCCGCCGCGGGCGACTCCGCCGCGTGGACGCCGCACCATTCGCTTGTCACCTTCGTGATCACGTTGCTGGCGCTTTTGGGCTGTGTTTGGCTTTATGACA
The DNA here is from genome assembly GCA_036745215.1 of Gemmataceae bacterium. GTDB lineage: Bacteria > Planctomycetota > Planctomycetia > Gemmatales > Gemmataceae > SIAQ01. The sequence continues at coordinate 3,918 of DAIOGM010000207.1, forward strand.
AGGGCATGCTGGCGGGACGTGTCGGCATGCCGGTGTCGGTGGACGTCTTGACCGATAAGGCCAAGGACTTGCTTGTCAGGGACCTGAAATTCGAAACACCGAGGGACTGGGCGGTCGGCTTCGATCACGATGAAGACTTCTTGAAGGAAATTCAAGAACGCGACACCAGCGCGGATCGGTGGAAACGGCTGGAACAATCGCCGCCGGCCGCGCTGTATTTCTGGTATCGCCAAAGCCAAACGCCTTTGGTACCTGATCTGTTTTATCCGTATCCGGGCACCCTCGAACCAGGCCGGATCACCCTCAACGAGCCGCCGCCGGTCGCGCCGGGAATGGTCAGCGTCAAATTCGATACGGGCGGCCGGTTGCTGGAGTTGAACGCCGTTCCGCCGTCGCGCGAGGATGGCCTCCAGCCAGTCAAGAACCTTGAATGGACGGCGTTCCTGTTTCATGCCGCGCAACTGGACCTTGCCAATTTCAAACTGGACAAGCCGAACGCGGTGCCGCCGAACTTTGGCGACGAGCGATTGGCCTGGGTGGAAAAGGAACCCAAGAACCCGGAGTTGCCGATTCGCGTCGAGGCGGCGACGTTTCGCGGTCGGCCAATTTATTTTGAGGTGCTCGTCTCGGCCGTCGGTCGAGCGCCGCCGGCGCCCGGTTTTCAGGGGATGCTGGACCCGTACGGCAAGCAATTGGGCGCGATTGTGTTTGTCGGCGTCCTGATCACCGCAGCCTTGCTGGCGCCGCGCAGTTGGAAGCACGGCCGCTCCGACCGCAAGGGGGCGTTTCGGCTTGCGCTTGCGTCATTCATCATTCTAATGATCGTGTGGGCTTTTGAAACGCACCACGTGGCGAGTCTCGATGAACTGCGCCTACTTACACTCGGCCTGGCGTTCGCACTTTATTGGTCGGGACTGTTGTGGATGACCTACATCGCCCTGGAACCGTACGTGCGGCAAATGTGGCCGGAGGCGCTGATCACGTGGACGCGTGTGTTGTCCGGCCAATGGCGCGATCCGCGCGTGGGCCGCGACTTGCTCCTCGGCGCGTGCGTCGGCGCCTTGTTGCAGGTCGTGGATCTCGTCGGCCGCACCGCTCCTGTTTACCTCGACATGACGACGCCGGTTCCGTACTGGGATTGGTGGATTCCCAACACGCACGTGCGCGGCTATTGGATGGGCAATTTTCTCATCAACCTTGTCTATAGCTTTCGTTGGGCGTTCTTTTATAAGGTGCTCTTATATCTGGTGATTCGTGTGCTGTTCAAGCGGCCCATGCCGGCAGCCGTCGTTTATATATTACTGTCGGCGGCACTTTGGATCGGCAACAGCGCCAGCTACCAGGTCGTGTCGTGTTGGTTTTTCGCCATCGTCATTGAGTTGATTATTCTCGCGCTTTTGATCAAGGTTGGCGTCCTGGCCGACATCGCCGCGACGTTTGCGTGGTATTGCGTTTGCTTCCCGCTCACGATGGACCCGACGTCGTGGTACTTTCAGTACAGCTTGATGGCGATCGCCGCCGTCGTCCTCCTGGCGGGTTTCGGCTTTTACACGTCGCTGGCGGGACGATCGTTGTTCCAGGACGACACGGCCATTCGATGACGGCGGCGGCAAAACGTTGACATTGATGAACGAATGTGGGAAATTACTGGGGGATCGAGATTCCACGTAATGGCCCGTTGAACTCGCCATGAGCACCGTCCTGCCAAACTTGCCGCAGACTACCGCCGCGTTACCGGCGTCGGGCGCGCCGATGCCCAGCGCGGATGTCGTCGTCGTGGCGAACGGGATTACCATCCCCGGTTGGATCAACAATCTGGAGTCGTATCGTCGCTGGGCAGAATCGGACGGCTATCCGCAGAGCGGTCGGGTGTCGTTTCTTGACGGCAAAATCCTCGTGGATACGGACATGGAAGAATTCGTGACCCACAACCGAGTCAAATATGCGTTCAACACCATGTTTGGCATGCTGTTGATGCAAAACCCGCCTGGGAGCTTCGTTCCGGATCGCATGTTGTTAGTCAATGAAGCCGCTAATTTATCGACCGAGCCGGACGGGCTTTTTTACCTTTGGACGACCATGCAATCGGGCCGATTGCGACTTGTTCCGGGCGCCAAAGCGGGCTACACGCAGCTCGAAGGCACGCCGGATGCGGTGCTGGAGATTGTGAGCGACAGTTCGATGACCAAGGATTCAGTAACGCTGCGCGACCTTTACTGGAAGGCTCAAATACCGGAGTACTGGCTCGTTGACGCTCGCAAAGAAATCCTTCAATTTGACATTCTGCGTCATATGAGCGAAGGCTATCAACCGACGCCGAAAGAAGGCGGCTGGGTGCGATCCGAAGTTCTCGGTCGTTCATTCCGCATCGAACGCTCGTTGGATCCGTTGGGGCTGGCGCAGTTTGGTGTTCAAGTTAGAACCTAGGAAACCAATTCACTGGATATGCCGATGAATGAGCGAGAAAGCAATCGTCGGATTGCGGAAGCGATTTGCGAGCGATTTGCCTGGAACGGGACGACGTTTCAAGAGGGTGATTTCGTGGCCCTGCTGGACGGAAAAATCGTCGCAGTCGCAAAATGTGCGGACGACGCGATCGCCGCCTTACGTAACCTGGATCCCGATCCGTCTCGCGGTTTTGTTGTCGAAGTGGCCCACCCAGTTGTCGATGTTATTCGCTGAGCAACGGAAATGGCGAGCGCATATTTTGCCAGTCTGGATACGGCTGAAGTCATTGAAGTTGAGTTTTTGAGTTTGCAAGGCAACGTTCGAACGCTCAAACTCCTCGTCGATACGGGTTCCTCTGGACGAAGCAGCGTTGTTCTTGGACCAGATGCTCATGAGTTGTTTCGAGCAATGTTGCCTGTCGCTGAAACGACGGGTGCCTTACGAGGCCATCAAGAGCGAGCCTGGGTAACATGCAAAATCCCTGGGTTGAATTTACAGTCAACAGTGATTGCCATTGTCGCCGATCTGACGCCATTAACGTTGCCGATCGGAGTTGATGGTATGGTTGGGTTGAGTTTCTTACGCCTTTTTGCTCGGTGGGGCGCGGAACGAACGAGACACGGATCGCGGTTTTTCCTCGTTGATGAAGAAGTTTGAGTTTTCGAAAAAGGGGGCAAAATCATGTTCACTATCGGCACCACCAAAGTCCGCAATTGCAGCGGCATGACGCGCCGCGAGATGCTGCAAGTCGGCGGCGTCGGCATCGCGGGGCTCACGCTCGCTGATTGGCTACGCTCCAAAGCGAATGCCGCGCCCGGCGAAACGCGCCGCGAGGTCTCCGTCATCTTCCTTTGGCTCGACGGCGGACCCAGACACTTCGAAACGTTCGATCCCAAGCCCGATGCGCCGGACACGATTCGCGGGCCGTATGGGCCAATTCAGACCAATGTCAACGGCATCCAGATTTGCGAACTGTTGCCGAGATTGTCGCGGCAGATGGACAAATGCGTGCTCGTCCGCTCGATGAATCACGGCATCGACGCGCATTCGCCGGTGCCGATGCTCACGGGTTTCGCTGGCGAGACGACGTCGTACGGCGCCGTCATCTCGCGCATCCAGGGCTATCGCGGCAACATGCCGCCGTACGTGCACGTCGGCTCGCGGCTCGGCGTCGGCGGCGGACGCTTGGGCGCGCCGTTCTTCCCGGTCGAGATCGCCGATCCGACCGGCTCGCGCGTGCAGCTTCCGCAGTTCGCACTTTCCGCCGATATTCAAGCCGATCGCTTCAATCAACGTCGCGAGTTGCTGTCCGCGGTCGATCGCTTTCGTCAACAGACGCACACGAACGACGCCATCGAACGCATGGATCAATCGTATCAACGCGCCGTGGACATCCTCACCTCGACACAGGTGCGCGACGCGTTCGATCTGTCGCGCGAAACCGAATCTTTGCGCGAACGCTACGGCGCCAATCTCTTCGGCCAATCGTGTTTACTGGCGCGGCGACTCGTGCAAGCGGGAACGCGCTTCGTGCAAATCAAATGGTACGACGGCCCCGCCTGGGACGCCTGGGACGTGCACGGCGCCGACCTCGGCGGCATGGTGCGCATGGAGCAGCATCTTTGCCCGCGGCTCGATCAAGGCCTCACCGCGCTCTTGACCGATCTGCACGAGCGCCGCATGTTACAAGACACGCTCATCGTCGCCGGCGGCGAGTTCGGCCGCACGCCGCGCATCAATCGTTACGGCGCTCGCGATCACTTCCCGTACTGCTTCACGTATCTTCTGGCAGGCGGCGGCCTCGAAGGCGGCCGCGTCGTGGGCTCCAGCGACCGCACCGGCTCGCGCCCGGCGAGCGTGCCCGTCAGCCCCGCTCAATTCGCGGCCACGCTGTATCGCCTGGCCGGCATCGACACGGCGGACATTCGCATGCGTCCCTTCACGCGCGAGGCGCTGCCGGTGCCGGAGATTGTTGGGTGACTCGTTTCGTCGCCTTTGAAAAAACAGAAGGAGCGACCGTCATGCCAACACAGTCAACCCGTCTTTCGATGGACGAAGTTGCCGACCGCGGCACGGTCATCTACGAGACGAAGCTTCGACCCCTGGTCGAAACGGGCAACATCGGCCGCATCCTCGCCATCGACGTCGAGTCCGGCGACTATGCGATTGCCGACGAACGTGCCGACGCCGTCAAGGTGCTTCGCGACAAGAATTGCAACGCACAAATCTGGGTGCTGCGCATAGGTCCTGTGGCTGTGGCCAGGATTACCGGATACAAGGTATTACAAACAAAATTAACGTCGCGCCCGGATGCAGGAACCAAACCATGACCCGTTGGCTCGTCGTGATGGTTATCGGCACCGCCCCGCTCCTCGCACTGGCTCATCAGCCCGCCACCGATCCGCCCAAACGCCTCCTCATCGCGTTCTCCTCCTATCGCGATCGGCCCAAGCACGCACAAATCCACTTCTACGAACACGACGGCGTCTCGCAAGGCAAGATCGTCGGCAACATTCCCACCATCAATAATCGTCAAGATTACCATGCGATCCTGTCGAAGAGCGGCAAGCTGTGCGTCTTCGCGTCGGAGCTGGAAAATGAAACGAGCAAGATCTTTCTGTTCGACATGGCCGAGAAAAAACTGATCACGCCGGCGAAGATCAACACGTCGCCCAACGCGCAACTGCATCCGACGATGAACGCCGAGGGGACGCTGATCGTTTATGCCGCGTGGGACAAGCCGGGTTCGAGCCAGCGTTGGGACTTGCAAGCCTGGGATGTGCCGGGGCAGAAGTTTGTTGAATTGCCCGGCCTCAACATGCCGAAGTTTGATGAACGCATGCCGGCGCTCAGCGGCGATGGCCGGTGGTTGGCGTTTGTCTCCAATCACAAGGACAACGTCGGCGGCGCCGATATTTACCTGTATGATCGAACGAGCGGCAAGGTGATCGCCATGCCGGAACTCAACTCGCCGCTCTCCGACATCACGCCGTCCATGAGCGCCGACGACAATCTATTCGCCTTCGCGTCGGATCGCGCCGACGGCAAAGGCGGCCGCGATATCTATCTTTACGATCGCGCGAAGAAGAGCTTCTTGCCACTCGTCGGCGTCAACACAATCGCGAATGAGCAGACGCCGAACTTGAGCGCCGATGGGCGATATCTGGTGTTTGTCTCCGAACGCATCAAAGGGGAAGGCGAGCGCGATATCTTCCTGTACGATCGGCAAACGCAAAAGCTGCTGCCGACGCCGGGGCTGAATTCGAAGCGAGATGATATTGATCCGTGTGTGATCGTCATTGATTAATCATTGCTTTGCAGGGACCGCGTTGTCCGGTATATTAACCACATGATTCAGAATGCAACGATTCCTGGAACACCGGCGTCCGAGGTAGTGCCAATTGTGGGCGAATTCATCGGCATTCGGCCGGGATATTGTGGTGGAAAGCCTCATATCCTTGGACATCGCGTCAAAGTTCAGCACATCGCCATTTGGCATGAACGGCAGGGCATGAACGCAGAAGAAATCGTGGCGACGTATCCGACGCTTTCGTTGCCGGCGGTTTATGCGGCGCTGGCTTACTATCATTCGCACCGCGTAGAAATCGATGCTGACATCGCAGCTGATGAGCGTTTTGCTGAAGAGATGAAAGCGAAATCCGGTCCGTCGAAATTGCAAGCCAAGTTGGCGGAACTGCATGCCCAGAACGATCCGATTTCACCTGGATGAACATATCGATCCGCGAATCGCGGCGGGGCTTCGTGTGCATGGCATCGTCGTCACAACGACCGTCGAGGCCGACTTGCTCGAAGCAACCGACGACCAGCGACTCGCGTTTGCCCAATCTCAAAACAGAGTCATCATCACACAGGACACTGATTTCCTGCGGATCACTGCAACCGGCGCCGAATCTCCCGGCATTGCATTTTTTCGTGCCCGCCATTCGATCGGCGACGTCATACGAGGCGCTTTATTGATTTGGGAACTCTACGATCCGGAAGAAATGAAAGACCGAGTCGAGTACATGTGAATGAAATGAAAAAGGAATTCCCATGCCACCTTTCCGCCGCATCCTCGTCACCGGCGCCACCGGCAAAGTCGGCGCCCACTTCATTCGCCGCTGTCTCGCCGATCCCGCGCACAACGGCACGCTTGTCCGCGCCCTCTGCCACAACCGCACGCTCGACGCGCAGCCGCGCCTGGAGATCGCGCGCGGCAGCATCGCCGATCGCGGCGCCGTTCATGCCGCGCTGAAGGATGTGGCACACGTGTTGCACCTGGCGACCTGCAAGGAGACGCCCGAGGACATCATGGACGTGGCCATCAAAGGGCTCTTCTGGATTCTCGAAGAGTGCCGGGAAAGCAAGACGTTTCAGCAATTCATCCTGATCGGCGGCGACGCCGGCATGGGACACTTCTTCTATCCACATCCGCTTCCCGTGACGGAGTCGCAAAAGCACTCCGCATATCCAGGCTGTTATGCGCTATCGAAGGTGCTCGAAGAAGTGATGATGGAGCAATACGCGATTCAGTACGACATGAATGTTTGCTGCCTGCGTGCTCCCTGGATCATGGAAAAGGACGATTTCAAGTATCAGTTGTCCTTTGGCGCGGACGTCTTCGGCGGCCCGCGCTGGCGCGATCTCGTCGGGCTGGAACGAGCCGATCAATACGTCAAGTCCAATACGATCCCCGTGATGCTGGACCCCGACGATCGATCGGTGCGGCGAAACTTCGTCCATGTCGATGATCTGGCGGATGCGATCCTGGCGGCCCTCGATCATGCCAAAGCGCGCGGGCAAACCTTCAACATCTGCATGGACGAGCCGGTCGATTATCGCGCCCTTGCAAATCATCTAAAGCGGACGCGAGGCTATCCATCCGTGGACATCAAGACGCCGTACCATTCGACCTGGCTCGACAACACGAAGGCCAAGTTTCTCCTCGGCTGGCGGCCCAAATACGATTTGGCGAAACTCACGGATGAGGCATTCAATTATCAACGCGGCCCGGATGAGCCGCGCAAGATCTGGTATCCGGGCTAATTCGCGTCCAGGGCAAACCCGCGGCGAAACGATTCGCTCGTCACCACTTCCATGATGACGCGTGAGAAGCGGTATTCGCCATCGCGGACGTTTGCTGGCAGCCGCGACAATGCCGCGCGATCCGCGTCATCGAGCTTACGGCCGAGGGCGTAACGAAGCAAATTTTCGCCGAGCGCCCGCACGAACGTGTCGCGATGATGTTTGAGCAGATAAGCCTTCAGTCCCGCCGGGCCGTCCAACGTCTCTCCGTCGGGCATGACGCCGACCGCCTCGACGGGACTCACGTTTCGCATGGTTCGCCACGCGCCGCGGGCGTCGAAGTTCTCCAGCGAAACGCCGATCGCATCCATCTTCCAGTGGCAGCCGGCGCAACTGGGATTGGCCCGGTGCACCTCGAGCATTTGCCGCACGCTGCCGGAGCCGAGATTGTTGGGCGCTGCCTTCAGCGCATCGAGCAAGCCGGCCGGCGGCCGAATCGGCGGAGCGCCCAGAAGGTTTTCCAGAATCCACTTGCCGCGAAGGACGGGGCTGGTTTCCTCTTCAGCGGTCGTCATGTTCAAGGTGCTCGCATGCCCTAACAGCCCGCCGCGTTCTTTGGTGTGCAAGGCAACGCGCCGCATCGCCTCGCCTTGGACGCCGTCGATGCCGTAATGCTGCGCCAGGCGTTCGTTGAGAAACGTGTAATCGGCATCGATGAACTCCAGCACGCTGCGGTCTTCGCGCAGGACGGCGCTCACAAAGAGTTCCGTCTCCTGGCGCATCGCGGTGCGCAACGCGTCATCGACGATACGGCCGTTGTCGAGCTTGTCAAGCGACAGCCAAGTCGCCGCGAAATCGCGTGCAAACGCCTCGGAGCGCGGGTCGCGCAGCATGCGGACGGTCTGGCTTTCGATCTTTTGCGCGAGCGTGCCCTGCTCCGCCAGCGCCAGCAGCTCCGTATCAGGCATGCTGCGCCAGAGAAAATACGACAATCGCGACGCAAGCTCGAACGAATCGGGGCCCGGCACGTGGACGGCGACGTTACGCGTTTCCGTGCGAAAAAGAAAATGGATCGAGGTCAGG
>DAIOGM010000208.1:0-12461 GCA_036745215.1 Gemmataceae bacterium
CGCCGCCGCGCATCGCGGCGAAATCACGGCGGAGCCGCGCTCGCCCGGCGTCATCCCATTCGCGCGCAGCCTGCCGATCGCGAAGGCCCGGCAAGCCGACGTGCTGCTCGCTTACCGGATGGGCAACGCCGACTTGCCCGCCAATCACGGCTTTCCCTTGCGCGGAATTGTGCCCGGCTGGTACGGCATGGCATCGGTGAAATGGCTTACGAGAATTGTCGTAACGGATCGTCCCTATAACGGTTTCTTTCAATCGCTTGACTACAGCATTTACGAGCGTCGCCAGGACCTCGTCACGGTGACGCCGATCACGCAAATGCAAGTGAAGTCGATCATCGTCAGCCCGACCGCCATGCAACGGATCGCGGCAAACACGATGGTGCGGGTGCACGGCGCAGCGTGGACGGGCGAATCGGAGATCACGCGCGTCGAGGTCAGCGCCGACGCCGGCCAAACCTGGACCGACGCTCGATTGACGGGCAACGCCCGCGCCCATTGCTGGCGGCACTGGGAGCATATGTGGCGCTCTCCCGCACAGGCCGGCCGCGTCACGCTGATGGCGCGCGCGACCGACGCTCGCGGCAACGTGCAGCCGATGCAGCGCGATGCGGATCGGCGTAATTACATGATCAATCACGTGCAGCCGGTGGTCGTCGATGTGCAGTGACATGCCAACGATCAGGCACTAGATTTCGCGGCATGGGCGAGCCGCATCTGATTGACGTGCAAATGCGCTTGCCGCGTCGGTTCGGGAATGCGATACCCGCGGCAACTCGCCAGCGTCCAGCGCGTCGCGCTTTTTTGATCGATGAGCTGGCCCGGCGATACGTAAACTGGCTTCGTTCGATTTTTCGTGCGGACGACGTGGCCGATGATTTCGTCATCGTGTCGCAAGAGTGCGAAATCGCCGGCGTCCGGGCCCGGCTCATCGTGCTCGCCGATCAGGCGCGTTTTGGCGCAGCCGAAGCAAGGCAGCTTGAGCCAAAGGCCCAGGTGGCACGCCAGGCCGAAGCGGCGCGGATGCGCGTAGCCCTGGCCGTCGCACATCACGGCGTCGGGCCGGTTCGTCAATTTGGCAAATGCTTCGAGCACGGTCGGTATCTCGCGAAACGACAGCAACCCGGGCACGTACGGAAACGGACTTTCGCCGACGACGCCTTGCGCTTCCACGACGCTCCAGTCGCTCGTGCGCAGGACGACGACGGCGGCATAAAACGTCGGCGAAAATCGGCTGTACGAGCAATCGGCGCCGGCGAGCAGCTCGCACTTCTTGAGTGGCCGGCGAACATCGACTTGCTGCGCCAGCTCTTTTTGCAGAATGATCGCTTCGCTTGGTGTCAGATTCCAGGAGTGGAGCGCGGGGATTTTCATTGTTGCCTGCAATCAAAAATGCTCGAATATTGAATCGGTGCAATCCTCGTCGGAGTTGATTTTATGGACGGGCGTCACCAAACTCAGAAGACGGTGGCATGCTGGAAGCGATACACCTGCTGCTATTGCGGTTGCCAGTTTCGCCGGCGCGTGCATGCGACCATGAAAGGCACGGGCGCCACGCTCGAACGGGCCGAAGCGAACGCAACCGACAACGTCGTTCGGTTTCTTCAACAACACATCGAGCAATGGCCGTGTCCGCATTGTGGCCAATTCCAGCCTGAAATGATCGGGTCATTGCGGTTGACGTGGCATCTTCTGATCTTGCTCGCCAGCGGCGCGTGGGTGGGAGCATTGCTTCTCGATTATTACGGTTTGGCGCCGCGCTGGCTTGCGGCAACGCTTCTGTTGGCGCTGGCGGCCTTGTTGATCGTTGCCCATTGGTGGATCGGCAAGCGATACCCAAACAACTACGCGGCTGCCAACAAGAGACGCACCGATTTTCAGATCAAGACATTGGAGCTTTCGGTTGACCGCGGTCCGAACCGGAAGGACGGCGATTGGCAATTCCCGGACTCCATTCGCCTCGGCAAGTGGTTTTGGCGCTTGCTGATCGCGTCGGTGCTCAGCTTGCTGTTGATTGGCGCGTGCGACGCCATGCGTCTGACTCAGGATTGGCCGGTGAACGAAAATTGGCGTCCGGAGGTCGTCGGTCCGGGAGACAGCGCCTGGGTTTTTCTGCCAAGAACGATTCAATCCTTGAACGGGCACTGGACCGGCGACGCGAATGCCGTCCTCGAAGTCGTGGACGCGCCCGGCGTCTTCGTGCCGATTCGCGCGACCACGCGAAACGATCAATGGGGAGATCGCATCCAGGTCAGCAGCGGCGCATCGAATTCGACGCGGCATTTGTGGGTTCGCATTCACGTGCCGGACGATGAAAAGCTGGCGGGGAAAAAGGTGCGCGTGCAAATGACAGCCAACGTTGTGTTTCCATTCCTGGAATGGAACCAGCACCATTTCGGCCTGCGTCAGGACGTTGCGCAACATCAAGAGGAAATCCAGCTTGGGCCGACGCGTGCCGGTCTTTGGTTCTCGATCGCCTGGCACGCCGGCACGGTGATTCCGTTCGTTCTGTTGTTGGCACTGCAACTTTACTTTGTTGGCCGAGCTTATCGCCTGAAGCGTTCGGACGGGTTGGCGACCGTGGTTCCATGCAATCAGCCGGATTTGGATTTGGATCAAGACGACGAATTGCCGCCGCCTCCCCAGAAAGGCACGTCCTTTAGAGAGGAACGATTTCCGCGGCGTTCGTCTAATGGCGATGCGAATGATAACGAATAGGCGGCGAGCCGAGCCCCGTTAGGGGCCGGTTGAGTCAATCGCGCTACCTTCAACCGGCCGCTTACGCGGCTCGGCTCGCCGGAATATTACACGTGAACCGGTTTCGCGATCGCCGTCCGCAACGTCTCGGCGACGCGCTCCGCTTGTGCTTTCGATACGTCAAGATGCGTGCAGGCGCGCATGCGTTGCGGCCCCGAAGCGCTGACGAGCACGCCGAGTTCACGCAGGCGCGCTGCCACGTCTTTCGCCGTGCCGAGCTTGGGATCGACCTTGAACCACACGAGATTGGTGTCCACCTCCGGCGGATCGAGACGCAGGCCGGGCGTGTCGGCGATGGCCTTGGCGATGATCTTGGCATTGCGATGATCGTCGGCCATTCGGTCAACGTGGTGATCCATCGCATAAATGCAAGCCGCGGCGATGATGCCCGCCTGACGCATGCCGCCGCCGAAGAGTTTGCGGACGCGCCGCGCCTTGGCGATGATCGCTTTTGGGCCCGCGAGCGCGGAGCCGACCGGGGCGCCGAGACCTTTCGAGAAGCACACCGAAACCGTGTCGAAATGTTTGGCCCATTCCTTCGCCGCGATGCCGGTGGCGACGATCGCGTTCCACAAACGCGCGCCGTCCAGGTGCATGATCAGGCCGTTTTTCCATGCCCACTGGCTGATCGCTTCAATCTTTTCGATCGGATAAATGCGTCCGCCGCCGCGGTTGTGCGTGTTCTCCAGCGCGACCATGCGCGTTCGGACGAGGTGCGGATCGTCGGGATTGCGAATCTTGTCCTCGAGCTGGCTCAAGTTGAGGATGCCGAAGTCGCCGTCGAGCGTGCGGCAGGTGACGCCGGAGAGACGCGCCGGGCCACCGGCCTCGTAGTTGTAAATGTGGCAATTGAGATCGCACAACAGTTCATCGCCGGGCTGCGTGTGCACGCTGACGGCGAGCTGGTTCGACATCGTTCCCGACGGCACGTACAGCGAGGCTTCCTTGCCAAGCAAGTCGGCGACTTTTTGTTCGAGCTTGATCACCGTCGGGTCGTCGCCGAAAACGTCGTCGCCGACGGGCGCCTCGGCCATGGCGGCGCGCATGGCGGGCGTGGGACGGGTGACGGTGTCGCTGCGTAAATCGATGAAGGCGGTCATGAGTGTATCCTGTTGTTTACGTTTAGTGCTCGCTTGGCCACGCGAGCGCGAAGCCGCAAGCGGCGATTACTGCTGCCGATTCTCCAGAAACCAGCGCTCGCCGATCTTCTTCAAGTAAACCTTGCGGGCCGGAATCGTTTCGACAACGCCGATCGCGGTGTCGCCTTCGTCGGACCATTTCGCTTCTCTGGCGAAGACGCGCAGGTCCTTCACGATCAGCGGGTCGTTCTGAAAATACTGCGTGGTCTCGCGCGTCAGCCGATTGAACGCAATCAAGCGTTTGCCCTCGTCAGCGCCGAGCGCGACTTCTTTTTTGTACTGATCGATCCAGTAATCGACATAGGCGGGATCGGCGAGCTGAGCGAGCAGGTAATCGACGCGCTTGCGATCGATGGCGGTGACGATCGCCTTCATCGCCTCGGCCGGCGCCTTCTGCGGATAGAGTTCCTCATCCACTTTGTAGCCGAATCGGCCTTCCGATGGCTTCTTCTTGGCGTCGTCCTGGGCGCGAGTCGGGCCATACGCCAGAACAATCGCAAAGACCATCACGCTCATTGATAATGCGCGGTACATGGTTGAATGTCTCCCCGTGGAGGCAAGATTCCGATCTTGCCGTTTTCCCAATCTCGGCAAGATGGAATCTTGCCGCCACGATAAATGGGTTCACGCTAGAATAGCATCATCAGCGCGCGCAGCAAATAGCACCCGTTCGCGAAAGCCCTTATGCCAGGCAACACATTTGGACATCTGTTCCGCGTCACCACCGCCGGCGTGAGCCATGGGCCGGGCTACATGGTCATCATCGACGGCTGTCCGCCGGGGTTGCCGCTTGGCGTTGACGATCTGCTTCCCGACTTGCGTCGCCGCATGCCGGGGCAGTCGAGCATCGTCACGCAGCGCAAGGAAGAGGACGTGCCGGAAATCTGGTCAGGCGTCTTCGAAGGAAAAACCGACGGCACCTCGATCGGCATCCTCTTTCACAACAACGATCAGCGCAGCCACGATTATTCGGACATCAAGGACAAATATCGTCCGGGCCATGCCGATTTCACCTATGACGCGAAGTACGGCATTCGCGATTATCGCGGCGGCGGACGCTCCAGTGCGCGCGAAACGCTGTGCCGGGTCGCGGCCGGCGCGATCGCCAAGAAGATTCTCGCCGCGCAGGGCATGCGCGTCCTGGGCTACGTCAAGCAGGTCGGTCCGATCGTCGCGGACATACCCGATCCGACCAAGATCACGCTGGAGCAAGTCGAAGCCAATGAGGTGCGCTGCCCGGACGCGGCGAAAGCCGAGGCGATGAAGACGCTCATCGAGGAGATGCGCAAGGAGCGCGATTCAATCGGCGGCGTGTGCGAACTGGTCGCGGTCGGCGTGCCGGCGGGATTAGGCGAACCGGTGTTCGATAAGTTGAAAGCCGATCTTGCGAAAGCAATGTTGTCATTGCCAGCGGTGATGGCGTTCGAATATGGCCTGGGCTTCGGCGTCGCGACGATGCGCGGCAGTCAGAATAATGACGCGTTCATTCCACTCCCCTCGCCCCTGGCGGGAGAGGGGTCGGGGGTGAGGGGTGGACGCAAGATCGGCACGGAAACGAATCGTCACGGCGGCATGCTCGGCGGCATTTCTTCGGGCGAGCCGATCGTGTGCCGCGTGGCGCTGAAGCCGACGAGCAGCTTGCCGCAGCCGCAGAAGACCGTGACGACGGCGGGCGAGGCGACGACAATCGCGACCAAGGGGCGGCACGATCCGTGTTTGTTGCCGCGATTTGTGCCGATGGGGGAGGCGATGCTGGCGTTGGTGTTGGTGGATCACTGGTTGCGATTCCGGGCGCAATGCAAATAGCCGCTTACGGCTTAGCGTTCGCGTGGCAACGCGAGTGCGAAACCGCAAGCGGTGCATCATCGCATCCGCGCGCGAATCACCGCGTCCAACTCGGCGATCGCCACGCGTTCCTGCAGCAACGTATCCCGATCGCGGATCGTCACCGTCTGATCTTGCAACGTCTGTCCATCGACGGTCAAGCAAAACGGCGTCCCCGCTTCGTCCATGCGTCGATAGCGCCTACCGACGGCGCCCTTGTCGTCGTAAAAGACGTTGAACGATTGCTTCAAATCGCGATAGATCTTCTGTGCAATCTCCGGCATGCCGTCCTTGTTGACGAGCGGGAATATCGCCGCCTTGAACGGCGCGATGCGCGGATGCAAGCGCAACACGACGCGCTGCTCCCCCTTCACTTCCTCCTCGTGATACGCCTCGCACAAGAACGCGAGCGTCGCGCGGTCGGCGCCGGCGCTCGGCTCGATGACGTGCGGGATGAAGCGTTCCTTGGTCGCTTCCTCGAAGTACGACAAATCCTTGCCGCTGCCCTTGTACTTTGGCTTGCCGTCGGGGCCGAGTTCGACGACCAGTTGATCGCCTTGCCGCACGAGTTTGCCTTCCTGATGGCTGCGCAAATCGAAGTCGCCGCGATGGGCGATGCCTTCGAGTTCGCCGAAGTCCCCCTGGGCGAGGAACGGGAACGCGTATTCGATGTCGGCGGTGCCGCAGGAGTAATGGCTCAGCTCCTCCTTGTGATGGTCGCGCAGCCGCAAGCGTTCCTTCGCCAGGCCGAGATTCAAGTACCATTGATAACGGCGATCGCGCCAGAACTGGTACCACTTCGGCGACGTATCGGGCTTGCAGAAGAACTCGATCTCCATCTGCTCGAACTCGCGCGACCGAAACGTAAAGTTGCGCGGCGTGATCTCGTTGCGAAAGCTCTTGCCGATCTGCGCGATGCCGAACGGCACCTTGACGCGCGAGCTATCGACGACGTTCTTGTAATTGGCGAAGATGCCTTGCGCCGTCTCCGGACGCAGAAAGGCCGCGTCGTCATCGGTGCCCATGGCGCCGACGATTGTCTTGAACATCAAGTTGAATTCGCGCGGCGGCGTCAGCGTCCCAAGCGTTTTCGCGTCGGGCGCCAACACTTGGGTGAATTCCTTGACAGCGTTCAGGCATACGATGTCGCCGTCCCACTTCAGTTCCTCCACGTTCTTGGCGCGGAGATTGAAGAACTTGAGCGCCTTCTGTTCCGCTTCCTTGACGCCTTCTTCGCCTGGATCGGCGACGGCGACGAAGATCTTTTGGCCCTTCGCTTCCACCCAGCGGCCCCAAACTTGATCATGGCGATAACGTTTCTTCGACTCGCGGCAATCGACCATGAAGTCATGAAAGAGATCGTAATGGCCGGAGCACTTCCAGATTTGCGGATGCATAATAATGGTGCAATCGAGGCCGACCATTTCGAATTCCGACGGAGCGCCGGCGAGGACGCCAATGTCGTCGTGGGCGGTGACCATGTCGCGCCACCACGCGTCCTTGATGTTGCGCTTCAGCTCGACGCCGAGGGGGCCGTAGTCCCAGAAGCCGTTGAGGCCGCCGTAGATTTCACTGGATTGAAAGATGAAGCCGCGCCGTTTGCACAGCGAGACGAGCTTGTCCATTTTTGACATGTCCATGATTTTTTCTCCGCCGACGCTTGCGGTTTCGCGTTCGCACGCCACGAGCGCGAAGCCGCAAGCGGCGGTCTATTTTACTTTGCCCAGCGTCCTTTGACGATGCCCGCGGACGCGACCTCGATGCGCAGCGGATCGCGGCGAACCTCCGGCACGAGGGCGAACTTGTCCACCGCGGCGGCGAGCGGGATGTCGGCCGCGTAGCCCAGCTCCGTCAAATGCTCGCCCGAACGGCTCACTTGCAACGCGCCGAGCAAGATGCGGCCATGGTTTTCGAAGCAATCCCACGCGAGTCGGGCACTGTCGTTCAAGCGCACATCCATCTCATCGCAAAAGAACTCGACGAACGCGCCGGCGAGCAGCGTATCCTCGATGGCGGGCGTGCCGAGGTAGCCGGCGCAGACGATATGAACGGGACGGGCGCCGTGGCAAAGTTGTTCGCACACGGCGCTGAAATTGACGAAGCCGGCGATCAGGATGCGGTCCGCTTCGAGGGCGCGGGCAATCGCTTGAGTGCCGTTGGTCGTCGTAAATAGGAGCGTCTTGCCCTTGCATTTTTTGACGGTGAACTCGCGCGGCGAGTTGCCCAGGTCGAAGTCCTGGATTGGCTTGCCGTCTCGTTCGCCGGCGAGAAGCGCCCTGCGTCTGGGATGCGTGGCCGCGAGCGTTCGGACTTCGTCCACCTCCAGGCACGGACGCACGGCGACGCAGCCGGCGGCGAGGGCGTGGACGATCGTCGTCGTGGCGCGCAGCACGTCGATGACGACGGCGTCGGCGCCGCGCAGCTGGCTCGGATCGACCAGCGACGGGGCCAGATGAACATGAACTTCACGTGCAGGCATGAACGCTCCGATGACGCGGCGGCCTTAATCAGGTGCGAGGTCTTGCGTTCTCAAAATGGTAACGGATAATACACCGTATGGCGAACACGATTCCTTGCCCAAACCCCGTCTGTACCCATCTATTTAGCCCAACCGAGCTGCAATCCGCGGCGCAGGTTCTGTGCCCGAAGTGCGGCTTCCGCTTACAAGGCCAGGCGCCGGCCAAACCGGTGCCCGCGGCCAAGCCGGCGCCTGCGAAAGCAGCGCCGATCCCGGTCAACCTTGCACCGCCGACGACCGCGAAACCAGCGGCCCCGGTCGCCAAGCCGATCCCCGTGCCGGCGCCGGCGAAATCCGCGCCGCCGATGGCCGAGCCGGTGCCGGTTGCGACGCCGCCGACCGTCGTGGCAGTCGTGCCGGCCAAGCCACCCATGGCGCCGCGCGGCGGCGAAAATGAGCACTTCAATCCGGACGTGGAAGCTGATGCCGGCGCCCTCGTTCGCACCGCGGCCAGACCGAAACGCGGCTTCAACTGGGTGCGCGCGTTGATCGTGCTGTTTGTCCTCGGCTTCGCCGGTTGCGTCGTCATCGTCGTCGGCGTCCTGATCTTCATGGGCTTCGGATTAAACTTCACCAAGGACGGCGGCGGACCGAGCACCGACGTGCGCGGCAACATCTACGTCGGCCAAATCCGTGCCTCGAAGAGCGGTAACGAGAAAATCTACAAGCTAGCTCTGTTGAAAGAAGAATGGGAAGTCGATCGCGACGTGGCTTCGCGCTTCGACGCCCACGCCGCGTGGAAGCACAAGCAGTACGATTTCTGGTTCGCCGTCGTCGTGCAGGACTTCGGCGTCCTCAAGCCGCGCGACGCGGAGATGCTGCGCATCGGCATCGACAAGCTGGAAACCTTCTACGGCGACGCTCTGGAAATGGGCAAGAAAGCCGAGCCGGCGAAGATCAAGGATTTGCCGGCGCAAAAGATCCAGTTCAAGGGCCAGATCAAGGCCGCCAACTGGCTCGGCGAATGCTACATGTTCTTCAACAACGGCATCGCCTACTGGCTGTACATCGCCAGCCCCGATTGGAACACGGTCGAGTTTTTCGCCGACGAATTGCCCAAGAAAAACTTCTTCATCGAAAGCGAACGCCGCGGCTGGCGCGAACAGCCGCCGCCAATGGAGACATACGCGTCCGGCAACGCCAAGCTCACGGTGAACGTGCTCAAGGGCGTGTGGGAGAAACTGCCCAACGCCAAGGACGTGGACGAAAACGGCACGCTGTACCTGTCCGGCAAGTATTTGAGGGAAAAGGACAATCGCAAGAACGCGAGCATGCTCGTCATCACCTTGAAAAAAGAGGATGACCTGAAAGCGACGATGAAAGCCGCTCGCGAGTATCTCGACGCCAAGGTCAAGAATGACAACGAGAACTACAAAATCGCGCTCGCCGCCGAGGTTTCCGCGGGCCAGACGGACGGCGGCGCTCAGGAGAACATCGGCAATCGGCCGGGCCGGCTCGTCGATCTCAAGCGTCAGTTCAACGACGAGGTGCAACGTTATTACCTGCTCGCCGTCGTCAATGAAGCGGATTCCAGTTACGCGATCCTGTGCGATTGCACCTGGGACAGCCGACAAATCTGGCGGCAGGATTTTCTCGACGTGATTCGCAGCATGAACTTCAAGAAAGCGGATTAGCCGTAGCCGCAAGCTGATTTGTAGGGTGGGCCGAGTCTTCGAGGCCCACCGTTGCCGCGCAAGGACTACGTCGCTCCGGTGGGCCTCGAAGACTCGGCCCACCCTACCCTACAATCTTTGCGTTTGCCAAACCAGCGAACTTGGGAATTATTGATCGCGAACCGGCGCGCCGAGCACGGTCGGCGTCGAACCCATCGGCATAATCACGTCCGGCGCCGGCGTGCCGATCGACTTGCCGTAGGATCGCATCAGCTCGCCTTCGCGCAAGAGGTTGTCCGGATCGAGCGAACTTAAAGTAATGGGCTGCAACGTGTAGTCGAAATAACGCACGTCGCGAATGGTCCATGGTATCAGGTTTTCGCTGATGAAGTCCAACCCCGGCAGTTCGTACCACGGCGCCCGCACGCGCTGCTCGACGTCGAGGGTTTCATAACCGTCCTTGACGATGCGAAAGCGATACTTGCCGTAATACGTGAACGGTTTGTCCACTGGCGTGCCGCCGATCGGCTGATTCTTTTCATCGTAGACGATCGCATTGACGGCGGCGGGGTACGGATCGGTTCGGATGACCATGCGCCGCTCAACGCAGCCGGTCGCGCCGCCAAGGACAATCAGTCCAATGAACAGCCAATTGCGCATGGAATTCTTCCGTTCGTCGAGCGGCCCGGCGTCCGCCGATGCCAGGCGTCATTTCCCTTTGAGGATTAAAGGCGGGTGGATATAACGAATTGAGAGAAATACGTCAAGCGTTGTTGGGCGACGGACGCGCCGCCGTGGCAAAAAGCAGGAAAATCGGGTGATTGGATTCAACGAAATCGAATACGCAAGTTACACGGATGTCGGCATTCGTCGCAGTCACAACCAGGACGCCCACGCCGTCATGCCGGCAGCGGACGACGAGCATTGGCGCCAGGTCGGGCACGTCTTCCTGGTCGCGGACGGCATGGGCGCTCACGCGGTCGGCGAACTCGCCAGCAAGATGGCCGTCGATAATATCCCCCACATCTTCTCCAAGTACGCGCAGGAAAGCCCGCTCTCGGCTCTGCGCCGCGCCTTCATCGAAGCCAACAGCACCATCCACAACCGCGGCAAGCAGAACATCGAGTTCAAAGGCATGGGCACGACCGGCACCGCCGTGGTGCTACGTCCGGAAGGCGCCTGGGTCGGGCATGTCGGAGACAGTCGCGCCTATCGCGTTCGCGGCGGCGTCATCGAACAGCTCAGTTTCGATCACAGCCTGTTATGGGAACTCGCTCGCCGGCAGCGCAAAAGTCCCGACGAATTGACGGGCATCCCTTCCAACGTCATCGTGCGCTCGCTCGGTCCGGAAGCCACCGTGCAAGTGGATGTCGAGGGCCCGCATCCCTTGGAGCCGGGCGACGTCTTCCTATTGTGCAGCGATGGGTTGTCGGGGCAGGTCAACGATCGCGTCATCGGCGCCGTCGTCACCGCGTTGCCGCCGGAAGAGGCGGTGCGATTCTTGGTACACATGGCCAACTTGCAAGGCGGGCCGGACAACACGACGGTGATCGTCGTGCGCGTCGGCGGCGAGCCGCGCCAGGCCAGCACCGACAGCCAGGCGGACGTCGTCTTCCCCGCCAGCGACGTGAGCGAACCCTTCGTGCCGCGCTTTGCGCTCATGATGTATTACCTTGGCCGATTGCCTTGGGCATTCATTCTCATCGCGCTCGCCCCCTTGTTGGCGATCGTGGCGATTCTACTGCATTGGTATGAGATGGGCACGACGGCATTGATGGTGTTCATCAGCGCTGGTTTGGCAATGCTATCCGGCCTCGTCGGCTTGATGGTTCAGAGCTTTCGTGAGACGCAATCCACCAAAAACGAGCCGGAAGAACGCTCCTTGCAAGTCTACCGCCAAACGCCGTGCCCGCTCGATGCCGCCACGTATGATCGCCTCGTCGAGGCGGCAAAGACGCTGGAAGATTCGATCAAGGAAAAGCAATGGGAGTACGACGCGAAAAGTTATCAGGATCGGATCAAGCAAGCCGCGGCGCAACTCAAGCAGCATCGGCTCGTGGAGGCCTGTCGCGAACAATGCCGCGCGATGCTCGTGTTGATGGAAGCCGTTCACCGCTATCGCGGCAAGAACGAGGATTTCAAACCGATGTGGTAAGAACCAGGCAAGCCCCGAGGTGAGGTACTCCGAACCTCTGGGATTCAGACACAGGAACCCAGAGGTTCGGAGTACCTCACCTCGGGGCTTCCGATTTCAATCACGGCGCCAAACGCTCAATCACCCACCCATCCCCGGCGCGGCGATAACGTAAGCGATCGTGCAGCCGATTGTCACGGCCCTGCCAGAATTCAATCGTGTGCGGAACGACGCGATAGCCGCCCCAGTGCGGCGGACGCGGCACATCGGCGCTCTCCGGGAATTGCGCGGTCAGAAATACCAGTCGCTGTTCCAAATAATCGCGATCGGCGATCACCTGACTCTGCGGCGATGCCCACGCTCCCAACTGATGGCCCGCCGGCCGCGTGCGAAAGTAAGCGTCCGATTCCTCCGCCGAGATTTTTTCGACGACGCCTTCAACGCGAATCTGCCGCTTCAAGGGCGCCCAGAAAAACACC
>DAIOGM010000209.1:0-12395 GCA_036745215.1 Gemmataceae bacterium
TGCATTCGAGGCTAACACGAAAGCGGTAGCGGGAGTCCATTTCACGCTTCGGCTCCGCATGATTGATTTCCACATTGACGATCCGTGGGATGTTCTAACCGCTGGCGGTTCGTTCCTCGACCACAATCCGGATGGCCCGACACTTTACGGTGCGGACATCATGGTGCATCCCGGCCATCAGCACCACGGAATTGCTCACGCTCTGACCGATCAGGCCCGGTTCCTCGTGCAAGAAGAACGGCTCTGGCGAATGGTGGGCGCCAGCCGTCTGCCCGGTTATGGTAAACACGCCTCAACCATGAGCATCGAGCAATATGTCGATACGGTCCTGAACGGCCAACTCTTCGATCCCGTGCTGAGTATTCACATGAAGGACGGATGGATGGTGGTAAAGCCGATCCACGGTTATCTGCAACATGATGAGGACAGTGCAGGATGGGCCGAGGTCATCCAGTGGGTGAACCCGGATTGCCCACCGCCTCCTGAATTCGATCTGCGACGATTAACAACAAACTCACCCAACCTGCCAGTTGAAAAGTCGAAACCATGAAGGCGGCTGAAGTGACGGACCGTATCAACCTCCGCTCATATGGCGCTGCGACGGCCTGCCCGGCGTTTTGGCCCGCAGGGCGCTCGCGGGCACCTCAGGGAGGAATAATCGCTCGACTGCAAGCCGAAACAACTTCGAGTTGATGAGGTTATTGTAGTCCACCTTGACTTGGCCAGTGCCGGTGAACCGACTCGCGTCCCGGTGGACCAGTGCGAACGCGGTACCATCCATGGAGACCGCGGCCGTAAGCTGCTCCGTGAGTGCAAACCATGGCCAAACCTCACGGCCATTACGACCGGCGGGTCCATTGCGGTGTCGCCTGATGGTAAGACTCTGGTCGGGATCGGCACCGGGCCACCGTTCCACGACCTTGCCGGCAAGGACATTACCGCCCTTGATTCCCGAAACCCATCCCTGATATCGCTCCAATTCACGCCGGACGGCAAAAGCACTCTGACATTGAGCCACCAATTATTAAGCCGCGAAGTTTATCCATTTTGGGAAGTTCAGTCCGTGCGGAGGTGGGACGCTGCGACCGGAAAAGACCTCGGCAAGGTCGGCGTACCACCATTTTCGGGTCCCACGGCGATTAGTCCTGACGGCAAGATTGTCGCCGCAGCATTTCCGGTCCGGTTCGCTAATGTTGGGCCGGAGAGGATAACTGTAGAAACCAATGCCGCAACCATCCTACTGGTCGATCCCGCCACGGGCACGGAGTTGGGGAAAATACCTGCTGTCGCCGACATCATGCGCTTTTCACCCGACGGCAAAATCCTGGCCGTCCGTGCCGGAAACAAGATCGAATTGTACGGGGTCCCTGACGCGAAGCTGCGTCACACGGTCAAACTCCCTCCGGAAATAGGCGTCAAACAAGAGAGCGGCGGCGGCATGTTCCACATGATGCTGTTTTCGCCGGACGGTAAGTTGCTGGCGGCCCGGGCCGATTCCCGCACTCTGGGCCTTTGGGACACCACGACCGGCCAGCGGATCAACGCCGTGCCGCTGCCCCAAGACTCCAAGTTGGTTGCGGTGAGTGAATCCCAATTCATGGAGAGTGCCGCCTTTTCTCCGGACGGGCGCTGCTTGATTTTGGACAGGGACGATGGCACGGCGCTCTTATACGAGGTTGCCACCGGGAAGCCGCTCCGCACGTTCGGAACCAAGATCGCGCTAAAGGAAGTCCCAAAATTCCAGAGCGGCGGCGTAGACTACTTGCTTCCAGATGAGTTCAAGGCCGGTTCCTGCTTCGCGTTCTCCCCGGACGGCAAGCTGCTTGCCCGCGGCGGCTACGACCGCACCGTTCGCCTGTGGGACGTTGCGACCGGCCGCGAACTGGCCGCCTTCAAAGGCCACGACGGCGCCGTGACCGCCCTGGCGTTCTCCCCGGACGGCAAAACCGTTGCCTCGGCCAGTGCCGACACCACGGCGCTGCTCTGGGATCTGACCCGCGTCGTGCGTCCCAAGGCGCAAAAGTAACCGCACGGCAAGGAGCGAATATTGCCGACCAAGGCGAGAGGACTTACCGTTGGCGGCGTCGAATTCTCTCCAAGCGGGGAGCACCTCGCCGTCGCACAGGGTAACCGAGTTGAACTCTGGGAAATCCGTTCCGGCAAAGAAATTGGCCAATTCCACGCGGTTCCCCCGGCGACGCGTCTACTGGCGCGCGGCCAGGTTCAGGTACGCCAATTACAGCCGCACACGACATTTTCCGGTGTTGCGGTGCTCCATGAGGTTTGTTGATCGCACAGACCACCTCGATTGCGTCGGTGACCCGTGCGTTCACGGCCTGGACCTAATTCATTGGGACGATAACGTGTTGCAGTCCTCAAATTCGAAGTTTCCGCGACACCCCATAAGCGAGTACGACGGGCTGGTGAAGCCAAGCGCCCTGAAAGGGACGCATTCTGTCAGCAAAGACGCATTAGATTGCTGCGTAGGCGGCGCGGCGGCAATCGTAACGGAGCGCCTTTCCTCCGAGCCCGCGCTGGAACGCACCACGAGCTGAAACACTCCTGATTGTCGAGCGGTGATCTTCCAGGTGAGCAGGCTATTTCCTTCGCGCACACCGGGCGGCAGCGGCGGGGCCGGCTCGTGAGTTCGACCTCCCGCCAGCTCCAGACCATCCGGCAGAATCAGGCTGAGCTTCTCGCCTGGAACAGGGTTATGCACGTAGGCTAATACCGTGAAGACTCGCCCCACCTGGAACCTGCCTTCCACGTTGAGCGCAAGCTTCGTTCCGCCTCCAACTGTCGCCAGGCTGCTCAGGCCATAGGCGAAGCCGAGTTCACGCTTCGCGCCGGCGCCCAGCTCCCGTTCGGGCCAGTACAACACCGCGGCCGAGTCGCCGCCGATATCGCGCAACGGCACGTCCCAGGGCGCGTCAGCGCCAGCCCAGTTGGTCAGGCTGAGGCGGCCCGGCGGTTCCAGGCCGGGGAATCTCAAGGTCAAGTGGGCCACCGTGCCTGGGTTGCGCAGATCGGGTTTTTCCAGGGCCTGAACGAATTCAGGAACCTCCGCGAGCGTCGGAAAATCCTTGAACTTGGTCACCAGGTCGGGAAAACCGGGGACGATGAAGGGCACGCCGTCGTTGTTGCCGATCAACGTATCGATCTGCAAACGCAATCCTATCTTGTGCGGCTTGCCGTCCGTGTTCTCCAGAAGGTAGCGCACCACGCACGTATCGAACAGGCGTTTGCGCACGTCCTTGGCGACTTCAACGGGCTGGCGACCGGGGACGATCTCCAACGTTTGCGTGACGCGAACGCCCGCGGCCTCCCAGATCGACTGCGAGCGTTCGCGGGCCTGGCGCGCCGGGTCGGGCGGCAATTTGGCGCCGGGCGCTGTCAGTTTGCCGCTGCCGCCGCCGAATTCATGATCCTTGCCGTCGATGCGCACCAGCGTGTTGTTCGTGTTCCCGCTTACGTCGTAGGTCAACCGCTTCGTGGACGCCTTGCCCGATTGGTCCTTGACGACTCGAATGCCAAAGGAAGCCCGATTGTCGTATTTGTAGGCGAGCCGAACGTCGGGATCGATTTCGCCGATCCCCGAATCGGTCCCGAGATCCGTTTCCGCAGGCAAGACCCGGCCGGCGATCTTGATCTGCTTCGCGTCATCGCTGTCCCACAGGCGAAGCGTCAGGGCATCATTGGTTGGATCAAAATCGGGGATGCTCTGTTCGAGTCGAAACTCCACCGCAGATAGGCTTCCGTCGAGCTGGAAAGTCACGATGGTCTGCTCATTGGGCAAGAGCGGCGGCACCTCGACGCGAGCAAGGACGCCGTCGCCGCCACGCATGGCCAGCCGCGCGGGGACGGAGGTTGCTTCGCCCAGGTTAGCGACGGTCACGGGCAAGTCGATACGTCCGTACTTCGGCGCCTTGGCTGGCAGCTCGAGGCTGTTGGCCAGGACTGCCAGATCGGGCTTGTCATGGTTGATGCCGACGCCATCCATGCGAGCCTTGCGGACCTCGCCGGCGTTGGCTGCGAAGGCGAATTGCTCGCTCCAGGCCGTGCGCACGGCAAGATGATACTCGCTGCTTGTCGAGTAATTGCCTCCATTCATGTGCCAGGTGCGGACCGATACCTGATTCATGATCGGTCGGCCCGGAGCGGTGAAGACCAGGTTGGGGTCGATGCGAAACAAGTATCTGCCTTCTGGAATTTGGCTTTTGAAGAACTTGAGCCAGACGCCGTTGAATACGACGGCGACGTCGTGGGGGCGATAGTGGGAGCGCGCGTTCTTCAGGCCGAAGTGGAGAACCAGCCAGGCTTCGCTCACATTGCCGGCGAGCGACGGCATCAAGACAGGTTCCTTCTCGGCGCGCGGCAGAAGCCAAAGCGCGTCCGGGCCGTGCTCGGCGGCGCCGAGGTAAGTTAGCCGCATTCCGTCGGCGCCGTGCGCGAGAGTGGGCCAGGATGGCTTGCTGGCGGTGTGGGTTTCGGCGCCTCCCCAATCCTCGCCCTTGCGAGCACGGACCACCACGCCTGATTTTGTCAGATAAGCGAGATGCGTCGCGCCGTCTGGCCCGATGGCGAGCGTGGGGCGTTCCCCTTCGGCGACGTCTTGCCCGTTAACCACCACGCGGCCGTCGCGCCGCCAGGCGACATGAGGATCGCCCTTGGCGTCAAAGGCCAAAGCAGGCTGCGCATAGGCAGCTTCCTTGATGCGCTCGAACTTGGCTCCAACGAGCTTCCATAGACCGGTCGAGGTGGCAGCATGAAGTGCTCCCGCCGGGGAAAAAGCGATGACGGCATCCTGCCCAGTCAACGACATCTCGGCGCTCCAGTCCTTGCCGTCATGCACGCGGACGACGAAATCCTTGGCGCCTGCCCAGGCGAGCGCCACGCGTTGGCCGTCAACCGCCAGCCGCGGCCAACGGCCCTTGCCAACGATTGCTGGCTTCATCACCGCGACGCCGCGCAGATCGAACGCGGCGAGCACGACGTGGTCCTGCGGTTGGTGCCAGGCGAAGTACATTCGGTCGCCGGCATGCCAGCTGGCTGCATACGGGCTTGAGTCCTCCGCGTCGCCTTCGATGGGTGCCGCGAAGGGCCCACGATGTGCGCGCGTGAAGCGGGCGCGATACTCGAGCGCTTCGAGCAATCCGAAACGCAACAAGCGGGGCTCCGGCCGGGTACGAACAGAACTGGCGCCCGTCGAATCGTCGCGCGAAGGTAGGTTAAGTTTTGCTCCCTTTTTCGGTGCGGAGGTGGCAGTCGTCTGGGGCAACTCAACTACCGGTCCGCTCCCATTTTTTCCGAGCGCTCTGCCCTGGAGAATGGGGCACTTGAGGATCTTACCGCTCGGCGTTCCAAGATATTCATTGTGAGTCCAACTTCGGTCGTCGAGGTCGCCGACGCTGCCGGGATCGTCGCTGAAGCCTTCGCCCATGGGTTGGCCGTCGTGACCGGTGTAGGGACTGCCATGCGTATGCCAGACACCAGGATAATCCCCGTCTCGGCGTGGGAATCCCGTGCAATTGGGACTCCCTTCGCACTGCACATTCCAGTAGTACTTGTCGCCGAATTTCTTGACGTACCCGCCGTATTCGTAACCCTCGGCGATGGAAATGGGATTGATCGCTTGCAGCGCGGCGACCGCAGCCTCGTCTGGGGTGTCAAACGGGCCGTTGAGCGCGGAGTTCGAATAGCCGGTTCGCGGTCGAGGGTCATTGCAAGGGCAATCCCGCGGCGTGCTGGGCGGCGTCGGGCGCGGGCGATGACGCTGGTGGTCGGCGGATTGGTGCAATACCAGGTCTGGCTCGACGGTACATACAGGCTGCCGGTCCGAATGCCGAGCAGCCGCTTGCCCGCAGGCGCCTTGAACTCCAGCGAAAAGCGCGCGCTCTGGCCATGGGCGGCGCCCACCAGCTCGGCCTGGAGCGACTGGAACTCCATATACAAGATCGGCGCCACGACGACTCGCAAGGGCGCGCCTCCGGGAAGAAACGCGTGGTTGACGGCCGGTTCCTGTCGTGTCTCGCTGTTAAATGGCGGCGCGACCTGGATCGACAGGTTCGTCAGCGACTCTCCCTCATTGCGAATCTCGATCGTCTTGGCGAGCGTATGGACATCCTCGGCCACGACGCGGAAGGCCAGCTTGAAGTCAGGCTTGGCCACACGCAACTTCGCCAGGGCGTAGGCGCCGCCGGCTTCCACGGGGATCTCATAGCGCTCGCGCGTGGCATCGGGCGCGGCCACTGCCAGACGCAGGTTCAGCTCTGCGCCCGCCGCCAACTCGACGGGCTCGTCCACGGAGCCCGGCCCGACAATGTCCGCCGGCAGGTCCGCGAACTGCACCAGCGCACGCGCCGCGATCTTCAACTTTCCACTGGAATCATTCTTCAGCGTAAGTTTGACCGTCTGATCGTAATCGGGCCGAATCGTCTGCTCCACGCTGGCAACAGTGAATGTAAGGCCCCCCTCGGCCGTGAATGTCCGCGGCTCACTGCGCTGATAATAATCGTCTCCCGTGCTCTCGACGTGATATTCGTACTTGTGCCCGACCTTGAGGGGCCCAACACGAGCGAGCAGCAAGTCCCCTTGTTCGGCATCGACAGCGAGAAAGTCCTTGTCGCCGACCTTGCGCCACAAGACGCGCCCCTTGGTGGGCAGCGGGGCGCGCCAGCGGACCCAGGCCTCGGCGCCCTGGACGGCAACGCCATCTTCCGGCGCGATGTCGTACAGCGGCGGTCCCGTGACCGGCCTGGTGCGCACGGTGAGCGTCTGGCTGACGGAATGGCTGCCGCCGCGGTCGTCCGTGACGGTGAGCTTCACGGTGAATTCGCCCGCGTTCGCAAAGCGGTGGCTCGCCGCGATGCCCTCGCCCACGGCGCCGTCGCCAAAATCCCATACATACGCCGCGATGTTGCCATCGGGATCACTTGAAGCCGAACCGTCCAGACGCACCTCCAGCGGCGCGTTTCCCTCCGCCGGCGTCATGGAAAACGCCGCCGTCGGCAGTTGATTGGCCACAGGTCGGAGGAGATAAAAACCCAAGGCGCTCGCCAGAAGGAGCAATACAACCAGGGCAACAACGGCGATTCGTTTGTCGCGCACGTTGGTTCTCCTTTTTGACTGCGGATTCATCGTGCATAGCGCGGACCAAGATGGGCGCGCACAGTATAGCCTGCTCGCAGGCTGACGACCATGAAATCCATGGCGTCGATTGGCGCCATTTTTTCGACGCTTCTTGATGGACCGACTTTGGGGTTGGCATTCAATTGGATCGTTTATGGAGAAGGGGCATACCTCTTGCGCGTTGATTGCCAAATGCATCGCGCCCACGTCTTTCTGTTGGGTGAAAAAGGTCTACAAGGTCCACTCATTGGACGTAACACAAATTAACAAAAGGACTTAACTAAGGTGAACCTTCAAAACCATGCCGTCCGGCGACCCTGGGCGCGAACACGGTCGAAGTGTCGATCCCCGCCCGCCGGAAGTCGTCGCCACGGGCACGCCGGGAGCCCCCGACGCGGGCACGTCGGAAGCGCCCGCCGCCGGCGCGCCGGAAGCCGTTGCCGCGGGCACGCCGGGAGCCCTCTACGCGGGCACTTCGGAAGCCCCGGCTCGGCGCACTTGCGGGCAAGACTGCAGTCGTCGGCAGCGCCGCGAAAAACCGCGCGACAGCCGATTCGCTGGTGATCCAACTCTTGCCGCGTTTGATGGCATCAAGGTGAACGCGTTGCCCGTTGGCGCCTGGAAGTCCTTTGTGGGTCCAACGCCAGCAAGTCGATATCGAGACGTTGAACCGTCGCGCCAGAATTGTAAACGAGATCGAATCGCCTTTTGCTATTTCCGCGGCGAGGTCAAAGTGAACGTGCATGAAAAAACCTCGGAGCGAAGGAGTATGCATGTACTCGCTTCATTCTGAGGTAGTCCATATTCGACTTACAATCGGGGTGACTGGATTCGAACCAGCGACCTCTTGGTCCCGAACCAAGCGCTCTAAGCCAAGCTGAGCTACACCCCGCTGACCTCATAAGGATATTCAAGCGACACGTTTTGTCAATCGCAGGTTCGCGGGGCGCCGCCGCTCGATCAACTGTCGGGCGGCGAATCTTCCGCGATCTTTTTGTAACGTTGGATCGCCCATTCGAATACGCGTTCGGCTTCCGGGCGTTCGTCTTTGGCGATCGCGTTCTTGCGGGCCCGCCAGAGTTGCTCAATTACGCCGATGCACCACTGAGCGCTTTTTCTCGATGCGCGGATCGGTTGATCGTTGACGATGACCTCGACCGGATTCGTGTGCAACTGCGGGAAGTGCCGCAGAGCGATCCAGGAACTGCGTTCGATCTCGACTTCGAAGGTCAATACATGCTCGCGATCGTCCGCGGGCACGTCTTTCATGGCAAACACCACGTCCTTGGTGCCAAGATTCTTGCCGCCAACTTGCCCGTTGACGATGACCTCGACGCGACGCATCTTGTCTGCGGGCAACTTACCCCCCTGGGCGGTGCCGAGCGGCATTTCCGACGCGAAGGCGACGCGGGCCTTGACGGTGACGCGGCGTTTGTCTTCTTCGTTGAGCCGTACCTTGTCGCCCGCGGGCTTGTCGTTGACGGTGAACTCAAGAGCGTGAGCATAACCGTCGCTGACGTATGAGCGGCCCTTCGCCAAACCTTCGGCCCAATCCTTGAAGACGATCTTGTCGATCTTCGTGCCGAGCTGGACATAGACGCGGCCCTGGCCGACGCGCGAATCGGTGATGCACGGGAAGTCCGTCTCGCCGGAGACTTTGAGCGGGTAGCCGCAATTCATGATGTGATACCAGCAGTTCCATTCGGGAACGCGATTGGTGTCCATGGCGCTGATGAAATCGCAGATGCCCTGCGCGGTGGTGACGCAAATCTCCTGGGCGCCGATGCCGTTCATCTCGGGAATCGCGTAGTTGGGCAGGCTGTTCTGCGCCTTCGCATGTGCTTTCACCATCTCTTCCAAGGTGAGGAAGTTGTCGTTGTTTTCGTCAATTTGTTCGAACGAAAGCGGCAAGAGGTAGTCGCCGACGGTTCGTTCCGAAAGTTTCCAGGCCTTGATCGGGATCGTCTTGTCGTCCGGCTTTTTGCCGTCCTTGCCAAACTTCTCGTCCTTCGCGATGTCCGTCTTTTTGCCCTCCTTGACGTCCTTGTTTCCGTCCGCCTTTGGTTCCTCTTTTTTTGGTTCCTCCTCCTTGAAACCAAATTGCTCGAAGATGCGCTTGCTCGCTTCCTTTGGATTGATGCCGAGGCCGCTCGCGGAGTGCGCGTAACCGGTGTAGGCGCCTTGCAGCTTCGCCCAGCGCATGACCGGCGTGGTCCAGGACGGCCAGCCTTGGGTCATCGTGCCGCGCGAGCCGGGGTACGTTTGATCGCGCAGATTCAAGAGACACACATGGCCGAGCGCCTGCGAGCCGAAGCCGCTGACCTCGATGTCGTACTTCAGCACGGTGAATGGCTCGCTGATCTTGTTCGCGGTCGGCTCGAAGAATTGCCGCTGGAAGTCGTAACACGGGCCCCACGTCAGGTTGCAGCCGACGTTGAGGCCTTCGCCTTTGACGTGCAGGAACATGTCGGGCGCGAACACGCCCTCCGTCGGATTCGTGTAATGCGAACAGCCGGCTGCGTGAATGTGGTGATCGCCGGAGTAGAACCCGTAGCGGGCCGGATTCACCCAGCGATCGAGATTGACGCTGATCTCATGCGTTCCCTTCTCGGGAATCGTGACCTTGCGCGACGCCTGGCGATACTCCGGCCCGCGGCTGTACGTCATCGTCAATTCGCCCGGCGGCAGCAAAACATACGTGCCC
The DNA here is from genome assembly GCA_036745215.1 of Gemmataceae bacterium. Taxonomy (GTDB): domain Bacteria; phylum Planctomycetota; class Planctomycetia; order Gemmatales; family Gemmataceae; genus SIAQ01. Next base: position 9,833 of record DAIOGM010000209.1, read on the forward strand.
GAATGGCGATAGATCTGGTCCTGGAAAAAGAAATCCGGCGCGATTCGCTTCGCCTTGGGCGGATAGACCTTGTCTTGCTTGTCCTTGAACAGGAATCGGCCTGTCGTCGGCGTGCCGTCGAAATCGTTGACGATGAGCAACACCGGAATCGCCGGCTTGACGTCGAAGAGCACCGGCACCTCGCTGCGGCCGCCGATGTCTTGCGTCCCCTGGCCGACGTCGAAGATCAACGTCGCAGCCCGCTTGCCCGCCGTGAGCATGCCCTTTTTGTCCACGCCGGCGTCCCGACTGTAAATCAGGGCAATGGCGTATTCCAGCTTCAGCCCGGTCAGCTTCTCCGTCATCGGCACATTCGTAAACATCTCCACTTCGAGGAAACGATTGAGCACATCCTCCTCCGTGATGACGCCTTTGCCCTTGGCGCGGTTGCCGCCGGCGTGAATTGGCAATGCCTGCGGACTGGCGATGCGCAGCGGCTTGGTCACGGTGCTTTCGTTGTGAACCTTGAGCAAGAGCGGTGTGTAACCGCTTTGTTGCAGCACCGCCGGTCCGTCGCCGCGCTTCGCCTTGACGCGCGCTTCCGGATTGAGGTGCAGGTGAACGAACACGTGCGGTTCGAGCAGCTCTTGTACTTTCCGCGCGTCCTGTGCGTTGGCGGCTTTCAGGATCGCCTTCGCATGGTCGGCTGGAAAGGGATAACCAAGATCGTCGAACGCGCGAACGACGCGCCACGCATTGTCGGCGAGCGGTTGGGCTTCGACCTCGATAAACTGGGCACGGGCGGCGCCGGCCAGAACAGTCATTAACGTGAATGCGATGGTGAAACGAGAAATGCAGCGCATGGTTGCAAACCTCCTCGCGCGTTGGATTCGATTGGGTATGCTCTAAGATTAACCGCCATTTGGTGAGAAGGAAAGGAGAAATGGCGACGAGCTATTCGCACGCGAGTTCGCCATGTCGGAAAGTCGGCAAGTGAGGCAACGGCTCCGCCGTTTGGAGCCTTGGGACGCGATTGTCAATGTCCGTTGTGTATTCAGCCGTATTCAGCCGCATTCAGCCGCTTTCGCCGTATTCAGTTTCCGGGGGGTGTCGAGTGAACGCTGAATGACATCGTTACAATCGTTACAACCGTTACAATCTGTCAAACACGCGCGTGCGGCGCAACCATTCTGATTGGAACCATTTGGCACTCGCCTCAGCCTGTATTAACATGGGAGAAAGCCCGCATTTTCTCGGAGCCAAGCCATGAACGCACTGACGCTGATGCTGTTGACGGCCTCGAGTGGAACAATCGCAGGGCAGGGGACGCCGCCGCGACTGGACATGGTGCTGAAGTGGAACGACGTCGCACTGCAAGCGATCCGCACGCAAAAGACGCCGCCGCCGGTCGCCGCGCGCAATCTCGCGATCATGCACCTCGCGATCTATGACGCGGTGATGGCGATCGAACGCACGCATCAGCCGTACCTGGTGGACGCGACGGCCGCGCCCGGCGCGTCTTCCGAAGCCGCCGCCGCGTCGGCTGCTCATCGCACGCTCGTCGATCTTTTTCCCAAGGAACGCACGACGTTTGATCTGACTCTCGCACGTTGCTGGCTCGATATTCCCGCGAGTCCGGCGCGCGACAACGGTGTCGCGCTGGGACGGCACGTGGCGGAACGCATGCTCGCAGCACGCTCGAACGACGGTTCCGCCGAAATAGGTAAATATACGCAGAAGACGTTTGAGGGCGCCTGGGTGCCGACGGCGCCGTTCTACAAGGACGCGCTCTTGCCGGACTGGGGCCACGTCAAGCCGTTCGCAATTAAGCCGGGCACGCAGTATCGGCCCGACGGTCTGCCGGCGCTCACCAGCTTGCAATACGCGGCCGCGTTCAATGAAGTGAAACTCCTCGGCGGCAAGAACAGCACGATTCGCACCGAAGACGAGACGCAGATCGCGCACTTCTGGGCCGACGATGTCGGCACCTGCACGCCGCCGGGGCACTGGAACATGATCGCTCAATCGATCGCCAGGGACCGCGGCACCACGTTGGCCGAGAACGCGCGCCACTTCGCGCATCTAAACATGAGCCTCGCCGACGCGGGCATTCTGTGTTGGGTCATCAAGTTCACGTTCGATTTCTGGCGGCCGATCACAGCCATAAGAGAAACCGCCGGCGGCGAAAAATGGGATTCGCTTCTGAACACGCCGCCGTTCCCCGCGTACATCTCCGGCCACAGCACTTTCAGCTCCGCCGGCGCGGCGTCGCTGGCGGAGTCATTCGGCTCGGACAAGGTTCGCTTCTCGACGACCTCGGACGGCCTGCCCGGCGTGACGCGCAAGTTCGACCGTCTCTGGTCCGCCGCCGAGGAAGCCGGCATGAGCCGAATCTACGGCGGCATCCACTGGAACTTCGACAACGTGGACGGCCTGCACGTCGGCAAAACGCTCGGCGAATACGTCAGCAGAAATACGCTGTTGCCGCGCGTCGTTGCTATCAAAGGTCCAAATCCGTAAAGCGCATCCCCCTGCGTCCCAGGCTCTGCCCTATCTATTACCAACATCTTTTTCGTGGGACGGT
>DAIOGM010000210.1:0-12302 GCA_036745215.1 Gemmataceae bacterium
GAACTTGCTTTCGCGTGCAGAGCTGCTTTCGTTTTTCGCAGGTCGGCAACTTTCTTGGCGGCGTCGGGCGTTTTCTCTAGCTCCTGAATCTGGGCGTCGATCTTGGCGATTTCCTCGAGCTGCGCCCTCGTCGGAACCTTGAGCGTCGGCGCCGCATTGCCTTTGGCGCCGTCGAGGCCGCTTTCCGGCATGCTGTTGAAGAATGCATAGATCTGATAAAACTCGCGCTGAGAGATGGGGTCGTATTTGTGATCGTGGCACTGGGCGCACGTCATCGTCAAGCCGAGCCAAACGGTCGCCGTGGTGTTGACGCGATCGACGATGTAGTTGTTGAGATACTCTTCCGGAATCGCGCCCCCTTCGAAATTGATCATGTGATTGCGATTGAAGCCGCTCGCGATGCGTTGTTCCAAAGTTGCGTTCGGCAGCAAGTCGCCGGCGAGCTGCTCGATGGTGAAGCGGTCGAACGGCTTGTCCGCGTTGAAGGCGTCGATCACCCATTCGCGCCAGCGCGTCATGTCGCGTCCGGCGTCGATGTGATAGCCGTGCGTGTCGGCGAAGCGGGCCGCGTCCAGCCAATCGACGGCGAGCCGCTCGCCGTGATGCGGCGACGCGAGGTAGCGCTCGACGGCGCGCTCGTAGGCGTCGGGCCGGTTGTCCTTGAGGTAAGCGTCAACCTCGCTCAAGGTCGGCGGCAAACCCGTTAAATCGAGTGCCAGCCGGCGGATCAGCGTTGCCTTGTCGGCTTCCGGCGCTGGCTGCAAACTGTCTCTTTCCAGGCGGGCGAGAATGAACTGATCGATGGGATTGCGGACCCAGCCTTGTTTCTTGACGTTCGGCAGGGCAGGGCGTTTCGCCGTGACAAACGCCCAGTGTTGTGCGTACGGCGCGCCTTGTTCGATCCAATGCTTGAGGATTTCGATTTGCTTCGGCGTCAGCTTTTTGTTGCTCTTGATTGGCGGCATACGCGCGTCGGGATTGTCAGCAAGAATTCGGCGCACCAATTCGCTGTCATCGAGTTTGCCGGGAACGATTGCATGGCCGCCGCCGCGCAGCTTGGCGATGGCGCCGTCGCGCGTGTCGAGGCGCAGTTTCGCCTTGCGCTGCGTTTCATCAGGGCCGTGGCAGACAAAACAGTTCTCCGAAAGGATGGGCCGCACGTCGCGGTTGAAATCGATCGGCGCGGGGGAAGGCACTTTTTCTTGAGCGCGCACGTCGGCAAATGAGAGTAAGCTTGCCGCGCACACGGCAGCCAAAAGGGATCGAGCCATGTTCGTCTCGTTGAAGGGCGTCCGGCTTTTGGGAATCAATGATATTCTGCCAGGCGAGGCGGGTTCTTTCAACCGATTTGTGGGTTCGGCGTCGCCAACTTCAAGAGGAAGCGTTCGAATTGCGTGCGCGGCGAGAGCATGCTGCCGCCGCGCAGGTCCATGTTCAGTTGCAAAAGCCAATCGTAAAGCCGATCGAGCCGGCGGCGGCCAAGGTGGCGCATCTGGGCTTCGGCGGAGCGCGTCGCGAAGGGCGGTACACCAACCTGAGCCAATGCGGCGCCGAGCGATGTGCCGTGAGCGCTCAATCGCTCCGCTTGCGCCAGACGGCGCAGTTGCATGCTGAACGCGCCGATGATGCGCATCGGCTCCTCGCCTTGATCGAATAATCGTGTCAGGATCGCCATGGCGCCTTTGACATTGCCGGCGGCGATAGCGTCGAAAATCTTCCACGTGTCGGCCGCGCGGTTGTTGCCGACGAGTTTGTCCACGTCTTCGACGTCCACCTTCGCTTTCGAGCCGATGTAAATCGATAGCTTCAAAAGTTCTTGATCAAGCAAGCCCATCTCGGGGCCGACGAGATCGACGAGCAAGCTCGCCGCAGGCGACGGCAGTTGCTTTTGATACTGCGATGCGCACCAGTCGCTGCACCACCGGGCGATGGACTGGCTGCCCGGCGCCTTGCAAACCACGGTCGCGGCGCTGTCGATCATTTTTGCCAGGCGCGTGTTGGACGCCCAGGTTTTTACATCAAGGATCAGGACGCCGGTCTCGGGAAGATGAGTGAGTTTCGTCTCCAATTCGCCGCGGTACTTGGTGACGAAAGGATCGGCGTTTTCAACGAGGACGACGCGTTTGGGATCGAAAAAGGGGACGGTGTCAAGATCGTCGAAGACTTCCGCGAACGTCGCCTTGTCGCCGGCATACGTAGCGACGGATTGCTCTTCTGCATCCTCACCGAGCGCGCGATTGCGGACGGCGCGGATGACGTGGCGTTTGAGGAACGGCTCGTCGCCGTGCACGACGTAGAGCGGACCGAGTTTCGCCTTCGCACTGGATAAGAATGGAAGCGCTTCCATGCGGAAATGATATGGAACTGTACCGAGTGCAAACCTCCAGGAATCGCTGCGCTCATCCTGGGGCTTGAGCAATCCCCATCACTTGGGACGGCAATAACTCAACGCCATCAAAGCGTAGCCGGTCACCAGATTCGGGTCGGCCTCCATCCAGTTGGCGGAGTCGTTGACGAAGCTGCCGTCGGCGCGTTGCCGTTTGGCGAGGGCTTCGGTGATGTCCTTGCGCCAGTCGTGCTTGACGCCCTTGCTGTCCACGACGTGATCGATGCCCAACGCGTCCAGGCTCTTGGCCATCGTGTTGTAATAGTAGTAAAGGCCCCACTGGGCGCGGACGTCGGGCATTCCGGCGTTCTTGTCAACGGAGTAATTGGCCTGGATCCACTCGTATGCCTTCTTGATGCGCGGGTCGTCCTTGGAGACGCCGCAATAGATCATGCTCTTGACGCCGGCGTACGTCATGCTGCCGTAGCCGGGCAGGGCGCCGTTCTCCAGCGCCTGATCGACGACTTTCGTGACGCCGCCGGACGCCGCGCTGTAGATGAAGCTGCCGTCATTGATGAGCTTGGCCCAGGGGCGATCGTTGGTTTCGCCCTTGATGTTTTGGCAACGGCTCACGAACACCAACGCTTTTTTCATCGCGGGGTCGTCGGGGCTGATGCCGGCGGCCTTCATGGCGTCGAGGAAGGTTTGCGTGTTGGACAGATCGGGGCGCGATTTGCTGTCGTAGCCGGCGCCGCCGTAGTAGTCGCTGTCAAACGATTTGCCGTCGTCTTCGTCCCATTGCAGCTTCTTGAGGAATTCGACCGCGTCGCCGATGATGGCTTTGTACTTGGCGTCCTGTTTTGCTTCGATCAACGCCATCACGTTGATGCTGGTGACGTAGTTCTGCAACTGCACCTTCGGGTCCTTGCCCGCGATGTGTTTCTTCTCCGGGTTGACCAGGCCTTCGATGTATTTGAGTGCTTTCTGTGCGATCGGATCCTGCGGCGTCGCTTGTTTCGACTTCAAGAGGCCCGTCAAGACGATGCCGGTGACGCCGGGCGTCTTGTCGGTGCTCCAGCCACCGTTCTTGTCCTGCGAATCTTGCAAGAATTTGGCCGCTTTTTGCGCGACCGCGTCCCACGTTTTCTGATCGGGGCCCTGGGCCCAGGAATAAGGGGAAGTAAGCGCGGCGAGCACGATGGAGGTCGCAACGATCTTGTTCATATTGAAAACCTTAAACTTCGGCGGGCGATTGATTCGGCAACGCAAATCGAATGCCGCAGTCAAGGTTCATCATACTTGATTACTCCGATGTTGAACATTCCTTGGGTTTCGCTGGGGACGAATGCGTGAACGTCTCACGCGTCTGCTGAAAAATACGCCGGCGCAGGTCAGAAAACACGCAGAGCCGCGTCGTCATTCTTGACGAGCGCGGCTCTGAGATTGAACTCATGCGACATCGTTGGCGTCAATCCATGACGGCGAGAATGTCGTCTTCTGACATGATCAAGTACTCATCGCCGTCCACGGTGACTTCGTTGCCCGCATACGACGAGAACAGCACGCGGTCGCCTTCCTTGACTTGAAACGCGGCGCGTTTGCCGTTTTCGAGCAGCTTGCCGTCGCCGAGGCTAAGGACTTTTCCCTGGCGGGGTTTTTCCTTGGCCATGTCGGGCAGGAGAATGCCGCCGGCCGTCTTGTCTTCCGCTTCGACGCGTTTGACGAGAATCTTGTCGTTCAACGGGATCACTTTCATGTCGCTACCTCAAGGATGGATTGAAACTTCGCTTATGCTTCGGGCTCGGCTTCAGCGCCGAGCATTTCTTCATACGCCTTGATCGCCCGCAGCATGGTGAACAGCAATAGATGCTTCGACACCGGCTTCGGGATGACGCTGTACGCTCGCACTTGAAACGCCTGGCGAATCACTTCCTGCGTCGCGTTGGCGGTCACCAGGATGCACGGCAAGAGCGCGTTGATCTTGTGCACCAGCTCGATCGCTTCCAGGCCCGTCAGCCGCGGCATCTGCACATCGAAAAGCGCCAATAGGATGGGCTTTTCCTGAATGATGTCGAGGGCTTCCTCGCCCGACGACGCCAATACCGCGTCATAGCCTTCCGGTTCAACTATGTCGCGAAGAGCCAATCGGCAAGAGTCATCGTCGTCCGCAATCAGCACGGACCGTCGTCTGGTTTTGGCGGTAATCATGCCGCTACCTCATTACCCGTTTCCACAACGATCTGCGTCACCAAAACTTGGAATGCAACGCGTCACGGGTAATTTGAATGTAAGTTCAAGGAAGCAAAACCCATACCGGGGCGAGTGTGTATGCGACCTTGGCTGTAACCCCTTGTCATAATGAAGCATACGATGACGAAAAAATCAAGGTAAGACCGCGGGAAAGTTTGTTCAGACTGCCAAACCACGTGAATTGCTGTCAATCTGGCGTCAATGTGCCGTGATCCGTCCAACGTACGCATTCGTTTCACGAGGCGCGCGCCACACACACCGAACGACTCAGGGCGCCTGCCCGTGACAACTACCGACGTGGCAGCGGAGATGCACGGATGTTACGATGCTGTTTGAGTTAACAACGTTTTTCCTGCTGTTTTGAGTCCGCCGACCAAGGGTCCGAGGCAATCGCCGCGGTGAAATGCATGCAGAAAAACCGTGAAATCCAAGCAGATTTCGTGAAAACTACGGCTGCGAAAATGAAAAGAATGGGGTCCAAAATGAAAAGTACGCGGTCGGAAATGAAAAGAACGGGGTCCAAAATGAAAAGAATGGGTTCGGAAATGAAAAGACCGGCCTCGGAAATGAAAAGACCCGCGTCGATTTTGAAAAGACCTCCTGGCATTTTGAAACGAACGCGACCGTTCGTGCAGATGATTATCATCCTATTTTATCTAAGTTGTTCATTTTGACGCATATCGATTGACAAGTTCTTTCACTTCGCGCGACTACGCCGTTTATGATTGCTGTGCTTGTTATCCGCGACGCGCAACCGGAGTAAACAGCTGTTGCGCGCGACGCCGACGCGACGAAACAGATTACCGACATGGAATCTCCGCGCCGACGCGTTATAACGCGCACCGGCGCGGCGTTGACGGTTTCGCTCAACGGAAGGGTGCACGGATGCGCACACGAATCACGATCGGCTTGACGTGGCTGTTCCTCGGACTGGCAACGAACGCTCGGGCCCAGGATGTGGCCTGGCGAACCGCGCAGCCCGCGCCGGCAACGTCGGCAATCACGCTCGGACAGCCCACACGACTGGCGAGCCATGAAGCGGACGCGGCCGAGCGCGTCGTTCGCGCTCAAATCGGCGATCCGCCGCCGCCGCCCGTGTTTCCTGGCGGCGGTCCCGTCGTCGGACCCGTCCCCGATGGCCGAGGGATTTACAACAACGGCATGGTCAACAACGACGCCGACCTCGGCGGCTTCTGGTCGCGCTGCGGCGACCGATTGAAGCGCTGCTGGGACGACGTCGCCGGCGGCGTGCCCGGCGCCTTCCAGTCCGGGCCGCAGCGAGCCATGTTCCAGAGCGATCACGAGTTTGATATTTTCTCATCCCCGGTGACGAATCCGTTCTTCTTCGAAGATCCGCGTGCGCTCACGGAAATTCGCCCCGTCTTCATCTGGCAAGTGACGCCCAGCGCCAATCCGGTTTTTGCCGGAAGCAACAACTTCCACTATGCCGTGCGCGGCAGCGTCGCCATCACGCCGCATATTTCGTTCGTCTTCAGCCGGTTCGGCTTCTCCACGCTCAATATCGCGGGCGAATCCGAAACCGGCTTCTCTGAAGTCTTGCTCGGCCCGAAGATCACGTTCCTTCGCGACGAATCCTGCGGCACCGTCGCCGCCATCGGCTTGACATTTGACATCCCCGCCGGCTCAGAGAGTGTTGCTCAAGACACGGGCAGCCTGGCGCTCGTGCCTTATTTCTCGATCGCTCAGAACTTCGGCAAAAATCCCTACGGCAGCTTCAATTTCATGAACACGACGGGCTACACCTTCCGCACGGACGGCGCTCGCTCGGAGGCATTTTATTCGAGCTTCCATCTCGATTTCGAAATCGCCAAACGGTTCTACCCGATGATCGAGCTCAACTGGCGAGCCTACACGCGCAACGGCTCGGAGCGGCCATTCAACTTCGAAGGCAACGACCTGGTGAACTTTGGCTCAACCAGCATTGCGGGCCGTCATGATTTGAACCTGGCGATCGGCGGTCGGATTCAGCTCAACAATTGCATCTGGTGGGGCATCGCGACGGAGTTCAATGTGCTTTCCAATAGCGACGGCCGGCACCTCGACCGGTTTCGGTTGACGACGGACTTTATCTTCCGCTATTGAGCGCGGGCAAGCGCAAACTCAACCGGCTCCCTACGGAACGCGCCGCTCATTGCGGCGTGCTGGAATCGTCGCCTACTTCGACTGGAACGGGTTTCGGTCGAACGACCGCGCCTTGGTCGTTTGCTTCTGTTCCAGCTCGATGTCGCTGTTCATGTTGCCAATGCGGATCTGCATGGTCGCCTTGAATTGTAACTCATGCACCGATTCTTTCAGACGACCAATGCTCGCGTCGAAATGGTACGCGCCTTGGCCTACTGATTTCGTGGCCTTGACGGCGACGATCGCGAATGGCAGGGCGCCGTTATTCTTCGGGGGCGGCTGAAACTTCATCGTCGTCTTGGCCCGAATCTCGTGAACCTCGCGAATGGTGTCGTGGTAGGTGTATTGGTGGTCGTAGACGTACTTCCCTACGGGCCCAAGATCGACTTCGCCTTGGCGATTCCAATGAGTTCCAACGCGCCCTGGGCGATCGGGAAGGAAATCGCCGATCGGCGTGAACATTTTCTTGAGCGCGGATTCGGTCAAGAGACTTTTCAGCGGCCCGTCCTGGCCGGGAGAGGCAATGGCGAGTTTTTTCAACATTTCGTCGCGACCGATGAACCGTTTCAATTCGCCGTTGGGTCCAAATGTCGCCTTGAATTGGGTTTTCACGATGGCGTCGAAAGAGGAAACCATCGGCGACGCTGGCTCGTTCTTGGTGGAATCGAATTCGACTTTGTTTCCTCCGATGTTGATTTTCATTTTCATGCCGACGACCTGGACGCCGACCAGCCAATCGCCGTCGTCGAGAAGCGCTTCCGGTGAGACTTGAATAACGACCGTTTGCTCCTGATTTTGGTTTACGTCCTGGTCCATAACCTTCATTTTCTGTTCGGTCATAGTCTCCATTTCGAGAAAGTAAACGACGCCTTTCGTGAACTTGAGCCGCAGGGATTCACCCACCTTCGGCAGCGGCTTGGCGTCGAGGAAGTTGAGACCGAACAAAAGTGGAACAACGACGAGGATTAACCATGTTTGTTTCATGTGGACCTCCGATTCAGGCAATCGCGACCGCTTTGCCAGTCTTCACCGACTCAATCTCACGATAGCACATGACCAGCGCATCGCGTGCCAATTTGCCGCTCAAGTAATCATGCTCCTTGCCGCCCTTGATGCCATCGACCGCCGCCTGGATTTCGATGGTGAACGCCGCCGTCGCTTCGTCGCCGCCCGCCAGCTTCGGCTGCTCGCTCGAACCGTCGGCCTTGAGCACGGTCAACGGGCACGTCCCCGATTCATAAACGAGCGTCGCCTTTTCCAGGTACAGCTCATACCCGTGCACGAATGGCCGACCTTTCATCGTCAACGCGCCGGACGAGCATGTCACTGCGGGGCCGTTGGCGCCGTAGAGATACGACGTCGTCAAATAATCGACCGCTCTTTCCCCCTCACCCCCGACCCCTCTCCCGCCAGGGGCGAGGGGAGACAGAACGCCCGTTGAAAAAACGCTGCCCGGCACGCCGCACACCAGGCCGATGAAGTGCGTGTCATGAATGTGCAAATCGACCGCCGGCCCGCCCGTCTTGGAGGCGTCGCCGATCTCCGATGACCAGTCCGGCTTCGAAATGATGCGCTTGAAGTGCCCGCCCAATAGCTTGCCGAACGGTCCGCCGCGAATCGCCTGAGCCGCGTAAGCGAATTCCGGAAAGAACGGCAGCACATGCGCGACCATCAACAGGCGATTCGCTTTTTTCGCGGCGTCGAGCATGGCGTCCGCGTCCCTGGTATCGAGCGCGATCGCCTTTTCGACGAGCACATGCTTGCCCGCCTTCAACGCCTTGATAGCGGTCTCCGGATGAAGATTGGTCGGATTGCAAACGTCGATCAGGTCGATGTCCTTGTCGGCCAACATCTCATCCAGGCTGCGATACTTCTTGATGGCGGCAAGATCCATCATCTCGCCGCGCGGCCCGAAGTTGCCCTGGATCGACCGCCAATCGCCGGCGAGCTTCTTTTCGTCGCGACTGCAAACCGCCGTCACCTGCGCGTCTTTGAGCTCGCGCGCCGCGAGGTAATGAATCATGCCCATGAAACCGATGCCGACGATGCCAATCCTCGTCATTTTCGCAACTCCTAATGTCTCAATCGATCGTGGATTTATCAGGAAAAAATCTAATGCCCGAAAAAAACGACTGCTTCCAAAGTCGTTGATTGCGGGCACGATGGCCGGGAGTATTCTATCCGGGAGGGAGCAAACGCCATGATGCCGAGTGTGTGCGAGTCGTGCCGCGATCCGCGCGGCGAAGCTCGCCGTTGGCTCCAACTCGATGCATTGGCGAATATACTGACGGTAAGCGTTCACCTCATTCTCAACACCAAGTTTTCAGCGCTCGTTGTTGATCTGCATCGCCTTCGATCCGGTGTTTCAAGACATTCGACAATACTGAGTGGAATGCTCCAGATTCTGGTGGAAGTCTTACGATGACCCCCGAAAACAAAGGTCCGCCGTCCTCGTCCACGAAAGTGGGCGACCTGGCGTCGGAACCCCGAGTTTCCGAGAGCACGTCCAATCTCGCGGACACCGTCGCGGGAGTGGCGCCGGCGTCCGTCGTCGGCAGTTCCGCTCGGGCGAATTGGGTCGGGAAATCGTTGGGAAAGTACCAGATCATCAGCACACTCGGACAAGGCGCAATGGGCGTGGTCCTGAAGGCGCACGACCCGACGATCGATCGCGATGTGGCAATCAAGGTTCTCGCCGAGCACCTTGCGGCCGATGCCACCGCCATGGGCCGATTCCTCGCCGAAGCCAGGGCCGTCGGAAAAATCAACCATCTCAACGTGATGGCGATTTACGAGATCTGCCAGGAGGGGCCGATCCATTACCTGGTTCTGGAATACGTCGCCGGCGGCAGCGTTGACGATCGGCTGACCGAGAGAGGCTCTCTGTCGGTATTCGAGGCGACGCAGGTGCTGATCGACGTGTGCAAGGGGGTCGGAGCAGCTCACGCGGCCGGCCTGATTCATCGCGACATCAAGCCCGCCAACTTCATGCGCACCGCCGACGGCGCCGTCAAGGTTGCCGACTTTGGGTTGGCCAAGGCGGCCGCGACTTCCGAGCGCGGTCTCACCCAGGTCGGCATGATCGTCGGCACACCGCTTTTCATGAGCCCCGAACAGTGCCAGGCCAAAGCGCTGGACGCGCGCAGCGATATCTACTCGCTCGGGGCAACGTATTACACCCTTCTGACTGGAAAGAGCCCGTATCAAGAAGCGGAAACCGTGACCCAATTGATGTACTTGCATTGTCACGGGCCGATCCTCGATCCCCGCTCCGTGAACGCGGCAATCCCCGAAGCTTGTTGCCGCATCGTTGCCCGGGCGACCGCGAAAGCGCCGGCCGAGCGGTATCAAGTCGTATCGGAGATGTTGGTGGACCTGCAAGCGGTTGCCGCCACGCTGACTGGGGAAATGCCCGATGGTTCGTCAACGGCGGCGCCGAGTCTGGCGCCGGCGAGCTCCTTTCGTGTGGGTCCATTGACGCCGTCCTCGTCCCGCCAGCGCATGCAGTCCGCCGAACGTCGCCAGGTGACCGTGCTGGTGAGCGGCTGCAATCTGTTTGAGTCCGAGGCGTATCTGGAAGGTCTGGACGCAGAAGACCAGCTCAAGGTGCAGCACGCATTCCAGCAGCAATGCGCGCAGGCAGTGCAACGGTTCGGCGGGGCCATCGTGCAGTGCAACGAGCAAGGCTTGCTCGCATGCTTCGGCTACCCGGTGGCTTACGAGGACGCTGCGTTCCGCGCCGCCAATGCGGGCCTCGACATGCTCCAGGATTTGCAGACGCTCGGTGATCGGCTCCGAGTCGAACACAAGCTGGAGTTAAGCCCGTGGCTTGGGCTTCATACCGGATTGGCCATCGTCGAGGCCAAGGAGGATGCGATCTCGCTAGCGGGGGAAGCGCGAAATGTGGCCGTCCGGCTGGAGGACGTCGCCGAGCCCGGCCAACTCATCTGCAGCGAGTCCACGCAGCGATTGCTGGCGGGCAAATTCCAGTCCGTCAGTCTTGGCCACAAGAAAATCAAGGGCATGTCGCACCCGATCGAGTTCTTCCACGTGCAAGGCATCGGCGCGGCGCGCGGCGGCGTCGAGGCGGCGGGGGCGACCCAGCTCACACCGTTAGTCGGCCGCGACAATGAAATCAGCCTGCTCAAGGACCGCTGGGATCAGATTCAGGAAGGCATGGTCCAGGTCGTTCTGCTGGTCGGTGAGGCGGGTCTCGGTAAATCGCGGCTGATCCACGCCTTGAAGGAACACGTCGAGGAGCACGTCGGCGACGACACGGATGAAGATGCGCTCGTCATGGAATGGCGCTGCGCGCCGCATTACCAGAATACGGGACTCTACCCGGCCATCGATTACTTCGAGCGGACCATCGGGTTCGGCCGCGAGGAGCCGGCGGAGTCGAAGTTTGACCGCATGCTAAGCAGGCTGGAGAAGCACAATCTTGCACGGCCGGAAACCGTGCCGCTGTGGGCGTCGCTCTTGTCGCTGGCGGCTCCGGAGCGGTTTCGGCCGCTTTCGATGCCGCCGGCCCGGCAGCGCGAAGAGACGTTCCGGGTCATGCGGGAATGGCTGCACGTCCGCGCATCGGGGCGGCCGACTTTGTTTGTCGTCGAGGATCTGCACTGGGTGGATGCCTCCACGCTGGAGTTTCTGGGGCAATTCCTCGCCGAGGGATTGCACGACCGGATGCTCATCGTGCTCACGTTTCGACCCGAATTCCAGGTGCCCTGGCCCGCGATGAGTTATCAGACCAGCCTGGCCTTGAATCGCCTGACCCGGCGCCAGGTCGGCGACCTGGTTCGCAAAAAGGCCGGCGCCGAGATTTCCGACGCGTTGGTCGAGAAGGTGTTTGACCGCGCCGGCGGCGTGCCGCTGTTTGTCGAGGAATTCACGAAGATGGTGCAGGAAACCGACAAGCTGGGCGATGATGGCGCGTCCTCGTTGTCGGCGCGCGAGATCCCGAGTACGCTCCAGGATCTCGTTATGGCGCGGCTGGACCGCATGGAGAGCGGCAGAGAACTGGCGCAACTCGCCGCGGTCCTCGGGCGCGAGTTCAGCTACGAGCTGCTTTCCGCAGTCGCGCAAATGGGCGAGCCGGCGCTCCACGCCGAACTCGCCAACCTCGTGCATGCGGAGATTCTGCACCAGAAGGGCCGATTGCCCACGTGCACCTTCCTCTTCAAACACGCGCTTCTTGAGGACGCACTGTACAACGCGCTGGTCAAGAGCAAGCGGCAGCAGTTCCATCGGCGGTGCGGCGAGACGCTGGAAGCGCGGTTTCCGCAAACGGCAGAGTCGAGACCCGAACTGCTCGCCCATCACTTCGCCGAGGCGGGGCAGCCCGAAAAGGCGATCAATTATTGGCTCAAGGCAGGGCAACGGTCGCGGGACCGATCGGCGTTCTGCGAAGCCATCAGCCATTTGACGAAAGGCCTCGCGCTGTTGGGCACGCTCGAGGAATCGCGCACGCGCGACGACTGGGAATTGCGGTTCCTCACGACCTTGGGGCCGGCCTACATCGCGGCCCGTGGCTATGCCGAACCCGAAGTGGGGCCGATTCTGGTCCGGGCCCGTGAATTGTGCC
>DAIOGM010000211.1:0-12279 GCA_036745215.1 Gemmataceae bacterium
GACTTTCAATTCGCCGACGGTGATGATCTCATCGCCGGCCTTGAGTTCGTCATGCGACGCGTTCTTGACGACCACGCGTTGGCGATCGCCCATTTCCGCGATGATCTTTTCGGTGCACTTGATGCCATGCTCGACGCCGGCGACGCGTTTGGCGCTCAGGTTCTTGTTGAGGAAATCCTTGACGGTGCCCGCGTTGATGGCGAAGGCGATGTTCTGGGCGCCGTCGCGCATCGCGACGTTGACGCCGATCACTTCGCCGTTGACATTAACGAGCGGCCCGCCGGAGTTGCCCGGATTGATCGCGGCATTATGCTGGATCAAGCCGGTCATCAAATATTCGTTCGGCATGTAGACTTCGCGATTGAGCGCGCTGATGATGCCGACCGACACGGTGCCTTCGTAACCATACGGGCTGCCAATGGCGATGACCTTTTCCGCGAGCAGGAGGTCATTCTTGTCGGCCAGGAGGCGCAACACGTGCAGCGGTTTTTGGCTTTTGACGCGCACGACCGCGAGATCGAGGTCCGCGTCCGCGACAATCACGTCGCCGACGAGATCGGTGCCGTCGTTCAGACGAACCTTGACTTGCTTCTTGCCGCCGGTGACGTGGCGGTTGGTGACGATCAGGCCGCTTTCGTCAACAATCAGGCCGGAGCCGATCATGTCCTTCTCGCCCTGCCTGGGCACGCGGATGGCGACGACGCCCGCGATGGTTTTTTGCACGGCCTTGACGATCGGATCTTTGCTGCGAAGCTCGAGGGATTCCTGGGCGGCGATCAACGGAGTGATTAGCGCGAACGCCAGTAAGGCGACGCACATGCGCTGGACGGACATCATTTTCCTTGATCCTTTCGGCAGCCTGGCGACCTCCTCGGGCAAAAGAGGCCCATGGCTTTGCGTCCCCGCCTCACGACGGGTTTGCCATTTTCGGGGAATGTGCCTAAACACGTGTTGAGCAACGAACAGTGCTCAACCAAATATGGTTCAAGAAGCCGAGTTTGTCAAATAATCGGATCGTAGCAAATGTACCGATAATGCGGGAATTGAGCCGCGGATGGACGCAGATGGACGCGGATAAAAGGCGTGGTGAATTCAAAATGCAGAGCGTTTCACTCAGGTCGCGCCGTTTTACTTGCCATTCCCTGCGTTCTGTTGCCATCGCAACACCGTGCAGCTCGTGCATGTACTGACCACTCCGGCGCCGTCGGGGGAGCACACCAAGTCAAGGATGTGACCCGCGTGTCCGTGTACCTCGGCGACTTTTTTCCCGGTCTCCATGTCCCACGTCCGGAGATTTCCGTCGCCATGACTGGTGACCAATCGCTTGCTGTCCGCGCTAAACGCCCAGCCGAACGGTCCGTCCTCGAAGCCGAATTGGAATTGGTGACGTTCTGTCTTCTTGTCAACATCCCAAACGCTGAAATGGCTGTTCCAATGATACGCGAGCAACCACTTGCCGTCGTCCGAAAGCAGAATGTTATCGGGACCATACTTGACAGGGCCATTGGTTAGCTCGAAACCGGGCTCCTCTTTGCCCGTTCGCAAATCCCAGAATCGACACATCGATTTCGCGCCCTTGACGACTACCGCCAATTTCTCCGCTCGACGGGCGAGCGCGAGGTTGCTCAAAGGCATGACATCGTCGTCCAGCGGTGCGTTTTCTTCACCGGTTTCAACTTTCCATACCCGCAAGCCGGGCGATTTGTGGCCGGTCGCATAGAGGCGTTTGCCGTCCGGCGAGAAAACCAGGCAAGCAGCCATCCAATCCTCGCGGCGCAAAGTTCGCACGCGCTGTGGATCGCGCGAATCGACCAGACGGATGGCGTCCTTTTCTCCCAGGAATGCTGCCACATGGCCATCCGGCGAGATCGCAATGGAATACCGATACTCTGGATACTGATTGAGATCCATGGCGACCGGCACGGAAACCTTCTCTCGAAGCGTTTGGCCATCGAGGAAATGCAACGAATGATAACTTGCCGCCACGACGGTCTTGCTGTCAGCGGAGTAGCGGACGGCATAACAGATGTTGGCGGGCCCCTGCGGTTGCTGAACGATCTTGCCGCTGTCGGCGTCCCAGACGCGAACGGCGCCCCAGTCGCCGGACACGACCGTTTTGCCATCCCGCGACAACGCAAAAGCCCAGATCGATTCCACACTTCCCTTCCAGGGATTCAACTGCTTGGCGGTGGTCGAATCCAGCCAATGAATGTCTTTATCCGAATAGGAGATGAGTGCGATCTTTTTGCCATCCGGCGTCAAGTGCGCCTCGCTAAATTGATCGATCTTCAGAGCAATCGTCGAGCGCAATTTGCCGGTGGCAACGTCCCAGAATCGCAAGCCGTCGCATTCGTGTGTCATCAGTGTCTTGTTGTCCGGAGTGAATTCGAAGCCGAGGAAATAATTGAATGGCGCCTTCACTTTGCAAAAAATGCGATTGCCGTCGAAGGAATAGACAGTTACATTGTGGAGGTCATCGCCGGAAACCGCAAGCCATTTTTCATCGTGGGAAAGGGCCACATCGTGGTGCGGACCGTCGTTTATTGGGAACGTGCGGATTTTTTCGCCGCTTGGGAACTTCCACACGGTCACCGGCTGGCCCACTCCGGCTGAAATAAGCGTCGCGCTGTCCGCGGTGATCAACAGCTTGGAGATGGGACTGCCGCTGACGGCGGGGAACACCGTCTTGAGTTTGCCTGTCTGCAAATCCCAGACGCGGATGTGAAAGTCGCCGGCACGCGTCTTGTAGTTGGGTCTGCCGCCAGTGGCCAGGTACTTGCCATCGGGCGAGAAGGCCACCGATGCAACCGATCCCGGAATCTCATGGACCAGCCGGCCGTTCGCTTTCTCCCACACGGCGACTTTGCCATCCATGTTCACGGCCGCGATGAGCTTACTATTGGGTGACACAGCCACCGCTCGAATGGCACTCGTAATCCGCCAGCGAATCGAGCCGAACCGGGCGGTGGCGCCTGGAGGCAAAGGATCGCCATAGATATCGAGTTGCGTTTTCTCTCCGGAGCGGAGGAATTCGACTCCGAGCAGGAGCACCAGAATGGCCACAGCCAGGAACGAGTTGAGTTTCGTCATAATCGATCCTTCGATTGTGTTATGCCGTCGCGGTAGAACTTCACGACCGCGGGGGGGCCGCGCCACGCGCAGGTGGCATCGACCCAGGTCGGCGGTTTCGCCCATCATTTGTAACACCATTGCAAAAAAGAGTCGATGCGTACATTGCGCGGCCAACGAAACTACTAATCGACTTTCCAGCAAACGCAAGCATTGAATTCCATCTGCGGCCATTCGCGTGCATCCGCGGCTCAACAAGCATCATTTCAATTCTTGACATCGTCGCCGCCGCGGTTACGATGTTCGCTGCCTTCCCCTATCAACTTTTCCGAAGGAGCCTGTCATGAAACGTCTCTTGTTGCCGCTCGTTTTGGCCGCCGCGTTGCTCACTCGTGTAGACGCCGGGGAAAAGGACAAGCCGAAGGAGCCGCCGCCGGGCTTTTCGTCGCTATTCAACGGCAAGGACCTGTCGAACTGGAAGAACGCCGAACCGGGCTGGACCGTCGAAGGCGATACGATCCATTACTCGGGCAAGGGGGGCAAGAACCTGGCGACCGGCAAGAACTACAAGGACTTCGAGCTGTGGATCGACTGGAAGATCACTGAAAAAGGCGATAGTGGAATCTACCTAAGAGGCCAGCCGCAGGTGCAAATCTGGGACAACGAGGAAGGCTCCGGCGGTTTGTTCAACAACAAGAAAGGCAGCATGGGCCAGGTCCCGCTGTACACCGGAAAGGAACGCAAGGATAAAAAGCCCGGCGAGTGGAACACCTTCTATATCAAGATGATCGGCAGCAAAGTGTCGGTCGTCCTGAACAACGCCATCGTGGTCGACAACGCCATTTTCATCGAAGGCAAGGCGCCCGCCGACGGCACGATCGAATTGCAAGTGCACGGCTCGCCGCTCTGGTTTCGCAACGTTTTCGTGCGCGAACTCGCGTCCGACAAGAAATGAAAACAAGTGCTGAGTGCTGAGTGCTGAGTGAGGAGTATTTGGCAGGAAAAAGTTGTTTTTCTTGCTCAGCACTCAGCACTGAGCACTCAGCACTTGTTCGTCCCGTATAATAACAGTCCACGATCAAACGCCCATTGCCCCCCGGGACATTCCATGGATCTTAACGATTTTGGCACCGAAACCGCCGACGCGCGCAACAACGGCGAGCAGCGCAACTACTATCGCCCGCCCGGCTACCTCGCGTCCGAGGGGGGCAATCGGCCCGTCCAGTGGAAGGTCGTGCAGGCCGGCGTCTTCGAAATCTGCGGCATCACCTCCCCGCAGCTTCCCGCCGGCGCCTATGGCTGCAGCCTGAATCAGTATGGCGACGTGCAGCTCATGACGCGCGACCTGCAGGTGGACGACCTCATCGACTTCGCCGACAGCCTGCCCGCCAAGATCCTTCATGAAATTGAAAACTTCTGGGACCTCGGCACTCTCTTCGAAAAGCACGGCTACCTGCATCGCCGCGGCTATCTGCTCTACGGCCCGCAAGGCTCCGGCAAAAGCTCGGTCGTGCATCAAGTCGTGCACCGCATCATCAAGGCCGGCCACGTCGCCGTCTTCTGCGAACATCCGGGCTTCTTGACGCGCGCCATGGAGGTTTTTCGCCGCATCGAGCCGGACCGCCCGGTGATCTGTCTGTTCGAAGATATCGACGCGATCATTGAAATCCACGGCGACAGCGAGCTTTTGCAATGGCTCGACGGCTCGCATCAGATCAACAAGGTCATCAACATCGCGACGACCAACTATCCGGAACGGCTCGATCGCCGCATCGTGTCGAGGCCGCGGCGCTTTGACCGCATCATCAAGATCGAGGCGCCGACACCGTCGATTCGTGAAACCTACTTCAAGAAAAAGCTGCCCGACCTGATGATCAACGGCCAACTCGCCCAATGGGTGACCGTGACGGAAGGCCTGTCGTTCGCGGCGCTGGCGGAGCTCGTCATCAGCGTCGCGTGCCTGGGCAACAGTCTGGAAGAGACGGTGAACGTGCTGCGCATGCTCGACGATCAGCATCCCGACAGCAAGGAGTTCGACCGCCCCGGCCGCATGGGCTTCGGCCCGCCGCGCACGAGCAAGCCGCGCCTGCGCGAGGATGACATTCCGTTCTAAGGAGCTCCGGTCGCTTACGCTCCCGGCTCGCCGAAAGCCCATTCTACGATGCCATCAGGTAAATACACCTACGATTACCCCCGCCCCGCGGTGACCGTCGATATCGTCATCGTCACCGCCGAGCCAAAGCCGCGCGTGCTTTTGATTCGCCGCAAGCAGGCGCCGTACGCAGGCTGCTGGGCGATTCCTGGCGGGTTCGTGAACATGGACGAAGCGCTCGACCACGCGGCGCGGCGCGAATTGCTCGAGGAAACCGGCGTCCACGCGAAGGACATCATGCAACTGCACACCTTCGGCGATCCCGGCCGCGATCCGCGCGGCCGCGTCGTCAGCGTCGCGTATTTGGCCGTCGTCGATTTCAACAAGATCAAGCCGCGCGCCGCCGACGATGCGGCCGAGGTCGGCTGGTTCTATTTGAATCGCCCGCCGAAGCTGGCGTTCGATCACAAGGACATCCTCGCCATCGCTCGCAAGCATCTGAAAGCAAACCATGGCTGACCCGGTCATCGCGTACATCGCGCTCGGCAGCAACCTGGGCGATCGCCGCAAATATCTCGACGCGGCCATCGAACGCTTGCGCGCGCGGTCCGGCGTCGCCGTTACCAAGATTTCCAACTATCACGAGACGGATCCGGTCGGCGGGCCGGCGGGACAAAGCAAATATCTGAACGCAGTGGCACAAGTTCGTACGACGCTTGAGCCGCGCGCCCTGTTGCGAACGCTCCTGGCAATCGAAGCGGACATGGGCCGTGTCCGCGCCGAACGATTTGGGCCGCGCACCATCGACCTGGACGTGCTGCTTTATGGCGTCGCGATCATCAACGAAGACGACTTGAACGTGCCGCACCCGCGCATGCACGAACGGTCCTTTGTCCTGGCGCCGCTGGTTGAGATTGCGCCGCTGGCGGTGCATCCGGTTTTGCAAAGCACGGCGGTGGATTTGTTGAAGAGATTGCATTCGAGCGCGGACGCCGGAACGAGCCTTCGCGAACTGGAAGGCCAAAACGCTGTCGTCACCGGTTCAACGAGCGGCATCGGCCGAGCCGTCGCGCTGGAGTTAGCGAGGACCGGGGCCAACGTGATCGTGCAAGGCCGGCGTTCACAACAGGCAGCCGACGACGTTGCCGGCGAATGCCGCGGATTGGGCGTGCAAGCGATCGGTTGGCAATTCGATCTGCGCGACGAGGCTCAAGGCGCGTCCTTCGTCGAGCGGGCGGCGAACCATTTTGCGGCCCTGGACATCTGGATCAACTGCGCCGGCGCGGACACCTTGACCGGCGAGGCGGCCCGGTGGCCGTTCGAGCGAAAGCTGCAAGAACTCTGGGCCGTCGATGTGCGCGCGACCATCCAGTTGTCGCGCGCGGCCGGCGGCATCATGAAACGCCAGGGCCGCGGCGCCATCGTCAACATCGGCTGGGATCAAGCGGACACCGGCATGGAAGGCGACAGCGGCCAACTCTTCGGCGCCGTCAAAGGCGCGGTGATGGCGTTCACCAAGAGCCTGGCCGTTGACCTCGCGCCCGACGTGCGCGTCAACTGCGTCGCGCCTGGCTGGATTCGCACGGCGTGGGGCCAGTCGGCGTCGGAAGCGTGGCAGAGGCGCGTCCTCGATGAGACGCCGCTCGGCCGCTGGGGTACGCCGGAGGATGTGGCGAACGCGGTCCGCTGGCTCGTGTCACCGGCGGCGCAGTTCGTCACGGGCCAGATTGTACGCGTGAACGGGGGCGCGGTTCGGACTTGACGACTCCTCCATCATGGAGTCGGCTTGAGTTCGATATCAAAGGTAGTCAGTTTTTGGTTGACCTTGACGGACACCTCTGACGTGTCGTGGCTGGCGTATTTCGACGGAAGTTCGAACCACTTTTTCATATCCACGCCTGCGCCGATGGAAGCATCGCCTTTGGGCGGTTCCTTGAGGTGTTTTTTCACTTCTTCCGGTAGGTTTCGTTCCGGAACCCATCGGTCTTTCCTAGGCATGGGACTATTGACCGCGACACGGATATCGCCGTAGGGCACGTCCTTGACCGTGTAGTTTCCGTCCGGGTCGATTTCACCGCGTACCGGCATGCTGTCCTTGCCCACCATCAAGACGACGCCGAAAACGACCGGTTTGCCGGCATAGGTAACTTTTCCGCTGACCGCGCCTTTACCGCCGCTGCAACCGGCGACGCCGAGGCTGGTGAGGAGAAGAATCAAGGCTACAATCGGTTTGCAGGTTTGCAGGTTCATAGGCATTCTCAAAAAATGCGTGCCGCGGATTCCGTGGCAAGGAACCTGCGGCACGGGTTACCAGGTGGGATTGTCAAAACCATCAGCTCGGATCATTGACGACTTCGCTGCCGGCAAACGTAGCCAGGGGCGACAAGACGAGCCGCGCGGAATAGGAAATCCAGCGCACGGTTCCATCGCTGTAGGCAAAATTGGCGCCGCCCAAGTTGTGGGTGCTCCAAAGCCCGTTGAAGCTGCACGGGTTCTCCACGTCATTCGGACCGGCGCCGAAAAAATACGGACCGTCGGTCGGCGTGGAACTCGGACATGGTTGGCCTTGACTGTCCTTCGCGTAAATGTAGCCGTAGCCACCGGTCGGCGGATCATACTGATTCGTGACGCCGCACGTCGTGTCGAACGCGGACGGGTACGACCACCAGCCAAAGAACAAGTCGGCCGCGAAGGGGCGTTCGCCGACCATCAGCGTATTGCTCGTGCCGTCCGTGATTTGGGCAATCTTGATGGCCCGGCGAGCGTTGATGACGCCCATGTTGGCGCCCGTGGAAAGCGAGTCGACGCCGGCGATACCGGCATAGTCCGTCATTGCATAAGGAACGCCGCCCCAACCGGTGAATACTTTGTCGCGGCGCGGATCCGCGGGGCAGATGTATACTTGAACCTGAAAATTCTGGTTGCCCAGCACGTCCTTGTAGACATTATCTTGATCGATATACGGCAGGATGCCGGCCATCCAGCTTCCGCCCTTGTTGATGCCCGGCGACGCATTCATCGGCGCAGGGTAATTAAATTCGGATACGGTCGGCAAGAACTTATAGGTCCCGTTGAAGCTTTGGCAGGCCAGCCCGATTTGCTTGAGATTGTTCACGCACTGCGTTCGCGCGGCCGCCGATCGCACCTTCTGCACGGCGGGAACCAAGAGCGCAATCAAGATTGCGATAATGGCGATGACAACCAACAACTCGATCAAGGTAAATCCGCTTTGCTTACGACGTTGCATGGCGACAAATCCTCCTTCGTAAATCTCACTCCGAGCCGATTCATCGTTTCAGTGGCAATTCTTCGCAACACGCAAGAACTGCATTGCACTGAAGCCCGTTTTCGAAACAAACGATGCTCGATAATGTGTTCAATGAGAATCCACGCCGAAGATTGGCCAATAAAAACAAATATTTCGCCAAACGAAATGCAACACGTCGAGGCGGGATGCCGTCTTAGTTTTCGTTAATCTTTTGAAGGATTGCCAACGAGATGGGAAGTGTCAGGCATCAAAACGGTAGCTGAGCCGAGTGCTGTTGACGTCGAGCGCTTCCAGAATGATGAGGACTTGGTCCATTGGCAGTTGGCTTTCGAGCGCCCAACAGATGATTTGCAAGTTTTCCTGGCCGGACTTGAGACGATCGATGATGTGCGTCAGAAGCGGAAGTTGATCTTGAAAGTGTGACGTGAGCAATCCGAACGTGCCGCGATCCAGCTCAATCCAGAACGTTTTGCCCTGCAAATGTTCCAGCCAGCGGGCTCGCAGATAGCCGCACCAGTGGACCCGGATCCAGTGATAAATCGCGTCCTCGCCGACATCGCGGCCGGCTTTTTCACTCTCGATCCATTTGTGCCGATCGATCTCGCGCCGGCTGTCGGACCACACACTTTGCTTGACCATGGCGAATTCCCTTGGGCATCTTTCCAGTTGTTTTATGATAGCCGAAGGCGGTTCGCGTAGCAACGTTGTCACCTTGGAGTGCGGCGATTTGACGCCGCTTTCTTTCCTTCCTTCTTTTGGTCATCGAATTTCCAAAGAAAAAAAGAAAGAAAGCGGCGTCAAATCGCCGCACTCCAAATGGGCTCGGTTCGCGACGCTTCTTTCGATTTGACCTACTACCCGGTTCTCCGTATTCTGGATCGAAAACCTCCAAGAGAAACACCATGCGCACGATCGGCCTTTTCTTTCTCCTTTTCGCGGCCACGACGGTATTTGCCGGCGACGTGGCCAAGCCGGTCCGCATCGGCAGCAACGTCAGCGGGCACATTCATCCCACGGCGTGCGTCACCAAGAAGGGCACCATCCTCGTCACGTATTGCCGTGTCGAAGCGAAGGACCACTTCATCGCTCGCTCCACCGACGGCGGCCTGACCTGGACGAAGCCGGAGCTGTTCGCGCCGATGGCGAAGCTCGCCATCTATCCCGGTTCCTTGACGACGCTAAGCGACGGCCGCATCGTGCTGGCGTGGAACACCTGGTACGGCGAAGGCAAGGACAAGTCGCGCTTCGTGCAATTCTCCATTTCTAAAGATGACGGCAAAACCTGGTCGGAAGCCAAAAGCTTGCCGAAGAATCCAACGTCGCACAGCGTGATTCGACATCCAATCGTCGAGCTGGGGCCGCGCGCCTGGCTCTTTTCATTGATGGACCAGACCGTCGTCTACGATCCCGAAACGGAAAAGATTTCGCCATTCGGCAACGGCCACAAGCATGGTCTCGTGCCGATCGTGCGGACGCCGAAGGGGACGTTCGTCTCCGGCGCCGCGCTGCGTTCGACGGACGAAGGCAAGACATGGGAAAAGATCGCGCCCTTTCCGAAGATCGCGGCGCAAGGGTGGCGGCACGAGATGATTTGCCTGTCCAACGGCTGGCTGCTCGCGTCCGACATCGACGGCGATGGCATCGGCGGCGGCACGCGCATTCATTTCATCGTGTCGAAGGACGATGGCAAGACGTGGGACTTTGACAAGTCGCTTGAATACTACAATCCAGGCCGCATGATCGGCGGCCGTGCCTGTCCGCGCACGGTCGAGCTCGACGCCAAGACGATCGGGACGGCGTTCTTCGACGTGGACGCACGGCAGCCGGATGGAGCGGGCGTGTTTTTCTTGCGAACGTCGCTGGGACGCTTCAAATGAACGTCACTGGCCATAGGGGAATGGCTCGGTAATATAGACTGTTGCTTGTATCAAAAACATCCAATTGCGGAGATGATTCATGGCCACGAGACGGCGAGGCAGCGGACGACGCAAGGTGGGACGCAAGAAACGGCGTATGCGCGCGAAGATTCGGCATCGGAAATAGTCGGCCGTTTACGTTTAGCGCTCGCAGGATCCCTCGCGATGGCGCGACGCCGTCGCGAGGGATCCTGCGAGCGCTAAACGTAAACCCGCGCGTCACATCGTCCGCCCGCCGTCCACGACGACCACCTGCCCCGTCATCAAGTTGGTGCCGAGCGCCAGGAAATAAACGGCGTCCGCAATGTCCTCGGGGATCGCGGCCCGTCCCATCGGCGTGATCGACAGCGAACGTGCAACCTGATCCATGTGATCCGTCAGCCAGCGCGTCAGCACCGGGCCAGGCGCCACCGCGTTGACGCGCACCTTGGGTCCGAAGGCGCGGGCCAGCGATTTGGTCATGCAGTTCACCGCCGCCTTGCTCGCCGCGTACGGAATCGAGCTGCCGTGCCCCTGCAATCCCGCGACCGACGTGATGTTGACGATTGAACCGCCCGTCTTCTGCAAGTGCGGCAACGCGGTTCGGCTACAGAAAAACGTTCCCTTCAAATTCACGCCCAAAATCTCGTCCCACACCTCGTTCGTCAATGCATTGAGATTCGTGTGTTCGATGAAGCGCGTCGTGCCGGCGTTGTTGACGAGCACATCGAGTCCGCCCAACTCGTGAACGCAACGCTCGATCATCGTCTGTACTGCGTCTTCCTCGGCGACGTTCGCTTTACAAAGCAGCGTCGGTACGCCGAACTTTTGCACCGCGTCAAGTGTTTCGCGCGCCTCCTTCTCGGAACGCGAATAATTGACCGCGACCGCGAGGCCCTCCTTGGCAAAGCGAATGGCGACCGATCGGCCGATGCCGGTCGCGGAGCCGGTGACGAGAGCGACTTTGCGCGGGGCGGACATGTTTATTCCCCTTGTTCATCGGCCCAGTCGCGCGGCTTCAAGTACACGTCGTACAGTTCCGCCTCGCGGGAGCCGGGCGTCGGATGATAGTCATAAAGATAACGCACCACCGGCGGCAGCGACATCAAAATCGACTCCGTTCGGCCGCCCGTTTTCAAACCAAAAATCGTACCGCGATCGTAGATCAAGTTGAACTCAACATAGCGGCCGCGGCGAAACTCCTGAAAGGCACGCTCCTCCGGCGTGAACGTCTCGTTCTTACGGCGTTCGACGATGGGCACGTACGCGTCCAAGAACGCGTCGCCGCCGTCGCGCATGAAGGCGAAGAGGGCATTGAAGTCGCCTTCGAGATAGTCGAAAAAGATGCCGCCGACGCCGCGCGGCTCCTTGCGATGGATTAGGTAAAAATACTCGTCGCAGCCCTTCTTGAATTTGGCGTAATCGACCGGCGCCGGATGCCGCGTGCAGACCGCTTTCCACGTCTTGTGAAAATGAACCACGTCCTCGCGATACGGATAGTACGGCGTCAGGTCCGCGCCGCCGCCGAACCAGGATTTCTGGCCCTTGGTGATGAAGCGAAAGTTCGCGTGCACGGTCGGCACTTTGGGATTGAGCGGATGCAACACCAGCGAGACGCCGGTCGCGGTGAATTCGAGGCCGTCGCCGGGAAGTTGCTTGGCGAACTCGGGCGATAATTGTCCAAAGACCTCGGAAAAGTTGACGCCGGCTTTTTCAAAGACGCCGCCGTCGGTGAGGACGCGCGTTCGCCCGCCGCCGCCGCCGTCGCGTTGCCAGCGATCTTCGTGAAACGTCGCTTTGCCGTCCGCTTCAGTCAGGCCCGCGCAGATGCGATCCTGAAGACCGCGAAGGTATTCGGCTGCGTCGCGTCGTTGTTGGTCAAGTTGGGACATGGACGTAAGCCTGGTAAGTTACGCGGAACGAGGATCGGGAACCTGGTGGAACCCTGACGACGT
>DAIOGM010000212.1:0-12231 GCA_036745215.1 Gemmataceae bacterium
GTGCTCGAATTGCACTTCAGCCGCGTGCAGTTCACGCCGGACTTGATGCCGTCGGACATCATGGGCACGAACATCATCAACGAGACGCCGGAAGGCCAGCGCGTCTTCACCTTCCAGAAAGGCCCGCTATTCGCCCAGATCGTCCTGGCCGACGAGATCAACCGCGCCACGCCGAAGACGCAATCGGCATTATTGGAAGCGATGCAAGAACATTCAGTGACGATCGGCGGCACGATTCACAAGCTCGAAGAGCCGTTCTTCGTGATGGCGACACAGAACCCGATCGAACAGGAAGGCACGTACCCGTTGCCCGAAGCACAGCTCGACCGCTTCTTCTTCAAGCTTGTCGTTAATTATTCAACGCGCGAGGAGCTGTCCACAATCATCGACCGCACCACGCGCGGCGATTGGCCGCAGCCGGAGAAAGTGATGGACGGCGAACGCATCCGCCACTGGCAACGCGTCGTCCGCAAGATCTTCGTCGCGCCGCAGGTGCAGGATTACGCGATTCGCTTGATCCTGGCGACGCACCCGCAAGGCCCGTTTGCATCAAACGTCACCAATCGTTTCCTTCGCTTCGGAAGCAGCCCGCGCGGCGCCCAGGCGATCGTGTTGGCCGCCAAGATTCGCGCCATGCTTGAAGGCCGTTACAACGTCAGCTTTGACGATATTCGCAAGGCATACCTGCCGGCGCTGCGGCATCGCATTCTTTTGAACTTCGAAGCGCAGGCGGAAAATGTATCGCCGGATACGGTGCTCGACGAGATCTTGAACGACGTGAAGGAAAAGGCAAGCGACGCGGCAATCATGGCGGAGAGGAAATAACCACAGAGGCACAGAGACACAGAGAAGAGAGAATCAAGGGAGACGGAAATGGTCGAGAGAGATCAATTAACCCATGAAGTAATCGGTGCGGCAATTGAAGTGCATCGAGAATTGGGGCCTGGATTGTTGGAATCGGTGTATCAGAAGTGTTTGGAGATCGAATTGAAGTTGCGCGGCCTGGAATTCCATGCACAGGCCCGTGTACCGTTGATTTACAAGGGCATTCCGCTTGAGGGTGACGACCTCAAAATGGACTTTTACTTTCCAAGCCGCCTTGTCCTAGAACTGAAAGCCGTCGAAAAACTATTGCCAGTTCACGACGCGCAATTACTCACGTACTTGCGATTGAGCAAAACCCACGTCGGCCTGCTCATCAACTTCAACGTCCCCGTCCTCAAAGATGGTGTCAAGCGAATGGTCTTGTAGGCTCAATGATTTCTCTGTGTCTCTGTGCCTCTGTGGTTCAAACTACCATGCCCGATACCGCCATCCAAGCACCGCTCCTGGAACCGCAGTTCTTGCACAAGCTCGAACAGCTCGAACTCGTCTCGCGCAAAATCTTCCTCGGCCTCATGAAAGGCGAACGCAAGAGCAAGAAGAAAGGCCAATCCGTCGAGTTCGCCGACTACAAGAACTATGTCAAGGGCGACGACCTCCGCCATCTCGACTGGAACCTCTACGCACGACTCGATCGTCTCTTCATTCGCTTGTTCCAGGAGGAGGAGGATCTCCATTTCTACGTCTTGATCGACAACAGCCTGTCGATGGACTTCGGCTCACCGACGAAACTCCACTACGCTCGCCAGATCGCGGCGGCGCTCGGCTTCATCGGCCTTTGCAACATGGATCGCGTCGTCGTCGAAGCGTTCAACGACAACATCACGCAATCGATGCCGGCCGTGCGAGGCCGCAAGTCGCTCTGGCGTTTGCTAGGCTTTCTGCAAAAGCTCGAATCCGCGGGGCCGAGCAATTTGCGCGAGTCGCTCAAGACGTTCACGATGAAGTCGTCCGGCAAAGGCATCGTTATCCTGCTCAGCGATATGATGGACAAGGAAGGCTACGAGGACGCGCTGCGTTACCTCGTCGCGCGGCAATACGATATCTATGTGATTCAGATTCTTTGCCAGGAGGAACTGGAGCCCGAAATCCTCGGCGACTTGAAACTGGTGGACATCGAAGACGCCGACGAGGCGGAGATCACCGTGTCGGGGCCGCTTATCAAAAAGTACAAGCAAAACCTGGCAGCGTTTCAGGCAAGTCTACAGGAGTTCTGCAATCGCCGCGGCATCACGTATTTGATGACGAGCAACAAGGAGCCGTTCGACAAGCTGGTGTTGAATTATCTGAGGCGGCGCGGATTGGTGCGATAGTTATTGAGCGAGCCACGGGGTTTATCCCCGTGGAATGGACTCCATACCACGGGGATAAACCCCGTGGCTCGCAAAGATCGGGACGAACCCATGAAATGGTTCCTGAAAAACTGGTTCCTCCTCGCACTGATCGCGCTCGCCCTGTGCGCGATTCCCGGCGTCATCCTGGTCATGCTGCGCCTCATCGGCTGGGACGGTGACATCAACCGCTGGCTGCTCGACTTCAACATCAGCTACGAATTGCGCGTGTCGCCCTGGCTCGCACTCTTATTGCTGTTCTTGCCGATCGTGCTCGTCATTCTCTATTTCCTCAAGCTCAAACGCAAGCCGATCCAGGTGCCGAGCACGTTTTTGTGGAAAAAGAGCATCGAGGACCTGCACGTCAATAGCCTCTTTCAATGGCTGCGCAACAACGTGCTGCTCTTGTTGCAATTGCTCGTGTTGCTGTTCCTGATCTATTCCGTGCTCGGCCTGCGCTTTCATGGCAGCACCGAAAAGAGCCGGCACTACATCTTGATGATCGACAACTCCGCGAGCATGTCCGCGAAGGACGCATCGCCCACGCGATTAGACTGGGCGAAGGAGGAAGCGTTCAAGGAGATCGACGCCGCGGGGGATCACGATTACGGCATGATCATCGTCTTCAACTCGAAGGCGACGACGCTGCAGACCTATACGAACGACCGCGAAAAGCTGCGCGACGCGATCCGCTCGATCCCGCAGACGCAGCGTTCGACACGAATCGAGGAAGCGCTCGCCCTCGCGGAAAGTCTCGCGAACCCGGTCCGCTCGACGGAAGACGCTGCGTCGCAGCCCGACGATGTGCCGGAGGATCAGAAACGCCAGCTGGTGCAGGCGCGCGGCATTTCGACGGTCGTGCACGTGTATTCCGATGGCCGATTCGCCAAGCTTTCCGAGGCGGCGCTCGCGGCGTTGAGTTTGCGCAAGGCCGGCAAGGACAGCGACACGGGCGGCCTCAATTTGCGTTATCACATGGCGGGGAAATACGACCTCGTTAACCCAGGCAACACCAACAATCTCGCCGTCGTCGGCCTGAACGTGATGCGCAAACCGCTGGACAAGAAAAAAGGCGCCGCCAACATCCAGAAGCTGCTCGCTCACGTTCGCGTCGCCAACTTCCGCGCCCAGAAGGCGCCGATTCGATTGAAGCTCGACGTGTATGTGGACGGCCAATTGACCTATCCATTGTCGCAAGTGCTCGAGGCGCCGGCGCGAAAGCACGTGGAAGCCAAGGAAGAAAAGGACGAGATCGACGAGCCCGGCGAAATCTCCTGGCCGTTCGAATTGCCAGCGATCGACCCGGCTCGCAACATCGTCTTGAAAGCGCATCTCGACAAGCCGGGCGACGATTTCCCGCTCGATGACGAAGCGTATCTCGCCGTCGGCACCATGCGCAAGGCCAAGATCCTCATCGTCGGCCCGAGCAATACCGTGCTCGATGCATTCTTCGAGCAGGATGGCACCAAGAAGATCGCCGTCGCCGAGCACATCGCGGCGGCCGACTTGAAGGAAGAAAGCTATCGCAAGAAGGCCCGCAGCGGCGAGTACGATCTCGTCGTCTTCGACCGCTGCGCTCCCGCCGACGAAACCGACATGCCGATGGCGAACACGTTCTTCATCGATCGCCCGCCGCCCCCCTGGCAACGCGGCGACAAGATGCTCAAGAATCCGCTGATGATGCCGTCGAAACAGCAGCATCCGCTGTTGCGTTACTTGACGACGATCTGGGACGTGCGAACCTCCGAAGCGTGGGTATTCGACGTGAAGAATAATCTCGATCCGAAAGCGGCGGAACAGCTTGAATTGCCCGACGGCGATCCGCGCAAGCGCAGCTTGCCGGCGATCACGCGCATCATCGAGACCAGCAACCAGGCGCCGCTCGTCTTTGCGATGTCGCGCGGGCCGCACACCGATCTGGTGCAGACATTTCCGCTCATCAATGACAAGGACGACCTCGTCACCGATTGGCCGTTGCAGACGAGCTTTCCGCTGTTCTTCCGCAACTTGCTCTACATTCTGGGCAACGTCGATGATTCGGTCCGCGCCGTCAGCGTGTCCGCGGGGGAAGCGGTGATTCTGCGGCCCGAAGCGGGCTTTCGTGAAGTCTTGATTACCGCGCCGGGCAACAAGAAGTTCGAAATGAAACGCGGCGATCGCAATGAAATCGTGTTTACCAGTACGGAAAAACTCGGTATTTACCGCTTTCTAATCGACCCGCACGTTGACGAGAATGTACGAGAGAAGCAACCGCCCCGCGCGTTCGCCGTCAACTTGC
This sequence comes from Gemmataceae bacterium, assembly GCA_036745215.1. Classification (GTDB taxonomy): domain Bacteria; phylum Planctomycetota; class Planctomycetia; order Gemmatales; family Gemmataceae; genus SIAQ01. The sequence continues at coordinate 4,492 of DAIOGM010000212.1, forward strand.
TCGACATCAATGAAAGCAACATTGAGCCGCGCCCGAGCATTCAGATCGGCGATGAGCGTATCGTCGCCGGCGAGGAGAAGTTTCAGGTGCGCGAGATTTGGAAGTGGATTCTGTTGATAGCCGTAGCTTTATTGGCGGCAGAGTGGTACATTTACCATCGCCGCATTGCGGTCTAGCTGCTGGCGGCGCCGCGTTCGATTGGGACGAATCGAGCGGCAGCCTGCGGACAAGAAAGTCATTCATGGAAACCCAGCAAACCCTCCCAGCAATTGCCGGCGAGAAAAACCCATTCAAAGTTGCGATTCAACGGGCGATTGAATCGAAGAAGCCCAAGAAGCCGTTCACGGAATATCGCAGCTTCATCCAGGACCACTACGACGGCCTCGCCGGCAAGTTGACGAGCGTGTCGGGCATTTTCACCGGACACTCCATCCTCGCCGGGCAAGTGTTGCGTCCCGAAGCATTCGACCTGCGCGGCTGCAAGCGCATTCTCGACGCCGGTTGCGGCAACGGCCGGCATTGCAAGTACATCCTCAAACGCGGCGATGCGGACGCCGCCATTCATGCGTTCGATCTGTCGCAGCGCATGCTGAAGCGCTCGCGTCGCCGCTTGAAATCGAGCCGCATTCAATACCTGGCCGCCGATCTGACGCGCTTGCCGTACTCGGACGATTACTTCGACGCCATCGTGTGCGGCTGGGTCCTGGAACACCTGCCCGATCCGGCGCCCGGCCTGCGCGAATTGACACGCATCTTGCAACCGGGCGGCAAGGTATTGCTGATGACGACGGAAGACACCTTCGCCGGCGCCATGTCGAGCGGCCTGTGGCACTGCCGGACGTACAATCGCCACGAGCTGCGCCGCCATTGCGAGGAGTGCGGGCTCGTCTGGCATCGGCAACTCTATTTCTCCAAGCTGCATCGCATCTTCAAGCTCGGCGGAATCATCGTCGAATTGCGGCGGCCGTGACCTTTTACTCAACAAGACTTGGGTAACAAGTCGGCGTCCTAAGTTGTTATTTTCGAATGCGTTGCGCTGCGATATGGCCCTTTTACTCACCCCGATGCGTAGAGGGGGGGCGTGGGTTCGCGTTTTCGTGCAACGGAGCTTGCCTTTTGAAAATGGCTTGATCAGCCAAGAACTCGATTCGCGTTCGCGGCTGGTTTTTTTTGAAGTAGGTCAGGCTTTCCAGCCTGACTGAACTTTCCCAAGCTTGATGAACATGGCAAAACAATGTCAGGCTGGAAAGCCTGACCTACATTTTCATTCAATTCGTATCTAGCGGTTCAAATTAAATTCCCCGCGCCAACGCCGCGATGAATACTGCGAGTTGAAGTTGTCCTCATCGGCAACGGCCTGATAGGTGAATTGGCCGAAGCCCGGCAAGCGCGATTCACCCGCGAGCAGCACCTTGTCGCCGTCGCGGCCGACCACATTCATCGTCGTGGCAAATCGGAACGGCACGACGAGCGCGAATCTCCCCGTGTATACCACGCGATAGTCGCCATTGCTTTTCTCGCGGAAGCGTGCCTTGAGCGGCCCGCGATGGCCGGTATTGTCGTCCGTCCATTCGCCGCTGCGCCAGCGGCCGCTCAATTCGCCGGCGCGGGCGGTGGTCGAGAAAAGTGCAATCGAACTCAGGACGAGTGCGGTAATCGAAAAGAGTCGCACGAATTGCATTACCATACCTCAATAGACAGAGTTTCTCTGACTTGACTAAACACCTTGATCGGAAAAGTTCGCGTCATTGTTGAGTGATTGAGCATGGTTGCGCTTGAAATGAAATTGCTTATGCGCTTTGTCGGGATCATATCGATTGTGCTGCGACCCGGCGGAATCGCTGCGCTCATCCGCGGGCTTGGGTGAGCCTCCTATAATGATTCGAAGGAGGCTGAGCGATGCCCGGGATGTTCCGAAAAGACGGAGTTCGCTTTCAATATCCAGACAACTGGCAACTGACGCGTGAAGACGCCGAGACCGGCTGGACCGTTTCCGTACAGAGCCGCGACACGGCGTTTTTCATGGTCACGTACGATTCGCAAATGCCGGAGGTGGGCGAGGTCGCGGACACGGTATTGGACGCGCTGCGTGCCGACTATCCGGAACTGGAAGCGGACGATGCGGTCGAATCGATCGCCGGGCAGCCGGCGCTGGGCCATAACATTCGCTTCTTCAGCTTCGACCTTACCAACTCCTGCTGCACGCGTTCTTTTTACTGCGAAACGGGGACCATCCTCTTGATGTGGCAGGCGAACGACCTGGAGCTGGAAACCGTGGAGCCGATCTTCAAGGCGATCGTCGCATCGCTGCGTATCGATGAATGAGGGAACACGCCTTGGCAGACAGCCTTTATCTTGTGGACGCGTTCGCGCTCATCTTCCAGGTCTTCCACGCGCTGCCGGAGATGACGAGCCCCTCGGGTTTGCCGACCAATGCGCTCTTTGGCTTCACCAAGGACATGCTGTTCTTGCGCAATGACAAGAAGCCGACGTATCTGGTGGTGTGCTTCGATGCGCCGGGCAAGACGTTTCGCGACGTGATTTACGAAGAATACAAAGCAAATCGCGGGCCGATGCCGGACGATTTGCAACTGCAAATCCCGCTGATTCAAGAAATGCTCGAGGCGATGCGCATCCCGCAAATCGCGCTCGAAGGCTACGAGGCGGACGATCTGATCGCAACGCTCGCCGTGGCCGGCGCCGAGCAAGGGCTCGACGTTTTCATCTGCTCCAGCGACAAGGATTGCCGGCAGCTTTTGAGCGATCGCGTCAAGATCTTCAATCTCCGCAAGCGTGAAATCTTCGATGCGAACACGCTTCTGACGGACTGGGGCGTGCGGCCCGAGCAGGTGATCGACTATCAAACGCTCGTCGGCGATTCCGTGGACAACGTGCGCGGCGCGGAAGGCGTCGGCCCCAAGACCGCGAGCAAGTATCTGCAAGAATATAGCACCATCGAGAATCTCTTCGCGCACATCGGCGATCTCAAGGGCAAGAAGAAGGAGAACCTGCAAGCTTTTGTGCCAAACATGGAGTTGAGCCGAAAGCTGGTGACGCTCGACAAGCATGTGCCGGTGGCGATGGATTGGCCGAACTGGCGCATCCAGTCCTGGAACGGGCCGAAGCTTCTGGAGTTGTTTCGCAACTGCGGCTTCCGCGGCTTTGCCGATCAAGTGCGCGCGACGATCAAGGATGCTCCAGCCGAGTCAACATCCGGCATCGTTCAAGGCAGCTTGTTCAGCGACGACGCCGCCGCAACTGCCGGCAACGCCGCGGGAACTGATTGGCCGCACGAGTATCACCTTGTTAACAAGGCGAAGGACTTCACGGCATTTCTCAAGCAACTGCAAAAGCAACAGCGTTTCGCGATCGACCTCGAAACGACGTCGCTCGATCCGCACGACGCGGACATCGTCGGCATCGCCATCTGCTGGAAGCCGGCCGAAGCCTGGTACCTCGCGCTGCGCGGCCCCGCGGGCGAGGCGACGCTCGACCCGGAAGGCACGCTCGAACAATTGAAGCCGATTCTCGAAGACGCGTCCGTCAGCAAAGTCAATCAGAACATCAAGTACGACTGGCAAGTGTTGTTGCGCAACGGCGTCCGCATGAAGGGCATCGCCGGCGATTCGATGCTCGCGGATTATTTGCTGCACGCCGGCACGCGCAATCACAACCTCGACGCGCTGGCGATGGACCATCTCGGCCACCGCAACATCTCGATTACGGAGCTGATCGGCAAAGGCAAGAATCAACTGCGCATGGACCAGGTCCCGACCGCGCGCGTCGCCGAATATGCCGCCGAGGACGCCGACGTCGCGTGGCGGCTGTGCGAGAAGCTGGAGCCGATGCTCGAGCAATTTCACTTCAAGCGGCCAAATCGGGAGGGCGAGGCTCCCGCCGAGCCGCGTGCAAACGGGGTCCCCGGCTCGGCAGGAGCCTCGCCCTCCCGGCATCGGAAGGGCGAGGCTCCCGCCGAGCCGCGTGCAAACGGGGTCCCCGGCTCGGCAGGAGCCTCGCCCTCCCGTCAAAGCGCAGACTATTATCTTTATGACGACCTCGAAATCCCGCTCATCGACGTGCTCGGCGAGATGGAATACACCGGCATCCGCCTCGACGTGCCGCTCTTGAACACCTTGAGTAAAGAAATGGACGCCAGCCTAACAAAGCTCGAGGAAACGATCTTTACGGTTGTGGGCACCAAGTTCAACATCAACTCGGTGCCGCAACTGCGCGAAATTCTCTTCAATCAGCTCAAGTTCAAGCCGATCAAGAAGACCGGCACGGGCGCCGAGTCGAGCACCGATCAGGAAACGCTGGAGGCGCTGGCGCGCGAGGAACATCCGCACGTCGAATTCCCGCGCAAGCTCCTGGAGCATCGCAAGATCACCAAGCTCAAGGGCACCTATGTCGATGCGCTGCCGGCGCTCGTCAACGCGCGCACGGGCCGCGTGCATGCGTCGTTCAATCAAACGGTGGCCTCGACGGGCCGGCTCAGCTCCAGCGATCCCAATTTGCAGAACATTCCGATACGCAGCGACATGGGCGGCAACATTCGCCGCGCGTTCATCCCCGAAAAGGGCTGGCAACTGTTGACGGCCGACTATTCGCAGATCGAGCTACGCCTCCTCGCGCATTTCTCCGGCGACAAGGCGCTGCAAAAAGCGTTTGCGGAGGATCGCGACATTCATGCGTTGGTCGCGGCGGAAGTTTTCAACGTCGCGCAAAATCACGTCACCGATGCGATGCGCCGCGCCGCGAAAGTCGTCAATTTCGGCGTCATTTACGGCATGAGTCCCGGCGGCCTGGCGCGCGGCCTCAATATTCCGCTGCCGGACGCGGTCAAATTCATCGACGCGTATTTCGCAAAATACCCGCTTGTGCAAGAATATCAGGACAACTTGCTGCGTTCGTGCCGCGAGCAAGGGTTTGTGCAGACGATTCTGGGCCGGCGGCGTCAGATCGAAGGCGTACGGCCGACGACGAGCTACAAGAATCGCAATCAGCCGGAGCGGGAAGCGATCAACATGCAGATCCAGGGCTCCGCGGCCGATCTGATCAAGGTCGCGATGCTGAATATCCATCATCGCTTGAAACGCGAAAAGGCAAAATCGCGCATGCTGCTGCAAATCCATGACGAGCTGGTGTTCGAGGCGCCGCCCATGGAAGAAAAAATGATTATCGCATTGGTGCACGACGAAATGACGCAGGCGCTCGCCGGAAAACTAAACGTGCCGTTGCGCGTCGATATGAGCATGGGGCCGAACTGGCACGACGCGGCCGAAGTGCAACAATAAACAAAATATTTCCGTGGTGCAGGCGGCTCGCCTGCACAAATGTGTGCAGGCGAGCCGCCTGCACCACGGTGGATGAACCATGATTCCCGTTATCGGCATCGTCGGCGGCATCGGCAGCGGCAAAAGCGTGGTCGCAACCGCCATGCAAATGCTGGGCGGGCGTCTCATTTCCGCGGACGCATTCGGACACGAGGCGTTGTCGCAACCGGAGATCAAAGAAAAACTCGTCGCACGTTGGGGCAATCGCATTCTCGACGATCAGGGAAGCCCAGACAGAAAATCGATCGGCCGCATCGTTTTCGCGGATGCCGACGAGTTGCGCGCCCTGGAATCCATCGTCTTCCCGTTCATTGAACAAAAAATTGTCCAAGAAATAACAAACGCCCGAGGCACCTCGAACGTAGAATTCATCATCCTCGACGCCGCGATCATGATCGAGACCGGTTGGCATGAACACTGCGACAAGATTGTCTTTGTTGACGCCCCCCGAGAAATGCGTTTGGCCCGCCTGAAAGAAACACGCGGCTGGGATGAGAAAGAGTTGGAGCGTCGAGAGTGCATGCAGATGCCGCTCGAAATGAAGAAACGTCATGCCCACGTCATAATCGTCAATGATGGTGATTTCGAAAAAGTTAACCGACAAGTCAAAGACGCACTGGTGTCGTGGAAAGTTATCTGCTAGAATCACATACATTCCTTATCCTGCCGCTGGCGTGTTCGTGATGGCGCACCCACCATGTCGTGCTCCCTTGCGAGAGAGGAACAGGACCTCCCAATCTCGTGCCAGCCATTAGGAGGATCATCGATGCCGGACTTTAGAGGCCGCAAAGAAGGCAATCCCGTTCGCACGCGCCCACGTCCGACCACGCCGGAATTTGGCGACAACATTCTCGACGATGACAACCTCGCTCCCGACGCAGCCCCTGCCGAACGCAATGTCGATAACGAAGAACACATCGGTTTCGACGCGGAAACGAATAGCCGTTATGAGGAAATCAAGCGCGGCACGACGCACATTTCCGAGTTGCAACAGATGACGATGATGCAGTTGCAGAAGGTCGCCAAGGATGAGAACCTGACGGATTACTCGGGCCTGAAAAAGCAGGACTTGATCTTCAAGATTCTCAAGGAACGCGTCAAGCAAAACGGCCTCATGTTCGGCGAAGGCACGCTCGAGACTTTGCCGGACGGCTTCGGTTTCTTGCGGAGCCCGGATTACAATTACTTGCCGTGTCCCGATGACATCTACATTTCGCCGAGCCAGATTCGCCGCTTCGGCCTGCGCACCGGCAGCGTCGTGTCCGGACAGATTCGGCCGCCGAAGGAGAACGAGCGTTACTTCGCGCTCTTGCGCGTCGAGGCGATCAATTACAACGATCCGGATTTGCTGACGCAGAAAGTCGTCTTCGATGACTTGACGCCGCTGCATCCCGATAATCGTTTGAATCTCGAAGCCGAGACGGAAGAGATCAACATGCGCATCGTCAACCTGATCACGCCGATCGGCAAGGGACAGCGCGGCCTGATCGTCGCGCCGCCGCGCACGGGCAAGACGGTTCTGTTGCAGAAGATGGCGAACAGCATCTTGCGCAATCATCCGGAATGCTACGTCATCGTCCTGCTCATCGACGAGCGGCCCGAAGAAGTGACGGAAATGGAACGCTCCGTCCGCAGCGAAAATTCGGAAGTCGTGTCGTCCACGTTTGACGAGCCGTCGAGCCGGCACGTTCAGGTGAGCGAGATGGTGATTGAAAAGGCCAAGCGGATGGTCGAGTTCGGCACGGACGTGGTCATCCTGCTCGATTCGATCACGCGTCTGGCCCGCGCTTACAACAACGAGTGCGAACATTCCGGCAAGATTCTCTCCGGCGGCGTGGATGCGAACGCGCTGCACAAGCCCAAGCGATTCTTCGGCGCCGCCCGCAACATCGAGGAAGGCGGCAGCTTGACGATCCTCGCGACGGCCCTCGTCGATACCGGCAGCCGCATGGATGAGGTGATCTTTGAAGAATTCAAAGGCACCGGCAACATGGAATTGCACCTCGACCGCCGCCTCGTGGACAAACGCGTCTGGCCCGCCATCGATGTCAACGCGTCCGGCACGCGCAAGGAAGAATTGCTCGCGACCGCGGATGAGCTGCGCATGACGTACATCTTGCGAAAAGTCTTGAGCGACATGAATCCCGTGGAGGCGATGGAATTGCTCATCAATCGCATGTCGCGCACCAAGAGCAACGGGGAATTCTTGAAGACGTTGAATCTCGCGTAAGCAAACCAGCAAGCCCCAGGATGAGCGCAGCGATTCCTGGGGTTTTTGTTGCGCAACGGGAAATCTTGCCATGCCCACCTACGAAGGTTCACCCAAAGCGCCGAGCGGGCGTTTCGCAATTGTCGCTTCCAAGTTCAATCACGAAATCGTCGAACGCCTGGTTCGCGGCGCGATGGA